>QHZE01000523.1 GCA_003225335.1 Acidobacteriota bacterium
CCTCGGCCGCGGCGCCGGGCTGGATGAGAAACTCCACCGAGCGGTCCGGGCGGCCTTTCTTGAGCTCCTCGGCGATGCTCCAGGCCAGGTCGCTCAGGTCCACGGGTGTGCGTCTGAGTCCGGCGCGGGACATCCGGGCCAGCCTCAGCAGGTCGTCGATCAGTTGTGCCATCCGCTGGCTGGCGCGCCGGATCCTCCGGAGATGTTGCTTTCCGTCCTCATCCAGCTTCTGCTCGTAGTCCTGCAGAAGGATAGCGCTGAAGCCATTGATGCTGCGCAACGGGGCCCGCAGGTCATGGGCGACGGAGTAGGAAAAGGCGTCCAGGTCCGCCACGTTGCGCTCCAGCTCCTCGTTCAACTGCTGGACATGCTGTTCGGCCTCACGCCGCTTCGTGACGTCGTGGAAGACGAGCACCGCCCCCAGGACCCCCCTTTTGGGATCTTGGATGGGCGCGAAGCTGTCCTCGATCGGCACCGGCTCGCCGCCCTTGGGGAGCAGGAGGGTGTTTTCCGGCAAGGGATGGGGGCGGCCTTCGCTCAGGATTCGGCTCACAGGATTCTGCTGCGCTTCGCGCGTAGCTCCGTCGAGGAGGCGGAGGACATCGCTCAAAGGACGTCCCTTGGCATCTTCCTCCCGCCACCCGGTCAGCTTTTCCGCCGCGGCGTTCATGAAGCTGACGGCGCCGTTTCGGTCGTTGGCGATCACCGCCTCACCGACCGAGCGGAGGGTGGCCGCCAGCCATTCGCGGCTCTCCCAAATGATCATTTCCGCCGAGTGTTTGTACAGGGCCATCTCGATGGCGATCTGCAGCTCCCGGTCCCGGAGGATCGGAATGCGCCGTGAGATACACCACGGGGACATGGAGTCTCCCCCGGATGATTTCCCCCGCCTCGATGCCGTCCAGGTCCTCCCCGAGACTGATGTCCATCAGGACCAGATCGGGCGCCGTCTCGCGGACCTTCTCGACGGCCTCTCGCCCGCCAGACGCCTGGGCCGCCACCGAATATCCCATCCGCTCCAGCCGTCGCTTCAAATCCAGGGCCACGAGGCCCTCGTCCTCCACGATAATCACGCTGGCCGTGCTGCTCATCACTCACCTCCCGAGGCTTTAGCCGACTTCCCGACGCGTGAGAAGTGCTCGGAGTAAAGTTTTTTCGAACAGTCGGGACAGATTCCGTGGGTGAATTCGGCGTCGGAGTGAGTCTGGATGTAAGCTTCAACGGCCTCCCATTCGTCCTTGCCATTCCGTATTTTCTTGCAGCTGGCACAGATGGGCAAAAGTCCGCTCAACTTCCTCGTCACGACGACGCCCTGTTGAAGCTTCGCGAGATTGATCTCAATCCGGTGCTTGTTGAGGGCCATGTCGATGACGATCTGAAGCTCCCGGTCGCGAAAGGGCTTCAGGACGTACCCGTAGGGCCCAGCGGTCTTGGCCCGCTCGAGGGTTGCTGCGTCGGAGTGGGCCGTGAGGAAAACCACCGGTACGTCCCGGCGGGAGCGCATGACTTGAGCCACATCCACGCCGTCCAAAGGACCTTGGATCCTGATGTCCATGAGTATGAGGTCGGGCATTGTATCTCTTTCCCTGGCCAGGGCCTCCTCCGCCGAGCCGGCCGGGGCCGGGACCTCGTACCCGAACCGCCTTAGCCTTTCCGTCAGGTCGAGGGCCACCAGGCCCTCGTCTTCCACCACCAGGATTTTCGCCTTCACAGGCTGGTCCTCCTTAAAGTGAACAGGTCGGTAAAACTGTGCGCCGCCGTTTCGCACCCGGAGGGGAATCGTGCGCCGCTGATGCCTCGTACCGCCAGCTCACTCACGGGCGAGACGCCCTCGCCACGACATCTTCGTGTCATGGCCGTCCCGGCCATGACTGCGAACTTTGCTTGCAGCAGGCGGACTTGGACAGATAAGAGGATATGTTTAGAAGCCCGCCACACAATCGGCTCCACGAGATCTGCCTCATGAGGGCTTTTCCCGACTTTCAAGCCGTCTGACAGCGCGGGCGGCTAATAGTTTGAGTCCGGCTTTCGGATTCAAAACCCTGGGGTGCCTGACCGTTTTGGGGGAGTCGCTGAAAACGGCTAACGTATGACACATCGTAACCATTCGTGCCATACATTACCCATATTTGCGATTCAGACAGTGATCCTGCAGCGGCAAGACGTCGTGTTTCACCACGGAGACACAGGTCGTGAGAAAAAATTCAAAATCCACGGCTTTCACGCCCGGAAATTGTTGAAAATACTAGGGGCGTTTTTGCACTTTCCTATTTTTTCTCACGACCACAGAGGGCACGGGGATTTCACAGAGAGTTCTCCGTGCATCTCCGTGTACTCCGTGTCTCCGTGGTGAAAAGCGGCGGTTCTATTGGCCCCGAATTCCACGAAGCAGCAAAGCCACAACCAAAAGCATGAGCGAAAACGACAGATGAACACAGATGAACACGGATCGGATCGGTGTTCATCTGTGTTCATCGGTGGTTGCATTTTGTGCAGTTTATGCAGACTTCACAGTATCTCCGACCGCGCTGCTTGACTCGCACTTTTGATCGCACCTCTTCATGTTTGCTGCTTGACAGCGGTCTTGCTTTTTACGAGTATGGTTGGCGTTGTCCCCCTCATCCCACATCCGTTAGTTGGCCCACCCAAGGAGTGATTCGTGCTGAAGCGCGACCAGTGGCTCGATCTGGCCCGCAAGCTCGACTGGGAGTTCTCGTACGTCGACGAGAAAGAGGCCTTCCCGGAAGCGGCGAGCGGCCGTCCCTGGTTGCCGCAGGCCAAGTGGCAAGGCTGGGATGAACCGTACCGGACCTCCTACAGCGAGTATGTCACGAACCAGCACGCAAAGGATGCTTCCGTTTACGCTGTGCGGGACGCGATCGGCCGGGTCGAGGACTTCCAGAAACTCGATGCCGGCTGGCTGAATGCCGTCAAGCTCCACGCAGCGACTCTTCCTTTGGCGGAGTTCGCCGCAGTCATCGGCAACCTGCGCGCCGGCCGGTTCGCTCGCGACAGCGCGTGGCGGACTACGGCGACGTTCGAGGCGCTCGATGAGCTCCGGCACACGCAGATCCCACTCCTGCTGATGCATGAACTGGTGCCCTGGGATCCGCAGTTCGATTGGACGCACAAGTTCTTCCACTCGGACGACTGGGTCGCCATCGCCGGACGTCACCTCGTCGACGAGCTCCTGATCGCCTCGAACCCGATCGAGTTCGCCATCGGGACCAATTTCGTCTTCGAAACCGGCTTCACAAACCTGCAGTTCATCGGCCTGGCCTCGATGGCCCACCGCGTGGGCGACCGGATGTTCGAGAAGATGGTCCAGAGCATCCAGACCGACGAAGCCCGCCACGCTCAAATCGGGCGCCCCGTTCTCGAAACGGTTCTCAAACACGATCCGGATTACGCCCAGTACCTCGTCGACAAGTGGTTTTGGCGCAGCTGGTTGTTCTTCGCGGTCGTGACCGGGTTCGCGATGGACTACTTGACGCCCTTGCGCGACCGCACGGCTTCGTTCAAGGAATTCGTGGAGGAGTGGGTCATCGACCAGTTCCAGCGGGCCCTTTCGGATTTCGGGCTCCAGAGGCCGTGGTACTGGGAGCAGTTCCTGAGCGCGCTCGATATCTACCACCACATGGTCTACGCCAGCGCGTACACGTATCGCGCGACCGTCTGGTTCAACTTCGCCCTGCCGGGGCCGGATGAACGGGCGTGGCTACGAGGGAAGTACCCGAGCACTTGGGACCTGCTGGATCCGGTCTGGGAACGGATCACGGAGCGGTGGCGGGAGGCTGGGCCGGGCGTTGAATGGTACTCCCACGGGGCGACGCCTGTTGGTTTCTGTGACCTTTGCCAGCTCGTGCTCTGTGGGGGCACGCCGGAACGCAACACGGCGGAGATCCACGTCCACGAAGGCCGGAAGTATATCTTCTGCTCCGAGCCGTGCCTGTGGATCTTCAAGCGCGAGCCGGAGCGATACGCCGCGCATAAGGACGTGGTCAAGCGGATCCTGGCCGGGGAAGCGCCGGCCAACCTCATCGAGCTCGTCCAGAGGTACTTCGGGCTGACCCGATTTGTGTGGG
>QHZE01000137.1 GCA_003225335.1 Acidobacteriota bacterium
CCGCAGTTTCTGCCGGCGCAGCCGCGTTCGCATCAGCCCGGTCCAGGGCGTGAGAGACAGACTCGCAGCGAGTCTCGAGACCAGGAAGCGCCGCGACATGCGCCACGAGCGCAGTGGGGGCTCGTACGGAACCCTCACGGCGGCCAGACCAAATTCGCGTCCCACCTTGAGCACCAGACTCAGGACCGTAGGATGCAGGTGCATGTGGTTATGCCCGTTGGCGTGATCCAGAGGCAGGCCCGTGGTTCGATAGGCCTGGAACTGCGCCCGGATTTCGGCTTCCAGCTGGCGCCGCACTCCTGGAAGAAGGAAGAAACGAAATCCAGCCTCCGCGAGCCGTGTTGAAAACTCGCCATTCTTGTCTACCAGGGCCGGGATAGAAGCCGAAGGCAATACAGGCTTTCCTTCTACGAGAACCAAATGCAGACCGACGCGCAGGCTGGGGATCCTTTTGGCTCGCGCGACGGCATCCCGGGATGCCGGAGCTCCGACCATCAGGCTTGCGGTAGTCAGAATGCCATTGACGTGCGCTTCCTCGATGGCTTCGTTCACCGGTTCGGCGAGGCCAAAGTCGTCCCCGGTCACGATGAGCCGTTTCACGATCGCATCTCCCGGGAAACGAGACGGCCGTCGCGAGTGAGAGTGAATTTCGAGCCGCGCCAGATGGTCGTCTTGCGGGTGAGCGCGAGGAACCACGAGACGAGCCCGGCGAGGTCCCGGAAAGGTAGTAACGCAAGGCTTTTCAAACCCTCGCGGTCGCGGAAACCCCATCCCAGCGTCATGGCTGCCGTGGCCATCCGCACAAGTATGGCAGCCCCCAGAACGGCAAGCCCGACCCCATCGAGCCGCCGCATCGAGGCAAAGAGAAGGGCGAAGGGAGTGGACCGGATAATGGCGGTGGCAAGAAACGCGACCGGGCGCGCGGCGCGCGTGTTCTGGTCCCAGTACACCTGGTGGTTCCACCACTGGGAGGGGCTCTTCAGGTCCACCATCGTGTCGATAAAATACGGGACGATGGAAATCTTCTTCCCCGAGCCCCAGATGCGCTGGCCCATCTCGTAATCTTCCACCAGATAGTCGGCAAGGGCCTCCAGGCCTCCTATCTCTTCCAGAGTCGAGCGGCGAAGAGCTACGGAGGCTCCCAGGCAAAACTTGGAAGCGCCGGTAACGTGGGCGAAGATGACGCTGGCCATGAAATCCGCATTGAGCGTCAGCAGTTCCACCTTTTCAAACCAGGTCTCGGCGCAGCTCGCCTTATATAGCGTGCACACACACCCCACTTCCGGATCCGCCAGCGGAGCGATGATCGTTCTCAGGTAATCCGGGCGGAGACGGACGTCGCTGTCGCTGATCACCAGAATCTCGTGGCGAGCGTACGGGAGTCCTCCCAGCATGTTGTTGATCTTGCCGTTGCTTCCCGCCCGGCGATTTCCGATAACGACCGTGACGCTTTCGGGCCCGAACTCGCGCTGTATTTCTCTCAAGAGGGGAACCGCCGGATCGTCCGGGGTTTGAACCGAGAAGACCACCTGGAAAAGCGGATAATCTTGCAGACAGGCGCTGCGCAGGTTTTCGCGCTGATTCTTTTCCAACCCGTGAACGGGCTTGAGCATCGTGACCGGGGGCCACGATACAAAGGGCTTCCGGGCTGTTTTGGGAGGCCGCGTGTGGAAGCGCCACAAGGCGATCAAGCACAGTACGACGTAGACCGAACCCGTGATGGTCGGTACCAGGAACATCCACTCGAGCAAGCTCTTCAACATCGCGACCCTTCTTGTCTCTAGCAGCCTTTGTAGTTGCTTGGCGCCGTGACCGGAACCGAAATCCGGAACCCCAGCTCACCCAGGACAGCGCCGAGTTCGGAGCTCTCCTCCGTCAGCTCCACACTGAAGTGGCGGAATTCAGGTCGCAAGGCGTACTCGTTGCGAAGCCGGTCAAAGCGCGCTTCGGCCTCCTCGGGACGAAGGCCGCGCAACGCGCGAAGGTTATGATCATCCTGCTCGATGTCGTAGGCCTGGAGGACAATGGAAGCCACCGCATCCTGGCCGCCGCGGTCCGCCTTGATCTTTGTCGGAGGAGGGTAAAGGCGCCGGCTGTCCCACAGGACCGGAAGTCCGAAATGCCCGCAAAGAGACTCGAGGATCATCTCGGTCCCCCGCACCTTTCCGTCCAGTGAAAACCCCGCAATATGCGCGCTTCCGAGATCGACAAGATCCAGCAGCTCATAGTCAATGCCAGGCTCCTCTTCCCAGACATCCAGGACCGCGCCCGCGATCTTTCGCCCCAGCAGGGCTTGCTTCAGGGCGGGTCCTTGGACGACCGAACCCCTGCAAGAGTTGATCAGGAACTGATGGGGGGAGAGACGCCCGAGGACGTCGCCGCCGATCATATGCCAGGTCGGGTAGCGGCCCTGCCTGGTCAAAGGCGTGTGCAAAGTAAGAATATCGGCGTCGAGCACGTCGTCGAGATCCTGGTAGCGCAGGTCTCCAGTGACTTCGCGCAAGGGCGGATCGCACAGCAGCACCGGCATTCCCAAGGCTCGGACTTTCTTTTCCACCGCGGTGCCCACGTGGCCGTTGCCGACGATCGCGACCGACTTGCGCTGCAGGTCCCATCCCTTGCGCCCCGCGACAAGGAGCAGAGCCGCGGTCACGTATTCGGCCACGGAATTGGCATTGCTTCCCGCGGCATTTGTAAAGTGAATGCCGCGCGCTTTCAGATATGCGGTATCGAGATGGTCCAGGCCGATCGTGGCGCTTCCCACAAATTGCACGGAGCTTCCCTCCAGGACGCTCGCATCCACGCGCGTCACAGAGCGGACGATCAAGGCGTCCGCGTCGCGGACGTGGACGGGCAGCAGTTTCCTTCCGGAAAAAGTCCTAATTTCCCCCAGCCCGGCAAACGCCTCCTGCCAGTAGGGTATGACCTCATCTACCGCAAGTCTCATCCGTGGGCTCTCAAAAAACGTAATATCATGCAGACTTTGCCTTGTAATTGCAACAAACTTCACTTCAGACCTCAGACTTCAGACCTGAGTTCTTAATCCTGGCATAGGGGGAATACGCGGTCGCATTATGAACCAGACGCCTGATGACATTAGAGGAGTTCAAGATCCCTCAGCGAGCGGACGTCTGACCACCTACGAAGCCGTGCCGACACGGATGGGAGTTCGGGCCGGGTGGATTCCGCCAAAAAGGGTTCAAAGATCCTCGTCAGTTAAGTCTGAGGTCTGAGGTTTGAAGTCTGAAGTTGACAAATGTCGGGAGAAGCTCTGAAATAGAGCCAACTCAAGTAGGAGGGCTAAATTATGAAGGTCGCATTCGGATCGGGTCTGGCTGTGGTCTTCCTTATGACTGCGGGGTGGGGGCAGTCGGGATCAAAGGACTATTCTCTCACTCCCGTGTTGCACTCGGTGAGTTATGCGGGAGTCTGGAGGGGTCAGACGAAACTGACCACGGACGAGTTTCTCCTGAAAGCCAAGGAGCTGGGATTCACCCACATCGAGCTCATGGCCAAGCGACCGCATGTCTCTCCACTCGACTATGATGGCGAGGCGCGAAAGAAGCTCAAGGCGCGAATCCAGGAGCTGGGGTTAAAACTGGTCTGCCTTGCCGGCTATACGGATTTCACCACGAGCGCCGACAAGCCGGGAATCCCCAGCGCCGAGATGAACGCGGTTTATGTGGGCGAGCTGGCCCGGCTGGCGCGTGATCTGGATGTCCCCATCATCCGGGTCTTTACTGGCTACGAGCGTCCCGGAGTGCCTTTTGACACGCAGTGGGGAATCGTCGTCCAGGGATTGAAGATGGCGGCGCGCAAGGCCGCAGAGTATGGCGTAACGCTGGCCGTCCAGAACCATCATGACATCGCTATCCACCCGGACGCTACCTACTGGTTGATCCGCGAGGTGAATGAACCGAATTGCAAAGCGGCCTTCGACGCCTGGTCGCCCGCGTTGCAGGGGATCAACGGCAAGGAGCTCGCGGATGCCGCGTGCAAGATGGCGCCCTACATGGTGTACACGACGGTGGCCGATTATGTGAAGCACGCGCGCTACAAATATGACGCCACGCTGGTGAACTACGTCAAGGAGTCTGACGTGGTCCGCGCAGTTCCATTCGGAACGGGATTCATCGATTACAAGAGTTTCTTCCAGGCCCTGAAGGATTCGGGATACCGCGGATACGTTGCGTACGAGATGTGCGAAGTTCTCGAGGGTGGCGGCTCTATTGAAAATCTGGACAGAACCGCCCGGACATTCCTCAAAACTTTTGCAGACTTGGCCAGGTAACAGCTAACCACAAAGACACGAAGACGCGAAGAATCGCCAAGGATTTCTTCGCGCCTTTGTGTCTTCGTGGTGGATTTCTGTTACGGGTAGTACTTTTCGAACTTGATGTCCGTGACCGGTTTGAACCCCCGGGCGGACAGGATTTGCAGCGTATTGTCGATGGTACCGGGGTGCCCGCAGACGTATACGGCATGAGTTTCAGGGCGCAGCATCGCGCGCAACATGCTTTTCACCGTGGCGTCGAGGTCCAGAGGCTGGGAGTCGCGTGGAGGTTTCTCCTCGAACATTGCTTCCGCGCGCCCTTTGAGACCTGTCCAGGACGGGTCCATGTGCGGACGGCTGATCGTCGGCAAATAGACCAGTCCCAGCTTCCTCGAAGGATTCTTCAACGCCTCCGCCGCGAGCGCCTCGAGCTCCTGCCGGTATCCCAGATTGTCCGAGTAGCTGGCTCCGTGTATGAGATATATACGCCGGCTCCGAAAGTTCTCCGGGTCTGCCAGGAAATCTTCGTTCAGCTTGCGAGTCATACTTATAAACGGGGCCAACCCCGTGCCGGAGGCCACAAACACCAGGTCACGCGGGTCGACGGGATCCAGAATGAAGGTCCCCTTCGGGCCGCTGACATGGACGTGCGTTTCAGGACTTTCGTCTGAGAGGGCGCGCACGACTTCCTGGTCCCAGAGACTGGGTGTGAGTTTGCCTTCTTCCACAAGATTGATATAAAACTCGAGAGCGCGGGTCTCGGCAGGAGAAGACGCGATTGAATAAGGGCGCGGGGTGGTCTTGCCTTTGTGTGTCAGCCACACAGTGGCGTACTGGCCCGGCGCGAACCTGAAGTCCTGGT
The DNA here is from genome assembly GCA_003225335.1 of Acidobacteriota bacterium. Classification (GTDB taxonomy): domain Bacteria; phylum Acidobacteriota; class UBA6911; order UBA6911; family UBA6911; genus Gp18-AA60. The sequence goes on from QHZE01000137.1 coordinate 5,136, forward strand.
CAAAGACTAATCGGAATATGGCCAGCCCTTCGGCGAGGTCTATTTTTTTTTCCAGCCGTGCCGGTATCTTGTTCATAGTCGCCTATCCTGCCTGGCCGCCTGCCCTGATTGACGATTGACGATTTGCCATTGACGATTTGTGTATGGACCTGTTGCCCCATCGTCAATCGTAAATCGTCAATTGAAAGATTACCGCGTTTGATCTCGCGCGACCATATTAGTCGCCGACACGCGCTGCAATAAACAAGTATCGTGGGTTTATTCCCTTCGCGCACTTAGCGCCTTTCGCGGTGAGACTGAGCCCGAGTTCAACGCGAAGATGCGAAGATCGCAAAGGCACTACGGGGATTTGCGCGTGGCGGACCAGGATCCCGTTTCCTGTCCGTTAATGGCAGACCATTTGCCAGTGAGCTTGCCGCTTTCCATGTTCGCTTGGATGCGGTACGTAGAACCGGAGTATTGGATGTCGAAGGTGAGCACACTATTCACAAAGGTTGCCTTCTGAATGGGAATCTTCCCATCGGGCGCCACCGCATTTCCGGTGACATTTTCCCCCGCCTGTTTAAGCTCGAGCACGAAGACGATGTTGTCCCCGTCAGGTGTGAGGGCGACAGAGTTCCAGGTTCCGTCCAGGGACGCAGCGGCTGCGGAAGGAGCGGGAGCGACGATCTTCCGTGTCGCGCTCCACGCGCCGGAGTCGCTGCCTCCCACGGAGGACCATTGCCCGGAGAGCTTACCATCCTTGAGCAGCGCCTCGATGCGATAGCGGGTTCCGCCGAATACGACGTCAAATTGCAGCATGTTTTCTTTAAAGGAAGCTGCCTGAATGGGGAGGGCGCCGGTTTCGGATGACACCGAGCCCGTGACCTTGTCCCCTTCCTGTTTTAAATCCAGTGTCACCGTGAGATCCCCGTGCGGCGTGACGGCAACAGAAGCCCAGGCTCCGGCAATTTCTGCCGGATCTGCCGCGGCGGCCGAGGAGGCCTTTCGTTCGGCGGTCCAGATCCCTTTTAGATCCGCTCCTACCTGCTCGTAATTGCCTGCGAATTTTCCGTCTTTTAGCGTACCGGTCAATTTGAAGGTTGTGCCTGCCAGGGTGGCTTCCAGAGAAAGATCGGGATCTTCGAATTTAAGATTGGATAGCGGAACGCTCCCTTGAAGTCCTGCCATCGCGCCCACCAGCTGGTTTCCTTCCATCTTGATTTCCAGTTGCAGCTCTATGGGACCGTTGGGTGTGACGGCCTTTGCAACCCATTTGCCCAGTATGTCTTCCACACCGGCGTAGCTGTTTGAAGGAATCATTACGCCCAAGACGATGAGCGTCACAAACGCCAATGTGGGGCAACGTTTCATACGATTCCACCCTCTGAGAGGAGTTTTATTGACCCTAGATTCTGCCAGCAAACCCGTACCCAAGTCCAGCGCTTATCCAGACCCGGGCCTGGGAGCAGAGGGGCCGGGGGGCAGAGGAGCGGAGGGGAATCTCTTCTGCCCAGCTCCTCTGCCCCTCTGCTCCCCCGCCCAGTCTGAAATCATCCGCCGCTCAAGAGCTGGCGGGCGCGCCGGAAAATGCGATGAAACATGGCTCGCGTCAGCTTGCCCGTCTGGGTGTTCTGCTGGCTCGGGTGATACGAAGATATGAGCGTGAGTCCTCCGGGAAGCTCCCATTCCCCGCCGTGCCGGAATTCGAGTTTGCCGCGCGGGAGCGCGCCTCCGATCTCTTTCCACGCTTTAAGATACGCCCGGAAAGCGACCTGGCCGAGCACAACGACCACGCGTTTTTTTGTCAAGATCTCGAGCTCCCGCCTCAGATACTGCCTGCAAGTGTCGAGTTCTTCCGGCAAGAGCTTGTTGTTCGGCGGCGCGCATCGCGCGGCGGCAGTAACCAGGCAGTCGTGGAGCCGAAGCCCGTCGTCGCGGTGCGCTGAGACTGGCTGGTTTGCAAAGCCGAAGCGGTAGAGGGCTTCGTAGAGCCAATCTCCGCTTCGGTCCCCTGTGAAGATTCTCCCCGTCCTGTTGCCGCCGTGTGCTGCCGGCGCGAGACCTATTACGACCAGCGACGCATCGACGCTTCCGAAGGCGGGGACCGGGAGGCCCCAGTATTCTTCGCGCTGGAAGCGTTTGACCTTGCGACGCGCGACGAGCTCGCGCCAATGGACTAGGCGAGGGCAAAGGCGGCATCCGACGACCCCTTCTTCAAGAATCCAAAACAACGGCTTGGGTCCGCGTTCATCTGTGTTCGTCTGTGGTTTCATTTTGTGCAGTTTAGGGAAAATTAAATTTTCAAGACCTGACCCCGAGGTGTATGATAGGCTCCCATCAAGGTAAAAAAATCCGCGGGGAGGATGAACCGGCTGCCTTGCCTCGCTACTTTCTCCCCAGACAGCCTCCGTTAGTCCTTCCCCTGGCCTCCACAGTATGCCTTGGGAGGAGGAAGTATGAACGGCACCGAAGACAAAGGCAAATTCAGGATTGACTTTAAGATCCTTTCGATCCTTCTGCTCCTTGCCGCGATTCCAGTTCTTTTAGGGTCCTGGTGGCTTTTCAAGGGTTATGAGAGCGCCTATCTGGAGATGGCAGGAAACAACCTGAGCGAATCGGCGGACACCGCCCTCGCTTATATCAACAGTTATCTGCAGAATCAGATCATCGTCGTTGCGGGTCTGACGGAGGTCCCTGTTGTCCGCGAAGCCGTGAAAAAGGGCAATTTGGATCTCGGGAAAAATCTCGAAGAGGTCCGCAAGGCCATACCCGCAATGGAAAACCGCTGGCCGAAACTGGAACGGAATTCCCCCGAGCTCAAGGCGATTCTGGATAATGAGGCTTCTAAGTTTCTCAGACGTTATGGCGCCACGGAGAAGTCGTTCCGGGAGATCATGGTTACCGATTACCTGGGGCGGCTGGTGGCTGCTACGGGCAAGACAAGCGATTACTATCAGGCAGACGAGGACTGGTGGAGAGAAAGCTACGGAGACGGGCGAAGGGGTTCCGTCTACGTCGGAGATGTCACCTTTGATTCGAGCGCCAAGGTCTATTCCTTGGAGCTGGCGCAGCCCCTGGTGGAAAACGAAGGAGTGACTGGAGTCATCAAGGTCATTCTCGACGTGCAGGATATCCATTCGCTCATCGGCTCGGTTCGAGGCGGCCCCTCCGCAACTGCAGCCCTGATCCATGCCAAAGGAACCGTTATTTCCGCTCCGGGATATTCGATTCTCGACCAGGCCACATATCCTGGCACGCTGGAGATCCTGAACGCGCGGGAAAGGGGAAGACGGTATTTTATCTCCTCTGCCTCTGCGCCCTCCGTCTTCGGGTTACCCGATTCCAGGACCCTGAACAACTTCCGCGAGTTGTATCCCCATCTGAACTGGATGCTGGTTGTCACGGGGACGGTGAAGGAGATGTTGGGACCGCTCCCCTTGCTTCGCCGTTATTTTGCCGCCTTGGTTGTGGGAATTATTGTGCTGACCGTTCTGGCCGCGCTGATTCTTTCGCGAGTGGAGACAAGGCCGGTGCTCGAGCAGGACCCTCACCTCGAAAGGCTCTAGCATGCGATTGACGAGTGACGATTGACGAATGACGATTCGTCATTCGTCAATCGTAAATCGTCAATTGACCCATGACCGACAAGAACCTCACCATTTCGCAGATTGCGGCGCTCCTCCGAAAAAAGAAGCTCTCGCCGGTGGAGCTCGCGCGGGAGCTTCTGCACAGGATCGAGCGGCTCCAACCGAAATTGAATGCCTTCATCACGGTGACGGCAGATCTTGCCTTGAGGCAGGCCCGCGAGGCTGAGAGGGAGATTGTGCGCGGGGAGTATAGGGGCCCCCTTCACGGCATTCCTGTGAACCTTAAAGATCTTTTCTACACGCGCGGCATCCGGACTACGGCAGGCTCGAAGATCTTGAGGAACTTTGTACCCGCGCAGGATGCAGCGGTGGTGGAGCGGCTCTCGGCGGCGGGAGCGATTCTGCTGGGAAAGACCAACCTGCACGAGTTCGCCTACGGGGCCACCAGCATCAACCCCCACTTCGGCAGCGTGCGCAATCCCTGGGACCTGACAAGGGTCTCGGGCGGCTCCAGCGGAGGAAGCGCCGCTGCTGTGGCTGCGGGCCTGAGCTTGGCCTCGCTGGGAACGGACACAGGGGGCTCCATTCGCATTCCGGCCTCCGCCTGCGGCATCGTCGGGCTCAAGCCCACACGCGGCCGCGTTCCTCTCCACGGAGTCGTGCCTCTGTCCTTCAGCCTCGACCATGCCGGGCCGCTCTGCCGTTCGGTGGAGGATACCGCTATTTTGATGACCGCGATCGCGGGAAGGGATCCCCGCGATCCCGACAGTTTCGGCGCGCGTGGCGAACGGTTTTCCCGAATTCTACGCAAGGGCTTGCGAGGGCTCAAGGTGGGTGTGCCGAAACAGTATTTCTTCGAGCGCTTGCAGCCAGAAGTGCGGCGTGCGGTACTTGAGGCTATTGCAAAGGTGAAAGAGAGTGGAGCGGAAATAAGGGAAGTCTCATTCCAGGGCGCGGGCAAGGCCGGGGATGTTGCAAACCAGATCACGGTTGCGGAGGCAGTGGCTTTCCACTGGAGGTGGCTTCGGACCCGGCCGCAGGACTACGGCGCGGACTTGAGATCCCGGATGGAGCGGGGCGCGGAGAGCCTGGTCGTCACCTACCTGCATGCGCAGGAGGCGCGCAAGGCCTTCAGCGCCGGCTTTGACGAAGTGATGAAGACAGTGGATATTCTTGCCGTGCCGACACTGCCGGTTACGGCTCCGCGAATCGATGAAGACGAAGTGCCGGTCGGGCGGAATCGCGAGAATGTTCGACTGGCCCTGCTGCGTTTGGTCCGGCCGATCAACCTTACCGGTTTGCCGGCCATTTCAGTTCCTTGCGGCTTTTCATCGGAACGTCTGCCCATAGGCCTTCAACTGATCGGCCGGCGGCGGGACGAGGCCACCGTGTTACGCGCCGCCTGGGCGTACGAGCAATGCACGCCCTGGCATGAACAGTTTCCCTCTGTCTGAGAAGGTGTGAAAAATCGGCATTCCCTCAATTAAACGGTGGTCCGGTAGATTCGGACCCCAGCTTTTTTCACCACGGAGACATGGAGTACACGGAGATGCACGGAGAACCCCGGCCGGCCGCCTCCGTGAACCTCCGTGATCTCTGTGGTCGTGAGAAAAAATCGTAGCGCCGGCGTCTCGCCGGCATGCGCGCCTGGATAACTCCTTTTGCGTCGTCAGGACCGTTGCCGGCTGGAAGCCGGCGCTACATTTTTTTCTCACGACCTGTGTCTCCGTGGTGAAAAAGGGCGTCTGAATCCTTACTCGCAAGGCGTCCGTTTAACTGAGCAATTACGAGGCGGTCATGCAAATTGAAATTCTTTCCCGCGATCCTGTCTCTGCTCGTCTCACGCTTTCCGGCGAAGAAGTCGACTACCTCCGCCTGGCACTCGAGCGCGCCACATTCCTGGACACACCGCCGCAGTATCAGCCGGCGATTTACAACTTCGCCTCGGAGCTTCTGCAGAAACTGGAACATCTCACGGCTCCATAATCCGCCTAGGTCTTCGTGTCTTAGCGGTGAATGCGGCGTGCGCTTCTTTCACCACGAAGACGCGAAGGCGCAAGGAATCGCAAGGAATCGGATTCCAGCACCTTCCAGGCGCTGGCGGCGGCGCCGAGCACCCCTGCGGATTCCCCAAGGGCGGCTTTCCGGATCGGAATGCGCCGGCCGACAAGGCGCAGCGTGCGCCCGTAGAAGTCTTTACGCAGCGGCCCAAAAAGCGTCGGCCCCGCTTCGGCAATCTGTCCGCCAAGGATGAACAACTCCGGGTCGAGCGCGTGCGCCATACCGGCCATCGCGGCGGCAAGCGCAGCGACGGCGCGTTCCACGATCCCCCTGGCCATCGGGTCGCCGGAGGCGGCCGCGGTGAAGACGTCAAGACAAGTTAAAGACTCCGGATTCGCGGCGAACTTCGCGCGCAGCGGCGATTCGCATCCGCGGCGGATAGAGGCCACGGCATCCCCTTCGATCGCGCGAGCGGAGAAGACCGCTTCCAGGCAGCCACGATTGCCGCAACTGCAGAGCGGTCCTTGAAAATCGACTGTTACGTGACCGAGGTGGCCTGCGATTTCGGAGCAACCGCGCACCATCGCGCCGGCCGAGAGAAAGGCGCCTCCGACACCGCTTCCGAGGGTAAGGAGCACCACATGCTGCTTTCCGCGGGCCGCGCCCCAGCGTTGCTCTCCGACGAGTGCCGTCTTGGCGTCATTGTCGGCGCTTACCGGAAGCGAGAAGCCCAGAGCATCGGAAATCAAGCGGTCCAGGCGCAACCCTTCCAGGAAGGCGAACTGCCCTGGCAGGATTCGGATGCGAGACGTGCCGGTGTCGACAACGCCCTTGCATCCTATTCCGGCCGCCGCGAGGCGCGCGCCCGGCAGTACCTTCTTGCCGAGTTTCGCCAGCAATCCGCCGAAACTCCGCTTGAACGACGGCAGATTCTCGACATTGCTGGAGGTGCTCTCGAGTGCGCGCACCTCACCGCCGTAGTCTACCAGCGCCGCTTTGATGGTCGTGCCGCCGATGTCTATGCCTTCAACCCACGGCTCGCGGCTCATATTTCCTCAGTCTCAGGAGGAACCTCGGAGAAACAATTGACGACAGAAAGACTTGCCACGGATTTCACTAGCCGAAAAGGGGCAAAGGGGCAAAGGGGTCAAGGGCAAAAAGCTTTCTGAATGAGCGCGTCGCCTGGAAGATATTTGGTCAGGGTTCTAAGCCTTCCCTCTGCCCCCTTGACCCCTTTGCCCCTCACGTTGGCGAGCGAAGCAGGCTTAAGCTCCTTGTGAAATTCGTGGCGAGCTTTTCGCCGTGGCCGGTTTCCTCACAGTTTCTCCGTCAATCGGATCACTTGGCAATGTAACCGCCGTCGACCATGAGAGGCGTTGCCGTGATGAACGAGGCTTCGTCGGAGGCCAGAAACAGAATGGCATAGGCGACCTCCCGAGGCTGTCCGATGCGGTTCAACAGGTGCAGGGGAGCGTTTCGGGCGACGAATTCATCCTCGGTCATCCCGGTTTTGGACATGTGTCTTTCGGTGGCAGAAGTGCGTATGGTCCCCGGGCAGACACAATTGACGCGGACGTTATAGGGCGCCAGATCCATGGCCATGCAGCGGGTCATATTAACCAGGGCGGCTTTCGTGGCGCTGTAAGTCAGAAAGCCCGGTTGGGCGATGAAGCTCGAGATCGATGCCAGGTTTACGATCGACCCTCCTCCGTTTTTCTTCATTACTTCCGAGGCGTAGCGCGAGCAAAGCGCCGCCCCGATCATGTTGACGTCCACGGCGCGGTGCCAGTCCTGCGGCGTCGCCTCCAGTCCCTTGAGGACGAATGCGGCCGCGTTATTGACCAGGATATCGACTCGCCCGTAGGTGTCTTCCGCCGTGCGCACGGCGCGCTGCACATCCTTTTCCCGGGAAACGTCAGCCTGGACGAAAAGCGCGTTTCCACCGGCGCGGCGGATCTGCCCGGCCACTTCCTCTCCGGAAGGTTGAGTATCGAGAAGCGCCACTCGCGCGCCTTCTTCTGCGAAAAGTTCTGCGCTCGCTTTCCCTATCCCCGCAGCAGCGCCCGTGATGATCGCTACTTTGTCTTTCAAGCGCATGGATTACCCCTTTGGGTTTTCGGTTTTATCATCTCAAAGACTCGGAGACACGAAGAATCGCGAAATTGTACAATAATTCTTGTTTCTTCTTTCCGGGGGATTCATGAAGGTCGCGATGGCGCAGATCAATACAACGGTAGGGGACATTCGGGGCAACAGGGATCGGGTGCTGCAGGAGTTGGAAAAAGCGCAGAAAATGGGCGCGGATCTGGCCCTGTTTCCGGAACTGTGTCTGACCGGGTATCCTCCGCGGGATCTCCTGGGGGTTCACGGGTTCGTTGAAAGTAACGTCCGGGCGCTCAACGAAATCGCCACGCGAGTCGACCGGGTGGCCGCCATCATCGGATTCGTGGATCGCAACCGGACGCAAGGAAAGGCCCTGTACAACGCCGCGGCCTTTCTCTGCGATGGGAAAGTTCAGGCTGTAATTCACAAGACTCTGCTGCCCACCTACGATGTGTTCGACGAGGACCGCTACTTCGAGCGGTCTCGTGAAACAGTGCTTGTCCCCTTCCGCGGGCGCAACCTCGGAATTTCCATCTGCGAGGACTGCTGGAACGACGAGGATTTCTGGTCGAAACCTCTGTATCACACCGATCCGGTCCGCAACCAGGTCGAGCGGGGCGCCAACCTTCTGATCAATATCTCCGCATCTCCCTATGAGATGGATAAGGCTGATCTGCGTTGTCAGATGCTCCTGAGCCACGTGCGCAAACATCGTTTGCCTCTTCTCTATTTAAATCTCGTCGGAGGCAACGACGACCTGCTTTTCGACGGCAACAGCCTGGCACTGAATCGAAACGGCGGCGTGTTGGCGCAGGGGAAGAGCTTCCGGGAAGAACTGCTGGTCGTGGACCCGGACGCGGAAGAAGACCACGGATATCGGAAAGAGGACGCGACGGAGAATCTCTTCAAGGCCCTGGTCACCGGCACGCGCGATTACGCCTGCAAATGTGGATTCAAATCCGCAGTCCTGGGGCTGAGTGGAGGTATCGATTCCTCGGTCACTGCGTGCATCGCGGCTGATGCTCTAGGGAGCGGCAACGTTCTGGGGGTGTCCATGCCTTCGGTGTACTCGGCGCAAGAGAGCCATGATGACGCGCGTGCACTTGCGAACAACCTCGGGATCGGTTTTCAGGCGATCCCGATTCAACCGGCGTTCGAGGAATACCGGCGGAGCCTGGCGAAGGCTTTTGCCGGTCTTCCCGAAGATACCGCGGAAGAGAACCTTCAGGCGCGGATCCGCGGCACGATCCTCATGGCCCTCTCCAACAAATTCGGGCACCTGGTGCTCAGCACGGGCAATAAGTCCGAGCTCGCCGTAGGATACTGCACGCTCTACGGAGACATGGCGGGCGGTCTCGGGGTTATTTCTGACGTCCCGAAGACGACGGTGTACAAGCTGGCGCGTTATATCAACCGGGAAAGGGAAGTGATCCCCGAGAATTCGGTCCGCCGTGCGCCGTCCGCAGAGTTACGTCCGAACCAAAGAGATCAAGACACGCTGCCGGCCTACGAGGTTCTTGACGGCATCCTGGAGCTTGTCATCGAGGAGCAGTTGAGCGTAGAGGAGATTGTGCGCAGAGGCTACGAGGAATCCGTGGTGCGAGAGGTGGTGCGGATGGTATACCGCAACGAATACAAACGCAGGCAGGCGGCGCCCGGTCTGAAAGTTACTCCCCGTGCGTTCGGAACCGGAAGGCGGATGCCGATCGCCATGAGACTGAACTATTGACGATTGACGACGTGGCACGAGCGTCCCGCACGTGAAGGCGTCCAGCCGCAGGCATGGCCGGGACGGCCATGCCACGGAGGCATTCGTCATTTGAAGTGGGGTTATGTATACAAGCGCTCTGCTAACCGACCTCTATGAGCTCACGATGGGTGCCGGCTACCTGGAGCAGGGGAATGCGGACGATACGGCGACATTCGACCTGTATTTTCGTCACAACCCCTTTCGCGGCGGTTATGCCGTAGCAGCGGGGCTGCAGGATGCCATCCATTCCGTGATGTCGTTGCGCTTCAGCAACGAGGATATTGCCTTCCTGAAGCTGCTCAGAGGCGCGTCGGGCTCGCGCCTCTTTTCGGAAGCATTCCTCCAGTGTCTCTCCGAGTTTCGATTCCAGGGGAACATCCGCGCCATACCGGAAGGCACCGTCGTCTTTCCGAACGAGCCTTTGGTCCAGGTGACAGGGAGGCTGATCGAGTGCCAGATGGTAGAGACCATATTGCTCTGCCATATCAACTTTCAGACGCTTGTGGCTACCAAGGCAGCGCGCCTGTGGGAGGCTTCCGGACACGGAACCGTCGTGGAGTTCGGCCTGCGCCGGGCGCAGGGACCGGACGGGGCCATGCGGGCGTGCCGGGGGGCCTATATCGGTGGGGCGGACGGCACCTCCAACGTGCTCGGTTGCGCGACCTTTGGAGTGCCTGCGCGAGGAACGCACGCCCACAGCTGGGTGCAGTCTTTCACTACCGAGCTCGAGGCTTTTCGAGCGTATGCGCGAACCTTCCCGGATGACTGCGTCCTGCTGGTGGACACCTATGATGTGTTGAAGAGCGGACTGCAGAATGCGATCCAGGTTGCCAAGGAACTGGAACAGCGGGGCCACCGGCTGGCAGGGATTCGCATCGACAGCGGGGATCTGGCGTTCCTCAGCCAGCGGGCCCGCGAGATGCTCGATCGCGCCGGCCTCGACTATGTGAAGATCATCGTCTCCAACGAGCTCGACGAGTTTATCATCGCCGACATCGCCGACCAGGGCGGAAAAATCGACATCTGGGGCGTAGGGACCAACCTTGTGACGGCCGGCGGTGAAGGCGGTTGCGCCCTGGGCGGCGTGTACAAAATGGTGGAGCATAACGGCAAGCCCAAGATCAAGCTCAGCAGCAACCCGGAAAAGATGACCAACCCGGGAATCAAGAAGGTGTGGCGCTTCTACGACGATCAGGGTTACATGGAGGCGGATGCTCTGGCCCAGGCTTCGGAAGATGTCAGCCATCCGGGGATTCTGATTATTGACCCCAACAACCCGCTCCGCCGCAAGAAACTCAACAGCAGCCGCCGTGTCGAGCTCCTGACCGATATCGTGATGGGGGGCAAGATCGTCTACGAATTCCCTCCTCTCGATCTCGTACGGACGCGACGCAAAGAGCAGCTGGCGCATCTTCACGAAAGCCACCGGCGCCTGCGCAATGCCCACGTTTACAAAGTGGGGCTCACACGCGCTCTGTGGCAGCAGAAGGAACAGATGCTCAACCAGGTCACTGTCTAGGTTTGGAGTTCAGCCTTTAGGCTGCAACCTAAACCTTGAACTCCAAGCGAGCCGTGCGTGATTTTTCCCCAGCTTCTCCGTACTACGAAGACGAAAATCCTTCCCTGACCGGAAAGGATTTTTCCACTGATAGAAAACGCGTCGTGATTCTTCGCGTCTTCGTGTCTTCGTGGTGGATTGGGCTCAGCCTTTACCACGAAGACGCGAAGACGCAAAGAATCGCCAGTTTTGGTTGCGGCTTTGCCGCGCCAGGTTAATCGCTGGTGTCATTTTGCGCAATCTGATTGAAATTCTGCGACGAAAAGCGCTATTTTTGACGTGATTCGGACAGACGCACTCAAACAGTCAGGAGGCTTTTATGAAACGGAAGAGCCGTCGTCAATTTCTGAAAGAATCGGTGACTGCCGGCGCCGCCGCTGGTTCCACGTTGCTCGCTAGGGAAAACCTGATGGCAAGTGCCGCTCCCGCGCCGGGAAAGTCGCTCGGGGCCAATGATCGTATCCGCGTCGGGCTGATCGGGTGCGGAGGCATGGGCCGAGGTGATCTGAGAGATTTCCTGCAAGTCAAGAATGTGGAGTGCGCTGCTCTTTGCGATGTCGATGACCAACAGAGCGCCATGGCTTCCAAGGTGCTGTTCGAAGATCAGGGACTTCAGAAGCCTGCGCTTGTAACACGCGATTTCCGCAGGGTCCTGGACCAGAGGGATATCGATGCCGTTATCGTGGGCACGCCCGATCACTGGCACGCGCTTCCGACCATCATGGCCTGCCGGGCGGGCAAGGACGTCTATGTGGAGAAGCCTCTTGCGCTTACCATCGCCGAGGGCCGCGCCATGGTGGGCGTTGCGCGCAAATACAATCGTGTCGTCCAGATGGGGACCCAGCAGCGCAGCGCTCCGCACTATACAGAGGCGGTGGAGTACGTAAAGAGCGGCCAATTGGGAAAGATCCGCCTGGTCCGTGCCTGGGCCTATCTCGACTGGAAGGGGGAACTTCCTCCGGTCCCGGACAGCGATCCGCCTCCGACGGTCGATTATGACATGTGGCTGGGGCCCGCCCCGAAGCGCCCCTACAATAAGAACCGCTTCCATTTCACTTTCCGCTGGTTCTGGGATTACTCCGGAGGCCTGATGACCGACTGGGGGGCCCACATGATCGACATTGCCAACTGGGCTATGGGCGTCAAGGCTCCGAGCTCGGCAGTTTCCGTGGGCGGCAAATACGGATATCCGAACGATGCCATGGAGACGCCGGACACCCAACAGGTCATCTGGGCATTTCCGGAGTTCACCATGATCTGGGAGCATATGCTCGGAGCTGGGCGCGGGCCGGAAGCCCGGGAGCACGGGGTGCTGTTCCACGCTAACAACGGAGTGCTCGTGGTGGATCGCGGAGGCTGGGAGGTCTATCCCGAAACCGACAGGATAGATAAGCCGCGCCAGTACAAGGCAGCCGGGGTGCCGCGCCGCACCGCAGTGACTCAGACCTATCACCTGACGCACGTTCAGAACTTCGTCGACTGCATGCGCTCGCGCAAACGCCCCAACTCCGACGTGGAAATCGGGCACAATTCGATGATCGCCTGCCATCTCGGGAACATCGCCCAGAGACTGGGCCGCCAGATCAAGTGGGATGTCGAGAATGAAAAAATCATCGGCGATCCCGAGGCGCAGAAGTTCGTTTCCAAGGAATACCGCGCCCCCTGGAAGCTCACAACGACTTAGGGATTGCGGATTGACGACGGGGGGTTCATTAGAAAGGCTAATAATCAAGAATTTCGCATTTCTTCGATCAAGTCCTCTCTTCCAAGCCACCACGAGCCCGACGAGTTGCGGGAAGCCAAGCTCGAGAAAGATTCAAGCGCTCTATTCACCACGGAGGCACGGAGGGCACGAAGATGCACGGAGAACCCTGATGCCTCTGTGAAATCTCCGTGCCCTCCGTGTCTCCGTGGTGAAACAGGAGTCTTGCCGCTGCAGGGTCACTGTCTGAATTGCAGCATTTCTTCATTCGTACATCGTCAATCTCCGACGAAGGCGTCCGCCTCGATTTCAACCAGCATGTCCGGGTCGATCAGGCGGCTCACTTCCACCATGCTGGTTGCCGGCCGGATGTCCCGAAAGAGCTCGCCGTGGGCCCGCCCGCGGCTCGCAAAGCTTTTTCGATGTTTCTGAGAGCCTGGGCAGCTTGTGCGTAGGCATTGCCTCGCCCCACGATCCTGCCCGTCTCATCGGTCGCGGTCGTTCCGGAGACGTGAACGTGAGGGCCGATTCGAACGGCGCGGGAGTAGCCCACAAGGGGTTCCCAAGGGGTTCCGCTCGCGATATTCTTTCGCTCCATGACGGTTTCCTCCTCGGCCATTTTGTCTCACACCTGAAAACCTGGCCACGAATTTACACGACGCAGCATAGCCGCAACCAAACTGATTCCACAAAGACACGAAGAACACAAAGACCCGCCACGTTCTTGCCCGTGTGAATCTTCGTGGCTTGGTGTCTTTGTGGTGAAAAAATGTTCGCAAAAACCGGAAAAGGGTTGACAATTTCTATATTTCTATTATTGTAGAAATATGAAACCAGGGCGCGCAGATGCCGAGGTGGCCCGATACGCGGAGATGCTGTCGGCGATGGGCACGCCGCCGAGACTGAGAATCATGCGGCTGCTTCTGTCGAGTCATCCCCACGGCATGGTCGTGGGAGAGATTCAGGAGGAGCTGGAGATCCCGGGCTCGACGCTGTCGCATCACCTCGAGAAGCTGAAAAACGCCGGCCTGGTTACTGTTCGGCGAGAACAGCAGTTTCTTTGGTATGCGGCGAACGCGGGTGGGCTGCGCGAGCTCCTCGGCTTTCTTTACGAGGAGTGTTGCTCGCGCAACAGGCCGATCCGCCCGGAGGAGATAGTTCAATTTCGGCGGTAGGGCAGCGTTCAAATTACAAGGAGGAAAGTGTGGACAACATCAAGGAGATAGTGAAAGAAAAGTATGGACAGGCGGCGCAGGGGGTAAAGAGCGGCGGCGTCAGCGGCTGTTGTGGAACGGACGCCGCTTCAGGCTGCAAGGATCCGATTACATCCGGCCTGTACGACGCGCGGGAAATCGCCTCCGTGCCGGAGGAGGCGTTTCTGGCCTCGTTGGGCTGCGGCAACCCGGCCGCGCTCGCGCGGTTGAGTCCCGGCGAAACGGTGCTCGATCTGGGGTCGGGCGGCGGCATAGACGTCCTGTTGTCGGCTAAAAGGGTGGCGCCCGGCGGCAAGGCCTACGGCCTGGACATGACGGACGAGATGCTTGCGCTGGCCCGAGAGAACGCGCGGAAGGCCGGGGTGGCGAACGCGGAGTTTTTGCAGGGGGAGATCGAGAACATACCTCTGCCGGACTGCGCCGTGGACGTCATCATTTCCAATTGCGTGATTAACCTTTCGGCGGACAAAGACCGCGTTTTGGCCGAGGCCTTCCGGGTGCTTCGGCCGGGCGGCCGTTTTGCGGTTTCCGACGTGGTCGTGCGCGGGCCGGTGCCGCCCGGTATCCGACAGAACGTCGAGCTGTGGATCGGTTGTGTCGCGGGGGCGCTTGAAGAAGAGGAATACAGATCCAAATTGGCCGGAGCCGGCTTCCGCGAAATAGAGGTGGAGCCGACGCGAGTGTACGACGTCGAGGATGCGCGCGGGTTTCTCGCGAACGCAGGGATCGATGTGGATGTGGTGGCTCCCGTTGTGGCGGGGAAATTCATGAGCGCATTCGTCCGCGCCCGTAAGCCCTCCTGATTTCTTCGCGTCTTCGTGGTGGATTTGGGGGAGCCTTTACCACGAAGACGCGAAGACGCCAAGGGGGGTCAGAAGCGAAAGCTGGTGCTGAAATGAACGCGGAAGTTGTCCCGCAGGTTGTGCGCGAAATCCACCTTGATGCCGTAGCCGGCGACAAAGAGAAAAAAGCCGATGCCGGCTCCGTGCTTGAAATCGGCGCTTCCCAGGGACCGGCCGTAGTCATACACCGCGCCGGAATCAAAGAAGACATCAATGCCCGCGCGGTAGACGGCGAGCTTCGAATTGAGCGGCATGCGCAATTCGAGCGATGTCAGGACCAGGTTGTCGCCGATGAACGCGCCCGGATTTTCGCCGCGAAGCGTCGCAGAACCGCCGAGGAAGGGGCGCTGATAGTCGGGCAACCGTCCGTCGGCAATGTGGTAGAGAAACTGGCCGGCCAGTATCGCCTGGCCGAAGACGCCCTTGTAACCTCTCACGTCCAGTTTGTACCTGTTGAAGCGGGGCCCTCCGTCCAGTAGCTTGATTCGTTCCCAGCCAATCCCGGCATACAAGGCGTCCCGGGGAAAATTGATCTCCTGTCGGGTGTCAAAAGCCAGGTCCGTTCTGAAGTTGACAAAGCTCTCGGACAAGGGCCCAAAGTCCACGCCGGTCCAGCCGGCACTCAGATCCACCTGAAACTGTCTGATCCTTCGGGAAACCCCTCCCCAGCCTTCACGTCTCAGGTCTCCGATCTCAAAATGCGGGTTTTCTTTTCGCGAGACACCTGCGCCGGAGTAAACGGAACTGATGACGGGATTGTGAAAATCCCGCTGGCCCTCGAGTGCGGCGCGCCGGATTCCACCCCAGGTCACGGGAAGAGAGAGTCTTTCCTTTGCTCCCAGTAAATCGATTGAAGTAAACCGCCCGCCGTAGGTGAAACCGTACTCATCGCTCCCGGAGAGGATGGGCATGAACATGAACTTGCTCCGGGCCGGAGGTTTTTCTTTGACGGTGATGACCAGGACGACCTCGTCGCCGGCGCTCAAGGACCGATAGCGCTTGCTGACCTCGACCCACTCGAATTTCCGGGTCCGAACCAGCCGGTTCTTGATCTCTGCGAGCGAAGCCTCGTCGAGTACGGCGCCGGGACGGACATCTGCCAGGCGTGCCATCTCGTCATCCGATATGGAATAATTGCCGTGAAAGCGGACCACGATGATTCTTTCACCGCCAGGTGCGGCAGGAACTCTCCACAACAACAAGCAGAGCAGTGCGAGCGTCCGGCGCTTTTTCATTTCTTGCGCTCTTTCAAATCCGGTTCTCCGAAGCGCAGTTTGACGCGCACATCGGTCTTTCCGTAGTCGTAAAACTCCCGGTTGTACTTGACTGAAAGGGTGGTGTTCGCTGTCTGCAGGCTTCCCGCCGCCATAATCGATTTGGGCAGCCATACATCGCCCAAAGGCTTGTCCATGGTCATGGACGCCCGGAGCTCTTCCAGGCGGACCAGCCAGCGGTAAGGGAGGAAGTCCATTCCCACGTTGTCGAAAGTGATATGAACGATCTGGTGCTCCTTTGGTTCGACCAGCAAGGTGACAAGGATGGTTTTCTCGAACATTCGCTCATATTCATCCTCATCATCTTTTTTGTCGGGCCCGCGCGCCTGCGACTTCTTGCTCGGATAGTACTCAATGGCGACGACCTCGCGGCCCTGAAACATTTTTTTCCCCGCATAAAGATAACTGCCGGGCTCAAATTTGAAATCGAAGAAGGCATCACGTTCCAGGGAGTCGTGACGCTTATCCTTCCGCTTGCGGACCCACTCCTCTTCCTCGGCGGCTTGTTCCTCTTTGGAGACCTTGACGTTGTTTACGCGCACCGGGCTTCGGAGGAGATAGCCGTCACGGACGATCCAGACATACTCCCGCTTGAAATTGAACGTAGGAGGGAGGTTTATCCCCTTGATTGCGAGAGTTTCTGTCTCGCTGAAAACATAGCCGTGCAGCGCCTCCCAATTGACCTCTCGCTTCTCCAGGACCTTGGACATGAAGGCATCCAGGTCCCGTTCGGTCTCCCCCTGCGCAGAAGAGGACTTTCCGAGCACGATGAAGATAAGGATGGCGTAAAGAGTATTGCCCATGGCTAAGGTTACTTACGCAAAGTAATAGAGGCAGGTTTACTTGGGAGTGGTTCAGGACAATGAAGCTTCGCGACCGTCTTCGCGACTTAGCGCCTTAGCGGTGAAACTGACCCCGAATTGGTCGCAAAGGCTCGCGAAGAGGTACCATGGATCTTCGGACCTTCCGATGTCATTGTTTGTTTCGCGGCGGCCCCTGAAGCGCCTTTCCGGTCATGGGCACAAAGCGAACCGGGATTGTAGAACGGCGTGTGATTCCGGACTCGTTCTTCTCGATGAGCAGCAGGTCCTGCTCGCCGTGTCCTACGGGGATGATCATCCGGCCACCCGGTTTCAGTTGATCTATCAGTGGCTGGGGGACATGATCGGGCGCGGCGGTGACGGTGATGGCATCGAAAGGAGCATACTCAAGCCAGCCCATGTAACCGTCTCCGGCCTTTATGTGAATGTTTTTGTAGGCAAGGGAATCCAGCAAAGAGCGCGCCTGCTCAGCCAGCTCGGGCACGATTTCAATGGTGTAAACCTCCTTCGCGATTTCCGCCAGAACCGCAGCCTGATATCCCGAGCCCGTCCCCACTTCCAGCACCCGCTCGTCTCCGCGCAGGGCAAGCGCTTCCGTCATGTACGCGACGATGTACGGTTGCGAAATCGTCTGGCCGAGCCCGATCGGGAGCGCCGAGTCGTCATAGGCGGAGTCGATGATTCCTTGGGGAACAAATTTGTGGCGCTCGATTTTCCTCATCGCGGCGAGAACCCGGGCGTTCCTGATGTCACGCGCTTCCAGCTGTTCCCGGACCATCTGTTCCCGCAGCCGCGCCAAAGTTTGTTCGTCCGGTCGCGCCGGTTCCTGAGTTCCGTTGCCTCCGCCTGCGGGAGGCAAATGGGGTGAGCATCCCCAGGAGCCCCAGAACGATAATCCAACGAAAACCGCGATGAGGAGAAACGGATACCAGTTGAAACCTGCGGAATCGGACATTGGAAATCCCGCTAACGTAATGGCCGGGAGCATGATCCCTCGATGCGGTCCCAAGTGTAACGCCCCTGTTCGCACATTTCAAATCCCAAGGCCATTGCGAAAATGACCAATGACAAATCCCGGGACAGAGCGCCCCAGTCTATTTCTCATTTGTCATCGTTCATTTTTCATTGGTCATTTGTCATTTCAGTTTCGGGGCGGGTCTGCAAGCCTCGGAACTCCGCTGTCAACTGACCGTGGTGCGCCCAAGTTGCAGGAGAAAATTTACTGGATTTACAGGATTTTCTTGCCGAGAGCGGAGAGGATGAGCTCGACGCCGAGGCGCGCCGTGGAATTCTGTGTGTCCAGGATCGGGTTCACTTCGACCACGTCCAGCGCAATCATACGCTCGGTGTCAAAAACCATTTCCATCAAGAGATGCGACTCTCGATAGGACAACCCTCCCTGCACCGGAGTTCCCACTCCGGGCGAAATGAAGGGATCCACGGCATCCATGTCGAACGAAACATGGAGGACTGCGCCGTCGGCGCAGAGGATAGAAAGGGCTTCTCCCATGACCGCGGCCATTCCTCGCAGATCGATATCTTTCATCGTGTACGCGCGAACGCCCGATTGCCGGACGGTTTGCTTTTCCTGCTCGTCCAGGTTGCGCAGGCCGACCACCGCGCAGCGTTTCGGATCCACCTTGGGACTGAACCCGCCAACGCAGGCCAATTCGATCGGCCCTTTTCCCAATACGGCTGCCAGAGGCATACCGTGGACATTGCCGCTGCGGCTGGTTTCCGGCGTATTCATGTCGGCATGAGCGTCGATCCACAGCAGCCCGAAGGACCTCCCTTGTTCACGCAGCGCGGCCGCGGTGCCGGCAATCGATCCGGCGGCGAGACTGTGGTCCCCCCCAAGGCTCAATGGAATGTGACCGGAGGCAAGGCTCTCACGTACGCGCACGCACAGGGACTCGCATACTTCGCCGATCTCCCGGGCGTAGCGGGCGTGACTGTCCCTGACACCGATCACTTCGGGGATCGGAACCGGGATGTTTCCGCAGTCGCAAACTTCGTACCCGAGCCCCCGGATACGGGGGCCGACATCAGCGATCCGAAAGCCGGAAGGCCCCATGTCCACACCGCGCCGCCCGGCTCCGAGATCGAGGGGCACTCCAACTATGTCGACAACCTTCATACAACTCTGGGGCCTGCCTCCTTCACTTCAGTCCGGACCGCTCCGGAAAATTCATCAAAGTTGCGGGCAAACCTTCGAGCCAAATCCTTTGCTTTCGCGTCGTAGGCCGCTCCATCCTTCCAGGTAGTGCGCGGGGTGAGGATCTCCGAGGGAACGCCCGGGCAGGCATCGGGTATGTAGATCCCGAAAACGGGATCCGGTTTGGAGGACACTGCAGACAGCCTTCCGTCCAGAATGGAGTGGATGATCGCGCGGGTGAATTGAATTTTCATGCGGCTGCCCACGCCGTACGGGCCTCCGCTCCAGCCTGTATTCACCAGCCAGCAATCGACCTTGTGACGGGAGATCTTCTCTCTCAAAAGATTCGCGTAGACGGATGGATGCAGGACCATAAAGGGCGCCCCGAAGCAGGCGCTAAAAGTGGCCTGCGGTTCCTTCCCCAGTCCCTTCTCGGTCCCTGCAACCTTGGCGGTGTAGCCCGAAATAAAATGATACATCGCCTGTTCGGGGGACAGTCGCGCGACTGGAGGCATGACGCCAAAGGCATCGCAGGTGAGCATGATGATGTTCTTTGGATGGTTTCCGATTCCGGAGGGAACTACGTTCGGGATGAAGGAGAGAGGGTAGGCCGCGCGCGTGTTCTCCGTGATGGCATCGGAATCCAGGTCGAGGTCGCGCGAGGTTTCGTAGATGACCACGTTTTCGAGCACGGTCCCGAACATGCGGGTACAGGCGTAGATCTGGGGCTCGGCTTCGGGGCTCAGCCGGATTACCTTGGCATAACACCCTCCTTCAAAGTTGAAGACGCCGCGCTCGCTCCAGCCGTGCTCGTCGTCGCCGATGAGACGCCGTTCAGGATCTGCCGAGAGCGTGGTCTTGCCGGTGCCGCTCAGCCCGAAGAATATGGCCGTGTCGCCATCCCTCCCCACATTCGCAGAACAATGCATGGACATGACGGACTTCTGCGGGAGCAAGTAATTCAGAAGGGTGAACAGCGACTTCTTGATTTCGCCGGCGTAACTCGTGCCCCCGATGAGAACCAGGCGCTGCGAGAAATCGAGGAGGATAAAGGTTTCCGAGTTGGTCCCGTCCTCCTCGGGGTCGGCAGGGAAATTGGGGAGCGCAATGACAGTGAAGTCCGGCGGGCGCTCGCCGGACCCGGCGGTTTTGCTTTGGATGAACAGGTGCCTGGCGAAAATGCTCTGCCAGGCCAGTTCCGTGATAACCCGGATCCGGACCTGATAATCGGGATCGGCGCCTGCCAGGCAATCCTGGACATACAGTTCCCGTCCCCGCATGTAGGCCTTCATCCGCTCGTGGATTGAGTTGAAGGCGGCCTGCGGAAAGGGCCTGTTCACCTTGCCCCACCAGACCTTGTCGCGGGATGAGGGCTCTTCAACGATGAACTTGTCGTTTGCCGAACGGCCGGTGTGGCGTCCCGTATTCACTACCAGGGCGCCGCCGGCTGAGAAGACCCCTTCGTATCGGCGCGCCACATGTTCATACAGAATGGGCACGCTGAGGTTGCGGTAAACTGCCTGAGCGCCTTCAATCCCGTGCGTGTTCACGCCGGGGTTCTGCTTTCGCTTTATGGCTGCCATTCGATAGGTGCTCCTGAATGAGCCTAGCATAAACCTGGGCAGACACCAACTGCCCCGGAATGAAATGAACCGAGGCGGGGGAGGGACTTTCGGATCTCAAATTTGAAATTTGAGATTTGAAATCTGCGTCAGAGCAGATTTCGCGCCAGTTGCGCGCCTGGGCCGATTCCCTGCAGAATAGCCCGATTAAGGGGCAACGGTATCTGACTGACAAAACGCGGCGTCTGGAACAGGCCCGCCGCGAGCGGCAAGAGTTCTTACTTGAGCTTGCGCGCTTTCGCGAGAGGCAGTCGCCGTAACTTTTTCAAATTTCAAATCTCAAATTTGAAATCAAAGAACGCCCTGGTAGGCGAGCAAAAGGGCCCGGAAATAGCGCATCACACGCAGGGGGTCGCTGGTCTCCGGGATCTCGGCACAACAGTAGCCCTGAAACTTGATTCCGGAAAGCAGGGCAATCAGTTTCCTCCACGGATACTCCTCCTGGAACAGATCCCGCATATGCGCGTGGCGGATCGCCGGAGCCGTGAACTTCCACGCGCACTTCAACTCCGTGGTCCGACGCGGTCTTCCCGATTTCCCGAAGGGATCTGCCGATCTGTTCCAAGGTTTTCTCGACCGGCACTCCAGCCTTGGTTTGAAGCCCATTGGGACGGACCTTCACCCCGGGCGATCCGACGTCGTGTGCCAGTTGGAGGTACTGCTTGCAACCCTCGATATTCCTTCGTACTTCCGCGGGATCCGTGGAATGGAATTCGTAGGTGCTGCCGAGCTGGGCCAGCTTCACGGGAGAGTTTGCCAGGCGCCTCTTGACTTCCGTGCGCTGCGAGGGCGTCAGAGTGAGCTCCACTCCGTGCGCATGACCCGTGCGCAGCTCGACGCCGTCGTATTTCGCGGCTTGGCAGTTCTCCAGGACCGTCGGCAGGTCCCAATCCTTGGCAATATTGTAAGTGACAATACCGATCTTGAGCGGTGAGGCGGATGCCGCGGGTTCCGCTGCCGGCGGATCTTCAACCTCCCTGGCCAAAGAAAGGCCCGCTGCTCCAAGTGCGCCAACACCGAGAAAGCCTCTCCTCGTGAGTCCGTTCATCAGCACGTCTCCTTTGGGATTGAGAAACGGATTATAGCACCAGAGTTGAATGACAAATGACGAAGGACGAGGGAGGGGTTAGAAAAGGGACTAGAAGAGCGTCAATACAATTGCGGATTTGTGATTAAAACTCCCGCGGGAGGTCTTTCGATCCGCAATCAATCCGCAATCCGCAATCCACAATCCGAGATCCTTGAGAGTCTTTCGGGGAACGATTCCGCGTGATATGCTGGGCGCGTGATTTTAGCGCTGAAGATATGGCTGTTGCCGGCCATCGCTGCGGGCGCTTCATCATACCTCGTGTCTTTAGGTTGGGAGAGGTTTCGAAAACGCAGTGCTCCCAGCGGGTTGATGGCCGGTTTCCTCGTGGTGTTGAGCTTCATCATGGGGGCTATTTGTGCATGTTACCGGCATACGCTGTTCGCTCCGAGCCCCGAGAGCAATGTAATAGTGATGTTTACTGTCGGCGCGAGCACCACATATTTCTGGCTGCTGCTGCGGAGATTTCTTCCGGCTTTTAAAGTGCAAAAAAGAAGCGACAGGAGTTCGGCTGGGAGCGCGGATTAGGCGCCGGAGAAAAGGGTGCGCGGGGCGTAGGGTCTGGCAGTCCCCCTCACCCGTGTTTTCATCAAACCGAGCGCTTTTCCGCCAGGGCTCTACGTCCCGCACATAGTCGCGGTGATTATCGCCGCTGGCCTTCATATCGGCCTGGCGGAGAGGAACGTTAGCCTAATTCTAAAAAAACAGAGGCCATCGATGTCCTTCACCAAAAACCAGCTATTGCCGGGGGAATCGATTGTTCTAATCGCTCATCAGCACGCCCTGGTTCTCTTGAAGCCAATTCTGGTGAACGTGGTTGCCGCAATGGTGCTTGTGGGCATCTCCGCCACTCTGGGCATCTCCGTCGTGTTGAACAACTACCCCTTCCTCCTGTTCTATCTGGTTCCACTCGCTTACCTGTGCTGGGAGATTAGCGTACGCAAAAACCGTGAATACGTCATCACAAACCGTCGAGTCGTGAAGCAGGAGGGCGTGGTTGCGGTCTCTTCCTTCGACGCCCCGCTGGACAAGATCAACAACGTCTTTCACGAGCAGAGCGCCCTGGGGCGCATACTCGGATTTGGAGACGTCGGATTAGAAACCGCCAGCGAGCAGGGAACGACGCAGTTCCGGATGATTGCGAACCCGGTGGCCTTCAAGAATTGCATCGTTCAACAGCGGGAGGCATACCGGATTTCCTCACAAGGGTCCGGAGGAAGCGGCAGAGAAGACATCCCCCGGCTGCTGCGGGATTTGGCGCAGCTGCGAGACCGGAATGTGATTACTGCCGAGGAATTTGAAGTTCAGAAAAGAAGGCTCCTGGAGAAGCTCTGATCAAAAAAGAGAACAACGCAGTGTCGCAACCAAGAATGGGGTGATTCTTTGCATCTTTGCGGTGAATTGGCAGCCTTTGCCACGAAGACGCGAAAAGTGGTTTTTCACTGCCCTGGCCCCGTCATAGACTAATCCAAATAGATGTCCAACGAAGTGTTGCAGAATCAGGCTCAGTCTCTACCAAAGCTCATCCTGTTGAATGAGATCGGCCGCCTGGCCATTTCATCTCCTGACCTGGACGCGCTGTTCCGCGAGGGCGCCGAACTTATCCGGGACCGGCTCCAACTGCAGTACGTCATGATCGCCACCATCGACTACGAAAAACGCCAGATAGTGATGCGAGCCGCGGCAGGGTTTGAAGCTCCGCCTCAAGGGAAATACACGAGTCAGGGGATCCCGGAAGGCATTATCGGGGAGGCTATCGAAAGCGGAAGGACAATCGTGATCAATGATGTCTCGAAGCAGCCCAGATACATGAGAGGCATACCGTCAACGCAGTCGGAGATCTGCGTACCTTTGAAGTTTGAGGACGGGGTGATCGGCTTTGTAAATATCGAGAGCGACCGCCTCAGGGCCTTCGACCAGTTTGACATCGAACTGCTGGAGGCCATCGGAAGCTCCATCGGCCAGGCGATCCGCAATGCTCAGCTTCGTGGCGAACTGGAGGAATCCAAGAACTATCTGGAATCCGTGGTCCAATATGCCGGCGACGCGATTATGGCCCTCGACCGCGCAGGACGCATTCTCACCTGGAACAATGCGGCCGAGCGCATCCTGGGCCGGAGCAGGGAAGAGGTGCTGTATCGGAATGTTCTCGATCTGGTCCAGGGGTCAGCCGGTACGTTGGAAGACGTCCATCGGCGGGTACTCTCTGGTGAAGTCGTGCAAGGCCTGCAGATGAGACATGTGTCGGGTGATGTGACGCGCGCTCTCGAGCTCTCGATGGCGCCTATCCTGGACGGTCAGGGGCGCATCGAGGGGATTTCCTGCATCTTGCGGGACATCACGGAGAAGATGGAGGCAGAAGACGAGCTCCAACGCAATCTCGAGGCAATGCGGTTGCTGAGCGAGGTCAGCGTGGAGTTGACCTCCATTTTGGATCTGGATAAGCTGCTCGACAGGATCGCGCAGATAACACAGCGCTTCATCAATTATGAGATCTTCGCCATCCTGCTCGTCGACCACGAGCGCCAGGAATTCGTCTGGAAGACGTCTATAGGTTACAGCGAAGAATCTTGCCGGCTGCAGCGCCTGGGCATCCATGAAGGGGTCGTGGGCCGTGTGGTGCGAACCCGGTCGGCTAGCATTGTCGATGACGTGAGCCGCGATCCGGATTACTTGCCGGTGCGCGCGCGAAGCGGGAAAGAACCGCAGTCGGAGATGGTTCTGCCCCTGATCGCCAAGGACCGAATTGTGGGGGTGCTCGTCCTGGAGAGCACCGAGAAGGCCTACTTTCGCCTGCATCACCTGCGCTTGCTGACACCGCTTGCCGCGCAGATTGCCGTCTCCATCGAGAATGCGAGCCTTTACGAGCAGAAATCGCGCGACGCGCTGACCAAGCAGGTCATGAACGAGATTGCCAAGGAAATGACGGCAATCCTCGAGTTGGACGTGCTTCTGAACCGCATCGCTGTTCTGCTGCGCCGCCTGATTCAGTATGAAATCCTGGGCATCCTTCTTTACCGCCCCGAGACGGGAACCCTGGACCTGAAAGTTGAGATTGGTTACGCACCCGAAACTGTGGAGAAGTGCCGGAGCCTGCGCCTCGGCCAGGGCATAGTCGGCCAGGCGGCGCTGGAGCGCCGGACGATCCTGGCGAAGAACCTTCCCGACAACCCGCAAGCGATCCAGGCCAGGTGTGCAGACGGCCGTGCAACCCAGTCGGAAGTTGCAGTGCCGCTGATCTCCAAAGAAGACCTGCTCGGTGTCCTGGTTGTAGAGAGTTGTGATCCCGACTGCTTCACGCCGGAACATGTTCAGATCCTGGAGACGCTGGCCAGTCAGATGGCGGTGAGTATAGAAAACGCGCGTTTGTTCCAGCAGCTTCTGGCCAAGGAGCAAAAACTCGAAGCGAACTTCGCCCTGGCTCAGGACTTGCAGAAGAGCATGCTGCCGGCTGCAATGCCGGATCTGGAGGGCTTTGAACTCGCCGCTCTCTACAAGCCCGCAGAAAGTCTCGGCGGCGATTACTACGACTTCATCTGGCTGGAGGACGGCCTGCTTGGCTTGGCGATCGGCGACGTATCCGGGAAGGGCGTGGCCGCGGCCATGAGTATGGCCGCGGCCCGCAGCGCCCTGCGGTTTGCCGCCAGGGTCAATTCCTCTCCTTCGCAGGTTTTGTACCATGTGAATCGCAGGCTCTTCCGTGACTTCAAGGCCCGGACCTACGTCAGCCTTTTCTATGGGATCCTTGACCTGAAGTCGCGCTCCTTGCGCTGGTCCAATGGCGGTCACTTTCCTCCGATCCTGCTGCGGGCCGATGGGAGCAGGGAAGATCTTTTCCAGGGCGGGACGGTTCTGGCCCTGTTCGACAAGTGCAGGTATTCAACCGCATACACTCCCCTGAACGCCGGCGACCTGATTTGCTTTTACACGGATGGAGTGATAGAAGCCAGAAATCGGTCTGAAGAGGAATTTGGCAAGGAAAGGCTGAGCGAAATTCTGTCTGCCAAAGCGGGGCAGCCGGCAAAGGAAATTATTCGCGCCTTAACTACGGACGCCAAAAGGTTCACCCGTGGAATGGAGCAGCAAGACGACATTACCGTATTCGTGCTCAAAGCGCGCAAGGAGAACTGATGCGTCGCTGGATCCTGCCCGTTGGAGGGTTACTCCTCCTGGCACTCCTGTCCGTTGCCCTTTGGATCCGCCAGCGCGCGATCCGGTACGACCACTTGATCGCACAGACTGCCGCGCGCCACGGCCTCGATTTTTATCTGGTCAAGGCGTTGGTCTACGAGGAAAGCTGGTTCCGGCCAGACATCCGCGGGAATTCCGGAGAGGTGGGTCTGATGCAGGTGTCGCTTGCCGCCGCCCGCGATTTCAGCGTGCGTAAAGGATTCCCGGAGATTTCTGAAGCCCGTCTGCTCGAACCGGACCTCAACCTGGAAGTGGGATGCTGGTATCTCAGGCAGTCTCTGGACCGCTATCTCGATTCCCCGTGCCCGCTCGTTTTTGGGCTCGCCCGCTATAATGCCGGCGAAATCAAGGCGGATGAGTGGGGGAAACGCGCAAAAGAAAAGATCCACGGCACGTCCGCCGAAGAGTACTGCCTCTCGTTGATCGATTACCCGAAGACGCGCGACTACGCCCGTCGGATTCTCATGCGGTACCGCAGTCGCAATTTCTTTTTCTAAGTTTGGAGTTCAGCCTTTAGGCTTTTCTCCGCAGCTCTGTCCCT
>QHZE01000588.1 GCA_003225335.1 Acidobacteriota bacterium
GCGTCGGCGTAGCGGCTGATCCAGCCGTCGTCCTTCGCTTTCCAGATCTCGAAGGGCTCGCGGACTGATGGAAAAGCGCGAAACACCTGGTTTTTCAGCTCGCGGACCAGCTCCCTGCGACGGTGCTCCCAACTCCGGAGGTCGCTCCAAGGGCGCAATTGATAGGTGTGAATGAATGTTTTGTGGATGCGGCCGTTCCGTGAGTCGGCGGGCGGGCGATCGAGCGCGGCCATGGTCGCGGGCTCCTCGTGTTTGATTTCACCCTCTTCAAAGGGGGTAGGATCATGCGTCAACCAACGGTTGAGCCACTCATCCGCCTCCTTGCGAAAGGGCAGGAGATCGGCGTGGGGTCCGTCGTAGTCGTATTCCACTAGTTTGTCAGCAGCACCGTACAGGTCGTAGATCGGCCGAGCCCGGCGGTAGACCTCGTGATACCCCGCGGAAGGGAAGGACGGGTCCTGTCGCGCGCTGATGATCTTCAGGGGGCGCGGCGCAATGAGCGCTGCAGCGGTTGTCAGGTCGGCCATGAAAGTGTTGATGAAATAGATGCAGTCGCAATTCTCCACTACGGCGTTCAGAGCCACGTGGTGCTCCACCGTCCACGTCGAGCAGGCTGGCGCAGCCACTTGCGGGCGGTCGTCAACCGCCGCGGTAAACCAGGTCATGGCCCCGCCACCCGAGATGCCCGTCAACGCAATCCGATGAGGATCCACTTCGGGGCGACTCTCCAGGTAGTCGAGGGCGCGAATGGCATTCCACACTTCCGGCCCGGCGGGCGTGTAGCCGAGCGAAAGCCAATACCACATGCCCAGGTCGTGCGTGCCGTGATGGATGCCGGAAATCTCGCCGAACTCAATCGTGTCGATGATCAAGCACACGTAACCGTGCCGGGCGAACCAGATGCCGTGATGCTGGAAGGCCACTTTGGCACCCCAAGGTCCGGGCTCATGGCCGCACAAGTAGAGAACTGTGGGCAACCGCCTGACGGGCCCTTTGGGAATGTAGAGGTTTCCCGTCACGTAGAGGCCCGGCAAGCTTTCGAAGACAATATTTTCCACGCGATAAGTGTCGCGTTCGAATTGGCGGGTGGTGCGCGCCCGGAGCGGCGTCCTCTCCGGCATAGGATCGAGACCCAACATGTAAAGCAACTGCTTTCGGACTTCCAGGCGGCGTCGCTTCCATTCGGAGAGATCCTTGATATTGGCCAGATTGCTCCTGGTGATCCGAGCCGCGCACGTCGCCAGATAATCGTCAAACATCCTCGCGCGCTGCTCGACGGTGTGGGGCTCTTGTGCACATACCGCGGCCGGCAGCAAAGCCGGTAGGAGGGAGAAAAGCGCGGTTGCGAGCTTCATGGGGAGTTCTCCGCTGGGGCGCGGGAGGGACTTAATGCGCGAGGCCGTGCGCGTGCATCTTGTGATGCAAGCGCTGGCGTGCTTCGCGGTAGGTTTGCCGGATGCGCGCCATGCTTTCCGGGTCCGACGGCGTCGCCAGGTTGTTGACCCAGGTCTCCGCGCCTTCAATGAGCGTCATCAGGAAAGCTGCGGCGGGCGCGGAAAAGACCTCCTGCCCGGGAACGTCGAGATAGACCGGCGAAGTGTGCGCCAGCACCTTGAAATGCCAATCCGTCGTAGGGCCGAGGGTTGACAAACAGCGCGCCGCGATCCACGCCGGCCCCGGGACCTGGAGCTGCTCGTGAAGTTTGAGCTGATGAGCCCCGTTCGGTTCCTCGTGGCTTGCCGCGATCCTACCGTTCATCACGATTTCAATTCGATGCAGGGGCACGAAACACTGGGCGGAAGTCTCGACCTCCACCGTACCTCCTCCAGCGCCCAGGGTGATCACGTCGCCGGGAACGCGCCCATCCGCGCGCAAGGTGAGCAGTGGCCCTGAGGTCATGAAGGTGTTGCCCTTCCGCACGGCTTGGGCCCAGTTTGCGAAACTGAACTCATTTTGAGCGAGGTAGGCGTAGGTCCGGTTGGCGCCTACCGCCATGTACGCTCCCATCTTGTCGGTGCCTCCCACCACGGGCAGGCGGTAGCCGCAACTCAAGGCGTGATACCAGTGGATGAAGCGCGGGTTGTCGAACCCCGTCCCGAAGTCCGGATAAATCTCCAGCGCATCGGATTTCCCTAAGACAATGTCGGCACCCACCTCAGCGATGGGATAAGGGAAGTGCGCCGTCACCGCCAGCCCTCCGCGCTTTCGACAGGCATCCAACCAATCTGCGAGGCTTGTCCACAGGGGGTCGCCCAAGTAGCTTTCGTCCGGCCCGGCGGCCGACATAGGGAAAACCGGCTCGCCGTGACCTCCCAGAAGGCACAGGTGTCCCAGAATGTGCTGCCGGTTTTCCGTGCCGGGCCACACCATGGTCTCCCCGTCGTGTGAGGCGATCGGCCCTTGCGGCAGGTCCCCGACGTTGGTGAAAAGGTCTCCCCATTGCGCGGCCAGCAAATTGATCAGGTTCAATCCCTCGGCTTGACCCTCCAGAACGGCGGTGGAAGGAGAGAGGAAATGCACGTGGGTGTCCGCCGTAATCCAACCCTCCTTCCTCAGGTCGGCGAATCGGCCGATTTCCAGCTTCATCTCTCTCTGCCCGG
>QHZE01000589.1 GCA_003225335.1 Acidobacteriota bacterium
TTGGGCTGGTGACGGTGTTGGGTCTGCACATCACAGCGGCTCGACGTGAAGTGGCGCTTGACCGTGAGACTCCTCCTCCCAGCAGCCGACGTGAGGAGGCTCATTCTGAAACCCGGAATAGTCAGAGCCTCGTTACCTCGGCTGCTACGGAGGACGATTTCGTTAACGCATGCGCCGTAGCGGATATTCCCGAAAACCGCGCGCGCATCGTCTGCCTTTCCGGCGAGCGCGTGGCGATATTCAAATACGATGGAAAGATCTCCGCCGTCTCAAACGTCTGCCAACACCAGAACGGCCCGCTTGGGGAGGGCAAAATTGTTTTTGGCTGCATCACCTGTCCGTGGCACGGCTACCAATACCAACCGGATACCGGCGCGTCACCGCCACCATTCGTGGAGAAAGTCCCGACATTCAACGTTCGTGTGAAGAATGGCCGGGTGTTCGTGCATCCCATACCCAACCCCGCTGGCACGCGCGCCGAGCCAGCTCACACCACCGAATGAAATCTAAACCTTCAGTCAGCGCGGTGCAGCTTAGGCGCATTTTGGAGACTTCTCTCTACGCGGACGATCTCGACCAGGCCGAGACGTTTTACAGATCAGCGCTCGGACTCAATCTTTTTGCGAAGGAAGCCGGTCGTCATCTGTTCTTCAAGTTCGACGACCAGATGTTGTTGATTTTTGATCCCGCTAGGACGAGCGAGGAATCGGAGGTCGCGCCGCACGGCACTCGCGGCCCAGGCCATGTCGCCTTCGCTGTGCCCATATCCGAAATGGACGGGTGGGAAAAGCGGTTGAAAGGAATCAAAGTCGAAATCGAGAAGGACGTGCGGTGGCCAAACGGAGGGCGCTCGCTCTATTTTCGCGACCCTGCGGGAAACTGTCTTGAACTTGCTTCACCTCTCGTTTGGGGAATGGAGGAAGGCGGCAGTTCCTTAAGAACCCCATGAACCAACCCGACGAATTCTATATCGGCTGGGAAGCCAAGGCCGCGCCGGGCGTCGGCAAAACGGTGCGCAAGACCGTCGTCGTTGTGCTGGCGCTGGCGTTGCTCGCACCGATCCTCCTCGCGGTTTCACAGCGCATGATTGGCGTGAGCGTGTTCGAGTGGGGAACCCACAAAACCTTCTCCGGCATTTTGCAGGTGCAGCCGTATCCGCACCTGCTCGTACCGCGACCGGGCAAAGCCGACGGTCTTCCACGGTTTTCAACTTATTATCTTGTTGCGCCGTGGAAGTTTGGATTAGACCGCGAAACCATCGGCCCGCTGCACGGCAAATCCGTCACGCTCAAAGGCACGCTCATTTATCGCGACAACCAGACAATGATCGAGACGAAGGCAGAGTGGATTCAGGCAGCAGAGAAAACTTCGGCGACGACTCCCCCACTGCCGTCCACGTCGCTCGGCACACAAACCCTGGTCGGCGAAATCGTGGACAGCAAATGTTTCCTCGGCGTGATGAATCCCGGCCAACTCACGCCGCATCGCGCGTGTGCGATTCGTTGCATCAGTGGCGGTGTGCCGCCCGTGCTCCTCGTCCGCCAGACGAACGGTCCTGCGTTTTACTTCCTGCTCGTCTCCCGCGACGGCAAGCCGGTGAACAAAGAGGTGCTCGACCTTGTCGCCGAGCCAGTTGAAATCACCGGTGCGGTCGAGCGCCAGGGTGAACTCCTTATCCTGCGCGCCAACCCGGCCACGTATCGTCGCGTCAAGAGATAGAGCAATCCTCGCCGCAGTGTCGCCGAAGCGAGCTACGCGCGCCGTCGCTTCGTGGGCGGAGTGGTCGAACGTCGCGGTGGCAATTTGTTGCCGGTTTTTCGGGGAAGGCTTTGCGCGAACTCGCGCGCCATCGACACCCTGTCACGGAGCTGCCGGTCGGTTGCCAGCCCTCCGGCCTCGACGAACACAAAGCCCTTCATTGGTCGGCCGGTAAAGTCCATCGGTCGCGTGTGCGGGCCACTCAGCAGTGCCTGCGCGCGCTTTGGGTCCAGGCGCAAAACCAACTCATCCTGCAAAACGCCGCAGCACATGTTACCGTGAATCAGAAAGCAAAGGCCGCCGAACATCTTCTTCTCGGAAAAGCCCGCGACGGATGAGAGGATTTCGCGGACGCGAGAGGCCAGAGATTCGTCGTAGGACATGCGAGGAGATAGGTTCGACTATTTCTTCTCCGTCTTCAACTGCTCGCTCTGCCAGTCGTAGTCGGGAGAATTGCCCGTGTAGAATTTGTCGGGATGCTCAATCGCCCAGATTTGTTTGCGGATGCGCCAGTTGTCCGGGTCGAGGTCCCGCGCCTGCTTGAGCTTGTTCAGCGCGGCGTCCTTCTCCCCGTGCTGGAGCAGGACCAGGCCCCACACGAAGAAAACGCTGCTCCCATCGGGCTGGAGTTTCGCGGCCGTTTCGAGATGCGCGATAGCCTTGTCGCTCCGACCGGCCTCGGCGTAGGCACGAGCCAGAGCAACGCGAGACCTCCAATCGTCGGCGTCAGCCGCGACCTTGCGCTCCAGTTCCGGTGTGGCGACAGCGGTTGCCAACTGCGGTGCCGTACCGCGAATACGAGTGACGGGTTCCTGAAGCAGTTCCTCGATTTGCGAGAGCAATTCCACGCTCGGTCCGCCGCCACGCAACCGAACGATGCCAACCTCGTCCACGAAAATCGAAACTGGAATTGCCTTCAAGCCGAACGCTTGCCCCAACACATCCGCCGTATCCACGGCAACGGGGAACGTGACGCCCGCCTTCTGGACGTAGGGCTTCGCCACCGGCGCGCCCTGAACATCCACCGCAATCGATAGTATCTCGAACTCTGACCCACGATGCTTTTGATAAAATTCCTGCCAGACCGGCAGGTCGTTGCGGCACCCTCACCAACTGGCCCAACTCTGAATCAACACCCGCTTCCCGCGAAAGTCCGCGAGCGAGATCGGATTGCCATCGAGGCGGGCCACGCGAAAGTTTGGCGCGAGGTCGGCGACGCCAGTGATTGAGCCGCCGGTTGGCGAGGATTTGGGTTTGGCCTCGAGCTGAACCTGCCTTCCGTCGTCGCTGAACCGGGCCGCGAATCCCAGGGCCGTCGCCAGTTCCGCCACGTTGACCAAAGTCACGTCGCCTTCGCGGAGAAAACCCTTCACTCGCGTGCAGCGATCCTCCGAGCAAGCCACGACCGCGTTGCTGCCAGGCAGCTTCTTGATTGCGATTGCAGCGCCCCGTTCCAATTCCGTGGCCGAGCTGTAGGCGACGCCGTTTCGTACCGTGACAGTAATCATTTTGGGAGTGGCAGCATTAACAGTCGTACAGATTCCCGCGACATAAGCAGCAAGCAGCAACGTTCGCATGGGTCGAATTGTGCCTCCGATTAGAAGGACGGGAAGTCCAAATTCATTTCTTTGTGTCTTTTTTCACTGTTTTGTGCCTCACTCTGACGTGCCTTGAAGAGCCACGCGTCAGAAGCTTCGCGTGCGAAACCTGGTTGAACTATCTTCTCTGGCATCATTGGTGGGACGGGCTGCACGACGACCCACGGTTCATAGACCTGCTGGATAAAGTGGGGTTCACGAAAGTAAGGCCCGCGCCAAGGTAATCCAGGCAACCATGACGTGGTCGGCGGAGAACGCGGATGGTTTCAAGTTCGTGTCGAAACCATTCGGCACGACCAGTGCGTTCGCACAACTGGGACAGATGCGGAATGGCGCTTTCCCCGGCGGATAACCGTTGGACGCTCGTTTTTCGCAACGGACGGCACCAAAGCGGGCCGACTCGAACTTCCGCAGGGCCGCGAAGACGACGGGATTGCCGCAGGGCGCACTCCGACGAGGCGAGCGAGTTCGTAAGGTTTTCCTCTCCGGACCGACCACTCCATGAATGCGAAAACAAAGTGCCTTCCTGGAAGTAGTCGTGAGCAAATTTGCCGGGGCTCGGCGGCGACGCAATCCTCGCCCATCGGAATCCCTCCCTTCCTCCCCATCCATTCGAGGAGATGCCGCCGCAGCCCCGCCCGCCTTTCGACAATCATGTGAAGAAACCGCCTCCGCTCCGGAGCGCGGCTGGGGCCAAGCCCAGCCGCAGCAGTCCCGATGTGGGCGACATGCGCCGAGAATGTCCTCAGGCCATCGCACGGATCAACGGGCTGCGGCTCCGGACAGACGCGCTCCAGGAACATCGCCCTGGCCGACTGAACATTGCGCCAACCAACCATCGGGCTTTTTCCCCTGCGGCGAACAGAACGCGCTCTGGGCGCTGGGCGCCCCTGTCGCTCTCGCGTTCCTGTTGCTCGCCGCGCCGATCTCAGCGCCGGCAGCAGTGTGCGAGGTGGGCGCGATCGGGCTGACCGTCGGCGACCTTGACCGCGCGCTGGAGTTCTACACGAAAATCCTTCCGTTTGAGAAAATGTCGGAATCCACGCCGGCTCCAGGCGCAGCCGATGAACTGCTCGGCCTTCACAACACGCAGTTGCGCACGGCGGAACTGAAACTCGGCAACGAACGCATCACTCTCACGGAGCATCTCACGAACAAGGGCCGGGGCATTCCGTCGGACTCGCGCAGCTCGGACCATTGGTTTCAACATATCGCCATCGTCGTGCGCAACATGGACACGGCTTACGAGCAATTGCGCCGGCAAAAGGTGAAGCATGTTTCGACTGCTCCGCAAACGTCGCCGGCGTGGAACAAGGACGCGGGCGGTATCAAAGCGTTCTACTTCCGCGACCTGGAAGATCACGTTCTGGAAATCATCTGGTTCCCGCCGGGCAAAGGCGATCCCAGATGGCAGCGGCCAACAACGAACCTGTTCCTCGGCATCGACCACACGGCGATCGTGGTTTCAGACACAGACAAGAGCCTCGCGTTCTATCGCGACCTGCTCGGTCTGAGCGTTGCCGGTGAAAGCGAGAATTACGGCGTCGAGCAGGAGCATTTGAACCAGGTCTTCGGTGCGCGGTTGCATATCACCGGACTGCGCGCGGAACGCGGGCCGGGCATCGAGTTCCTCGAATACATCACGCCGCCGGGCGGACGCCAGTTGCCCGGTGACGCGAAAGCGAACGACCTCATTTTTTGGCACACGCGTCTCGCCCTGGATGATATCTCGAAGCTGTCGGCGAAGTTGCACAAAAGCGGTGTGACGTTTGTTTCCAAGCCGGGCAGCGCACATTCTCAAATTGTCCGCGACCCGGATGGCCACGCGATACGACTCGACGAGGTTT
>QHZE01000590.1 GCA_003225335.1 Acidobacteriota bacterium
CGGCGCTACTGGCCTAATGGCGGCGCGCTTGGTCAACGCGTATTTCAAGGCAGCGACTCGGACGACGCAAAACTGTTCACCATTGTCGGTGTCGTCGGCGCGGTAAAACAAGCGGAGCTCACGGAACCGCAGGGGCAAGGCGCGGTGTACCTGCCGTTCATTGATTTCTACGGCATCAACATTTTCGTCGTCACGCGAACGAGCCAGCGCCCGGAAGCGTTTGCTGAGACGCTGCGGAAACTGGTGCGCGCAGCCAATCCTGACCTTGCGATCGATAACCTCCGCTCCATGGATACGCGCATCGCGGAGAGTCTTATCGCGCGTCGTTCGCCAGCGCTGCTCGCCGGAATTTTCGCCGGCGTCGCGCTGTTGCTGGCGGCAATCGGAACTTATGGCGTTCTGAGTTATGCCGTAGCGCAACGCCGGCGCGAGATCGGCATTCGCATGGCGCTCGGAGCCCAAACGCGCCAGATTGGGGCGCAATTCCTCTCGTTAGGCCTGCGACTTCTCGCTGCCGGAACCATCCTCGGTTTGATCGGCGCGTGGCTGGCAGGAAGAGCGATGCAGAGCGTTCTCTTCGACGTGCCAACGCTGCACATCGCCACTCTTCTCGACACTGCGCTCATCATGACTGCAGTGTCATTGATTGCCTGCCTCATCCCCGCGCGCCGCGCCACCAAGGTCGATCCCGTCGTCGCCTTACGAGCCGAATGAAATCAAAAATCAACAATCAAAAAAATCAATCCCATGAACGACCTCCGCTTCGCTCTCCGACAACTCCGCAAATCTCCCGGATTCACTGCTCTGGCGGTGATCACGCTCGCCCTCGGCATCGGCATGAACACGGCGATCTTTAGTTTGATTCAGGACCTTTTCCTGCGCGGTCTACCCTTTTCCGAGCCCGAGCGCATCGTGCGCATTTATGGCGAGTCGAAAGAGCGCGATTTGAAGCAGATGCCGTCTTCGGTACCGAAGTTCTGGCATTATCGCGATGGACAAACCGTTTTCTCGAGCATCGCGGCCGATTGGGGCAACGGCTTCATCATGACGGGATCGGGTGAACCGGTGCAGCTGCTCGGCGGCAACGTGACCGCCAACTTCTTCGAATTGCTTGGCATCCACCCGATTCTCGGCCGCAATTTTCTGCCTGAGGAAGAGAGCAAAGGCGACGTCGTGATGGTAACGGAGAGTTTCTGGCGCAAACATTTCAACTCCGATCCGACGATTCTCGGTCGCACCGTTACACTCAACGGAGTGCCCAACACGATCATCGGCGTGCTGCCGAACCTGCCGATTTCGTGGTTCGGGCGCGACTCGGAGATTTTCGCCAACAAACCGTTCGAACCGTCCGGTATTACGAAGGAGCGCTTGATGCGCGGAGTTAGCTTCATGCGCGTGACGGCGCAGTTAAAACCTGGCGTTTCGATCTCACAGGCGCAGGCGGCGATGCCCGCACTATTCCAAAGCTATAAAGAGCAACACCCGGAAACGGCACTCCAATACTCCGTCATAACCGACAGGGGGCGAAAGGGGTGCGGTGGTGATCGCAATCGCCAGCGCCGGCGCAGAAGCCGTGCGATCTCAGCTTCTCCATCTTTGGGATTCCTTGGGAGGGCTCAGTAGCTCGGCAGCCCTGCTTTCCGGTAGATCTGCCGGACGCGCGCCAGTTCCTCTTCGACCTCAAGCAAGCCGATCGAGCGCGCCATATCGCCGACCGTCATCCGGTGATCATTGGACCAGAAGATGCCGCAATCCTCATCTTCGTAGTAGCGGAAGCCAACTCGGTCACCGTACATCTTCTTGAGCGCTTCTCCTTTTTTTAGCTTTGAGCTCCAGGGAAGGATAGCGTAGCTGAGGTCAAGTTCGTGTACCAGGATGCTTTCCGGCGGCCTGATCTGCGCCGCGATCTTGCCCGTGGGTTCGAAAATCGAGGCGTTATGCCGCCATGTGCTCGAGACGATGTAAGAGCGATTCTTCATCGCGCGAAACGCGGGCTGCGAGGTCTGGGGCGATTGGGTCGGCCAGGCGATCAGTTCGGCGCCCTTGCGCGCCAGTTCACTCCAGCCATAGTCGAAGTCCATATCATAACAGATCTGGATCGCGAGCTTGCCGAAGTCGCAGTTGAAGACCGGAAGCTCGCGGCCGGGGGTTGAACCGCCCTCCATGGTTCCGCTATCGAGGGAAACGACCAGGTGTACTTTGCGGTAGGTCCCCACCACTTCGCCCTCGCGCCCAATTAAGATTGCTGCATTCGAACACGACTTCTTTTCTTTCGACTCCAGCAGGTAAGTGGGAACCACGATATAGCAACGGTGCTCGCGCGCCTTCAGGGTGAACACATCCTGCACCTGGCCGTCGAAAGGGACTGCGCGCTCCAATGCATCTTCCCCAACCTCGCCGGTGATCGCGGCTTCGGGCAGCACCGCGAGATCCAGACTGCGGCCGTATTTCTTTCCGGCCTGCTCGGCCATCTGGTCCACGATGCCCGCCAGCTGCTCGAGACGGCTCCGCAGGCCGGGATACTCCCCCCAGAAAGCTTGCATGACCGTGCCTACGATGACCTTGCGAGGTGGCCCGTTGGAAGTGCTTCTGACCCCCACCTCGCCGGCCGCAGGCAGCAGAGGAGCAGCGTCCAAAGCCGCTAAGCTACCAATCGTTGTCAGAAAATCTCTTCTGTCCATCTGCCGGTCTCCTTACCATTAAGGATGTTTGACAAACCAACTTTATACGCTCTGGCAGCGCCGCAGATCAACGCTCCTTCTTCCGCTTTTGCGCCGGGGACTATGGCCAGCACATCGATGGCGACCGCTGCTTCTGTCAAATAGACCGAGCTGCCGCCTTAGTTCCCTTGCCGGGAGGATCCATTGATCAGCGTTCGGGCTCAGCATTCCCTGGTTTCGCAGCCAGGCGACACAACGCTCCGTCCAGGTGGAACACGGTCGGCTGCTCAAATGCTGCGAAATCAAATCAATTCTCACGCGCGGCTTGACGGCTGCAACGTGGTGTTAGGCGGTTGGCACACCATTGCTACACGTAGTCCTCACGTAGTTCATACTCAGCGGGTTTCCCACGAAAAGTCGTAGAAAACGCGAAA
>QHZE01000138.1 GCA_003225335.1 Acidobacteriota bacterium
AACCGCGCACCGAAAATCCTTCGCAACCTGGCAAGGATTTTCGTCATACACTGCACGAAAATGCAGCCCCAGATGAACACCGATCTGTTGTGGTTGCACTCATAGTTTGGGTTGCGGCTTTGCCGATCCGTATTACTACACGTTAAATTAAATTTGTGTTTTCTTGACAAGATTCTTGGCTCTTCTTTGGAGTGCGCAAGCTTGCCAAGCTTGCTTGCGCCTTGAGGGGCGGTGAAACGTTTCCAGCCGGACAAAGCGGCAGCAAGCTCTGCAAGCTGCCGCACTCCAAACAACGCAGTGGGTTGAGTTCAGCATTTTGGTTGAGGCTGGGCTGCGCTATGAAATTCGTGGCCAGTTTTTCTCCGTGGCTCCGTGCCTCTGTGACCAATGACGCAACCCGCGCTTGCCTCTACGTACTTAGCGCCTTCGCGGTTAATTCGGACTTCGTTTCACCGCGAAGCCGCTAATACGCAAAGGCGCCTAAAGTTTGTGTGCAGAGCGACCGAAGAGATTGTTGAAGCAATGTATAGGATCAGCAAAGAGAGCATTTCCGGCTCAAGTTCGCACACTACACGAGAATTGTTTTCTATTGCGCCCGGGAAAATGGGGTCACTAATGCAGCGCGAGTGACGCGCAGCTTTACCCCTCGTCCCGGTATACATCCCGGACCTACGAGCCGCGCGCCGGCCAGCCGCCTTCTTCATTGGAGGGCCTCCAAACCGGGATGAAATGAACCGATCATCCGCTTCCCCGGCGGAGTGCAAGGCCTTAACGACACATGCTCGGAGAGCCTGAACCGAATATCTTTCTCCTCCTTCGCGCGGGTTCCTTGATCTGCGCTTTGCGGCTCGAGAGCATCCGCGAGACCCTAAGGTCTCTTCCAACCAGACCGCCGACTGGCACACCAAGAACCACAGGGGAGAAAATATGACAGAAGAGCTTCGGATCCTGTTCGTCGACGATTCGCCAGAAGACGTCGAGCTTCAGCAACGTGAGCTCCGGCACGGAGGCCTGTCCTTTGTCTCGAAGAGGGTAGAACAGAGAGACGATCTTGCGATGGCGCTCAGAGACTTAAAACCGGATCTTGTCATCTCCGACTATTCCATGCCGGAGTTGGATGGCCTTACGGCGCTCAAGGTTACCCGCGAAATCTGCCCGGAGGTTCCGTTCATCTTTGTCTCGGGCACGATCGGCGAAGAACGCGCGATCGAAAGCCTCAAGAGCGGGGCCACGGATTACGTCGTCAAGGATCGCATCGCGGGGCTCGTCGTCAGAGTCCGCCGGGCGCTCAAAGAAGTTATGGATCGCGAGCAGCGCCGGATGCTCGAGGAGCAGTTCCGCCAGGCCCAGAAGATGGAGGCCGTCGGGCGCCTGGCGGGCGGCGTGGCCCACGACTTCAACAACCTCCTCACAGTCATCATGGGGTACACCGAGAACATCCTTGCACGGTTCCCTCCCGGTGACCCCATGCAAGAGGATTTGAGGGAAGTCCTCAACGCCGGTCAGCGGGCCGCGTCCCTGACGCGCCAGCTGCTCGCCTTCAGCCGGAAGCAGGTCACGACCCCCACCGTTATTAATCTCAACTCAGCGGTTGCCGAGATGGACAAGATGCTGCGGAGGCTGATCGGCGAAGACATCGAGCTCAACACGACCCTCGATTCTTCGCTTGGAAGGGTGAAAGCCGATGCGACCCAGATCGAGCAAGTCATCGTGAACCTGGCGGTGAACGCCCGCGACGCCATGCCCGACGGGGGCAAGCTCACGATCGAGACGGCCAACGTCACGTTGGATGAGGCTCTTGCTCCGGGACAGCCCGGAAGTAAGCCGGGCCCTCATGTCATGCTCTCCGTCACCGATACGGGGCACGGGATGGACGCGGAGACAAGGGCGCATCTCTTCGAACCCTTCTTCACCACCAAGGAGCAGGGCAAGGGAACGGGGCTCGGACTCTCCACAGTTTATGGCATCGTGCAACAATGCGGCGGAACCATCGTTGTGCACAGTGAGCCCGGTCTCGGCGCCGCATTCAAACTCTATCTCCCCTGTGTTGACGCGGCCGTCGAGCCCGCCATGGCGGCGGCTCCCGCCGTGGGCGCGGCAAGTGGTACCGAGACGATTCTCGTGGCGGAGGACTCTGAGGGGGTCCGAAAACTGCTCTCCGAAGTGCTCCGCAAACGTGGGTACAACGTTCTTGCCGCCGGGGATGGGGAGGAAGCGTTGCTCATCGTCGAGAATTACCAGGGTGCGATTCATCTGTTGATCACAGACGTCATCATGCCTCGCGTCGGGGGGAAGGAGCTCGCCGAGCGGATAGCGCCGATCAGGCCCGAGACAAGGGTGCTGTACACTTCGGGATACGCGGACCCTGCTTTTCTCGCTGGGATTCTCGAGCCGGGCGTCGCTTACTTGCAGAAACCCTATCCTCTGGAGGACCTGGTGCGCACGGTCAAGGACGTTCTCTCCGCGGAGAAGTCACGGCCAACAGAATAACGAGTGGAGACAGGATAACAGGATGGACTGGATGGATAGATCTCGGGACCTTGCAGACCGAGTGAGTCCTGTCATCCTGGTCCGCAAAAAAAACCAGTAAATCCTGTTATCCTGTCCGACAAATCCTGTCATCCTGTCGAATCGCAGTCACCATCATTCAGATCTCAGCGCCACCATGGGATCGACCTTGGTCGCTCGCCGTGCCGGGATATAAGTTGCGACGAGCGAGACGGCGATCAGCAAGAGCGAGACAGCCAGGAACGTCACTGGGTCGGTGGGATGCACCCCGTACAGCAAGCTCGTGAGAAATCGCGCCAAGGCGAGTGCCCCCGCGATCCCGAGACCGACACCGATCAGTGACAGGACCATCCCGCGTTCCACAATGAGGCTCAGCACATCGCGCCGGCTGGCGCCGAGGGCCATGCGAAGTCCGATCTCGTGTATTCGCTGGTCCACCGAGTAGGATATGACTCCGTAAATGCCAATCGCAGCGAGCAAAAGCGCCAACAAAGCAAAGGCGCCTAACAAAAAGAGTCGAAAGCGTTCGGCAGCAAGCGAGGCATTCAGCCGCTGCTCCATCGTTCTAACATCAGCCACGGGTTGTTCCGGATCCAGTGAAAGCACCGCCTTGCGCGCAGCCTCGGCCAAGTTCGATGAATCTGAAGCCGTTTGTATCACCAAGGTCATAGACGTCGATGGCGTTTCATTGTCTTTGGCCATGCCCTGCAGGTGAGGCACGAACAGTTCAGGTTCTGAAGGCAGACTTAGACCTCGCCGCTTTACATCGCCTACAACACCGGCGACAGTCAAACGTGGAATGCGAAAATCGGGAGACGGCAAGGAAGCGGCAATCGTCTGCTCAGGGGGAGCCGGATAGACCCGTTGACCGATCGGATTCTCATTCGGGAAGAACCGCCGAGCTGCGGCCTCATTAATGATCGCAACCAGCGGCCTTTCGGCGACATCGTCCTCTCCGAAATAGCGCCCGCTCCGAAGCGGGATTCCGAGCGCCCGGAAGTAGTCGGGTGTTACCTGCCGGTATTGAATCAGAGGAACGTCAGCCAGTCTTACGGCTGGATGGTTCTCAACGGTGAAATACTTACCCCATCCACCTCCGGCAAGGGGAATGGCTGTGCCAGCCGCAGCCAGTTTTACGCCAGGAATCGCCTTTAGACGCTGGATCAGATCGCGATAAAAGAAACCTGCCTTGGCCGGCTCTGTGTACGGATACTTGGCTTCCGGCAATGAAACCGACATCGTCAAAACATCCTTTGCCTGGAATCCCGGATCGACAGCGAGCAGCCGTTGCAGCGTCCGAACAAGGAGCCCGGCGCCGACCAGCAGGACTAACGACAGCATCACTTCTGCAACCACCAGCACGTTGCTCGCCCGGCTCGTATGTCTGCTCGCCGTGGAACTCCGTCCGCCCTCCCTTAAGGATTTGTTGATGTCCACCCGAGACAAGTCGAGGGCAGGAGCTATGCCAAAGAGCAACGCGCTGAGCACCGATAGGCCGGCCGTGAAGAGCAGCACTCGGAAGTCAATCTCAACTCCATGAAGCCGGGGTATGTCCGCTGGCGCAAATGCTTTTATGACATCCAGGAGTAAGCCTCCAATCGTCAGACCGAGGCCTGCGCCAATTCCGCCGAGCATGAGACTCTCACTCAAGAGCTGCCGGACGAGCCGGCCTCGGCTCGCGCCGAGCGCGCCTCGCACGGATAACTCGCGATGACGGACTGACGCTTTCGAGAGGAGCAGGTTTGCCACATTGACGCACGCGATCAATAGCACCGCGGCAACCGCCCCCAGCATGATGAGCAGCGGCGATCTTACGTCGCCCACGACGGAAGCGAGGTAGTCTGATGCGTCAGCACCCAGTCCCGCGTTCTCACTGAATTGCTTTTGCAGTTCGTGAGCGATTGCCTGTGTGTCTGATCGAGCCTCTGTTATGTTTACACCCGGCTTAAGGCGTGCGATTGCGCTGATGAAGTGATTGTCCCGCGTACCCATGGGATCATTGCGGGCAAACGAAATAGGCATCCACAACTGTGCATGGTCATCTGGAAACTCAAAATCCGAAGGCATCACACCTAAAATCGTGTAGAGCTCGCCATTCAGGTGAAATGTCTCTCCGAGCACGTTCTTTCGTCCGCCAAAACGTCGTTCCCACAGTTTGTGGCTTAGTACCGCGACGCGATGCTTCCCGAACAGACTTTCATCTTCAGAAAACGTTCGCCCCAGAGCTGCATTCACGCCGAGCAATCTGAACAATCCGGGAGACACACAAGAACCATCCACTCGCTCCGGCTGTCCGTCGGTGAGGTTTGCATTTTGCCAAAAGTAGCCGGCCAGAGATTCAAAGGAGTGGTTTCTCCCGGCGATCTCTTGCAGATCGGGCTCGGCGCATCCCATTTGTGGGACACCTCTGGAGACCTCTGTGCACCACATCGTGACGAGGCGATCCGGTTCACGAAAAGGTAACGGGCGCAGCAATACTCCATTGACAGCGCTGAAGATCGCTGTATTCACGCCAATCCCCAGCGCCAGCGTCAACACCGCCGCCGCGGTGAAGCCCGGATTCTTGGCCAGCATGCGCAGGCCGTAGCGCAGGTCTTGAACAAGTGTCTCGATCATGGGCAGCCCCCTTTGCTCCCGGAAGATTTCTTTCACCTGTGCGACTCCCCCAAAGCTGCGCAGTGCAGCGTACCGCGCCTCCTCGCGCGACATTCCCTTCCGTACGTTCTCCTCGACAAGCATTCCCAGATGGGAGCTCAGTTCCTCGTCCAGGTCCTGTTCCAGCCGCCCCTTCCGGAACAAAGCCATCAACCGCAGGACCAACACTCGCAGCCAGCTCGTCATTCGTCACTCGTCATTCATACCGAAGCGCCACCATCGGATCGACTTTGGCGGCCAGGCGAGCGGGCAAGCAGACCGCCAGCGTGGCTGTGGCGAGAAGCACAGCGGTCGAGAGAATCAGGACGACGGGATTTGTCGCAGTTAACCCGAAGAGCATGCTGGTCACGACGCGACTGACGGCCAGGGCGGCCGCCAGGCCCACGAAGACTCCAATCAGGACGGGCCAGGCCGCCTCCCTTATCAACAAGCGAAACGCGTCGTTCCGTTGCGCCCCAAGCGCCATTCGGATTCCGATCTCTCGGGTCTTCCGCGTCACAAGATGAGAGAGCGTGCCGTAAAGCCCGAGAGCGGCGAGCAATAAAGCCAGCGTTCCAAAGAAGCTCGACAGCGTCGCGACCAGCCTCTCCTGCACGATGCCGCTTTCGAGTTGTGCTTGAGCCGTCTTGACCTCGCTTATGGGAATATCGCTATTTACCTCCTGCAGACCTTGTCGGACGGTCGCAGTAAGCACCGTGGGATTCAAGACCGTGCGAATCTCGAGTGTCATATAGGGTTGAGCGTATTGGAGAAACGGAAGGTAGATCATGCGCGCGGGCGGCTCCCGCAGATCGCTGCGCTTTGTATCCTTGACGACCCCGACGATTTCGATCGGCGGGGCGTCTGGCTGGCGGCCGATCCGAACTACTCTCCCTATGGGATCGGTTCCGGCAAAGTAGAAGCGCGCCAGCGTCTCGTTGATCACGGCGACTTTTGGCGCGCCGGCGTCGTCTCGCCAACTGAACTCGCGGCCTCGAAGCACGGGTGTTCCCATGGTTTCGAAATAGGCTCCTGCTACGTAATTGAGATGAACCACGTGATCATCCAAACTGCGCGCGGCAAATCCGGAAACGTTGAGAAACCGGGTTTCGTCATCGCCGCTCAGCGGCATGAGCGACGACATGCTGGCAGCGTGAACTCCGGGCAGGCTCTTGACTCGCTCGAGCACTTCTCTATAAAACGCGACGAGGCGCTGGCGATCGTAGCCGGTCCCGTCCGGATCGAACGTCACGAGTAACAGATTCTCGATTCGAAATCCGGCATCCAGTGCCGTGATGTTGCGGAGACTAAAGGCGAACAAGGTTGCGACGATCACAAGGCATAGCGACAGCGCTACCTGGCCCGCAACCAGCATTCGACCGGATTGCCAGCGCGTGTCGAACCTGGTAGCAGCGGCGTTCTCCTTTAGGGCCGGAGTTAGGTCAATCCGGGTGCTCTGCAGCGCCGGCATGAGCGCAACCACTATTCCAGTCATGAGGGACACCGCCGCAGTAAAAGCCAGCATACGCGGATCGGGATGAACATCGAGCCTCACTGGAGTGGGTCCGCTGGAAATGAACGCGACCAGCAAGTTGCTGCCCCACCAACCAAACAACAATCCAGTTGCTCCCCCAAAGCCGGCCAGCAACACGCCTTCGGTGAGAAGTTGACGAATGAGCCGTCCCCGTGAGGCGCCGATTGCCAGTCGCACGGCCATCTCCTTGCATCTCCCCGCAGTTCTCGCGAGGAGCAGGTTGGCGATGTTCGCGCAGGCGATGAGGAGCACCAGCCCGACGATTCCGGTCAACACGAGTAGCGGCTTGGAGAATCTGCGCCGTAACGCGTCGAGCCCCTTGTTGCCGGGCTGCAGCTCGGCGCGAGCGAGACTGTCGCGGATTACCCCTTGAGGGAGTTTGTTCTCCGTTGCCCACTGCGGTAGCAACAGGTCGATGTCGGCACGGGCCTGTTCGGAAGACGCGTCCGGCTTCAGGCGCCCCATGATGCGCAGGGCCCACCAACCTCCGCTCTCTTTGAGCCGATTGCCGAACTCCGGGAGAATGCGCGGCTGAAGCGTAAGCGGCACCGACACGTCGATCGGGCTTCCAGCCTCGAGTCCCAGAAAATCCGGCGGCGTCACCCCAATGATCGCGAGCGGCGCCCCGTTGACGACCAGCGGCTTGCCGACGATGGCCGGGTCTGCGCCGAGGTTCCGCTGCCAAAACCGATGGCTGATCACGGCGACCGCGGCGTCGGTGTCATCTCCGGTCGCCAGCGTGCGACCGACGAGAG
Organism: Acidobacteriota bacterium; assembly: GCA_003225335.1. GTDB lineage: Bacteria > Acidobacteriota > UBA6911 > UBA6911 > UBA6911 > Gp18-AA60. The sequence continues at coordinate 7,432 of QHZE01000138.1, forward strand.
GATTCACGCCGAGCACCGAGAAATAGTTTGACGTGACGAACTGGCCGGCGATGGTTTGTGCGCCGGCTCCTGTTCGAACTTTAAGCTCCACCGGCCAGAACGCGAACAATCCCGCAAGCGATTGATTCCGATCTCGCAGGAATTCATAGAGCGGGTAATTGGACCCTCGAGTCGAAGGCTCGCGTCCCCCAGGGGCGAAGATTACCAGTTGCTCCGGATTCCGCACGGGCAACAGTTTCAGCAGCACCGCATCGACCAGACTGAAAATGGCGGTGTTCGCCCCGATGCCGAGCGCAAGCGTGAGAACCGCAACGGCTGTAAAGCCAGGATTCCTGGCCAGCATACGCAGGCCGTAACGAAGGTCCTGAACGACCGTCTCGATCATCGGCAGCCCCCTTTGCTCCCGGTAGATTTCCTTTGTTTGTTCGACACCGCCAAAGCTGCGCATCGCCGCATAACGCGCTTCTTTCGGAGACATTCCTTTGCGCACATTCTCCGCCACGAGCATCTCCAGATGAGAACGCAGCTCATCGTCCAGCTCCTGTTCCAGCCTCCCCTTCCAGAACAATGCTACAAAGCGTGCTCTCAACACTCGCAGCCAGGTCATCATTCGTCGCTCGTCATTCGTCACTCATGCCTGAGCGCCACCATCGGGTCGACTCTCGCAGCCCTTCTGGCGGGGAGATAACCTGCCAGCGCTGCGATTCCCAACATCAGAACCGACATGGCGCCTATGGTAACCGGGTCCGTGGGCGTCAGTCCGAACAAGAGGCTCCTCAAAAGATGGGTGCTCGCGAGGGCTGCAGGGACCCCGAGCGCCACACCGGCTATCACCAGAACCAGAGTCTCCCGCAACACCATGGACGTCACGTCGGTTCGTCGAGCTCCCAGCGCCATGCGGATTCCGATCTCACTCGTGCGGCGGACGACCGCATACGACATGACTCCATAGAGGCCGACGCACGCCAGCACCAACGCCAGGAGCCCAAAGAATCCCAGGAGCTTGGCAACGAGTCGCTCCTGAATCAGTGTTCCGTTGATCTGCTCCTCGAGAGTGTTCATGCTGCGAAGGACGATACTGTTGCTGACCTGTTTCAAGACCTGACGAATCTGGGGTGCAAGCGCGTTCGGATCGTTCGTCGTCCGGACTTCGATGGACTCCGCGAACCCGGTACCCTGGGCGACCGGGAGGTAGACCATCCGGGGGGTGGGGTCGCGCAAGTTATCGTATTTCGCGTCCTGGACCACGCCCACTATCTGTACTCCCTGCTCTTTGTCCAACCGGGACCCGAACGGAACGTAGCGACCCTGCGAGTCGACCTTCGGAAAGTATATCGTCTTCCCGATAGGGCTTTCCGGACCGAAGTAGTGGCGGGTGGTCGTTTCATTTATGACGGCCACCTTCGGGGCATTTTCGCTGTCCTGATCCATAAAGCCCCGGCCCAGGAGCAACTTCATCCCGAACGTCTGAAAATACTCGGGCGAGATCCATTCTTCCCTGACCTCGCCATCGTTTTCAGGCTTGACGCTCGAACCCGGCACGCGAACCGGTGAGGTGCTTAACGATCCGCTAAACAAGCCGAAACCAGAAAAACTCACAGAGCGCACACCCGGGATCGCCTTCAACCGCTGGAACACCTGAGCGCGCAGTTCCACCACATTAGCGCGCTCCACCGAAGCGGCATCAGCCAGCACGCTGAGCATCAGGACATTGCCGCGCGCGAGCCCGATATCAAGCTCTTTGAGGTTCTGTACGGTGCGCACGAGCAGGCCCGCTCCGATCAGCAACCATAAGGAAAGCGCCACCTGGGAAATCACCAGGGCTTTGCTCAAGCGCTGCCGGGGCCGGCTGCCGCCCTGACTTCGGGAGTTTGCCCGGAGCGCCGAACTGAGATCCAGGGACGTTGCCTGCAATGCCGGAACCAATCCGACCAAAATTGAGCTGAGCAGGGATACGGCCAGCGTGAACGCCAGAACGCGGGCGTCGGGACGGAGATCCAGGGCGAGGGGAAATCCTCCCATGGCAAAGAGCGCTACAAGCAGGCTCGTGCCCCAGTGCGCCATTGCAAACCCGACGGCGCCGCCGAGCATCGAGGTCAAAATGCTTTCGGTGAGGAGTTGCCGCATCAGCCGCCAGCGGCCGGAACCGATCGCCAGACGAACGCCAATCTCCCTTTGGCGCGTCGAGCCGCGCGCCAGCAAGAGGTTGGCCACGTTGCAGCAGGCAATCAGAAGCACCAGTCCTACCACTGCCATCAGTAATTGCAACGGCTGCCGGAACGGTTCCCGCAGCACGTTCAGGCCTCGGCTTCCTCGCTCGACTTGCACCCGGAAATCTGTGGGTCTTTCGCGCGAGATCAGACTTCCGGTTCCAGTGGCGATCTCCTCCGCCATAATCTGTTGGAACAAAGCGGTGAGTTCTGCATTGGCTCGGTCTTCGCTGGTCCCTGGTTTCAGGCGGCCTATGGTTCGGAACCAGGTGGAGGTGCGTCGATCGAGCATATTGCTCGTCATCACGCGTGGTTGCATCAGGATCGGCACCCAGATGTCGCGCGCAACACCGACCATATCCCCAAAGAATCTGCGCCGCGCCACTCCGATAATCGTGAATGGCGTGCCGTTGAGGAAGATGGTTCGTCCGAGAACCGACGGGTCGCGCCCAAATCGGCGTTCCCAAAACCCGTAACTGATTACCGCGACCGCTCCTTCGCCTGGCGCGCGGCTGTCCTCTAGTGTGAAGACCCGTCCCAGAATCGCATTCACACCCAGAAGTGAAAAGTAATTCGCCGAGACAAGCGCTCCCTTGATTTGATCGAATTCCTGTAATTCGCCGGCTCCCTCCAGAATGACGTGATTTAGTCCCAACTCCCCAGAGGCAGCCATCCACGAAAAGACCTGCTGGCGGCTCGATAGGTCGCGAAACACCGGGTAGCTGAAATCCCTGCGGGAATCTCGCCGGTACGCTACGACGCGCGCTAGCATCTCCGGGTCCTTCACCGGCAGATCCTTCAGGAGCACCGCATTCACGAGGGTGAAAATAGCGCAGTTGGCGCCAATTCCCATCGCCAGCGACAACACCGCCACGGTGGTGAAGCCGGGATTCTTTGCCAGGACCCGAAAGCCGTAGCGCAGGTCTTGAACCAGCGTCTCGATCATAGGCAGCCCCCTTTGCTCCCGGTAGACCTCCTTCACCTGCTCGACTCCGCCAAAGCTTCGCCTGGCGGCATAGTGCGCTTCCCTCGGAGGCATCCCTTTGCGTTCGTTCTCCTCGACGAGCATCTCCAGGTGGGAGCGCAACTCCTCGTCCAGTTCCTGTTCCAGCCGGTCCTTTCGGAATAGTGCGGCAAGGCGTGATTTCAGGATTCGCAGCCAGGTCATCTCAGCTCTCTTCGACGCCCTGCAGCAAGCGCGTGATGATGCCCGCCATGCGCTCCCAGCTCTCGGTCTCTTCGGCCAGCTGTTTGCGCCCCGCTTTGGTCAGCGAGTAGAAGCGGGCGCGCCGGTTGTTCTCCGAAACTCCCCACTTGGACGTGATCCAACCTCTTTGTTGCAGCCGCAAAAGGGCCGGGTACAACGTGCCTTGATTGAGGTACAGCAGATCACCGGAGACTTGCTCGATGCGGCGGGCGATGCCGAACCCGTGCAGCGGCCCCAGCGTATCCAGCGTCTTCAGAACCAGCAGGTCCAACGTGCCGCGCAGGATGTCTTCCTTTGCCTTGGTCATGATGTCTCCTATTGAAACTCAACAGGAGTGTATGCGCGCCTCTGTTGGAAATCAACAGGAATTCACAACAGCGGAGCCATCCTGACAGGTGCCGGGCGGTTGTAAAGTCAGGAAGCGATAGCCGTCAGTTTCTGGCCAGAGTCTCAGAAGACTACGGTATCTCCCAGGAGTTTCCGTCAGAAACTAGGGTTTCTCCTAGTTTTCAATGGGCGCCGGTTCAGCTAAAAGAGACGCGCTATTACCAGAGAGGATTGTGGCGAGTTCGTTTCGGGATTGATACGCGAAGAGGAATAAAGAAAGCGCAGTCCTCCGCGGGAGTAACACGGTTAGAAAGGAGGGCTTTGTAATGATCCGGTAAACAAAGACGCACGTATTCAGTCGGTTCGGCCGGCCATCCCACGATGGTCTTCCCATCATCCCCCCCTTTTACCTTACGATTTGTTCCTTGCCTCGGCTGCTTGAGACCCAGTCGCCCGTTCGTCGTGTCGACGGTCTCAGTCGGCCAACGGTATCGTGGATTGGCGAGCAGATCGCTGTTTGATGCGATCTGTTTTTACTTAAGCAACAGACTCGTTTAGAGGGAGGTAGTAGATGAAAAAGCTGCTTGCTCTGCCCGTAGTACTGGGTCTAGCTTCATTGCTTCCCACGACCACGACGCCTCAGTCGCGGTCCATAACCATCGACGGTGCGGTCATCGATTGCTCGCGCATCCAGGAGTTGGGCATCGATAGACAGGCGAACCTTCGTGCCGCTCGTATCCGGGTCTTGTGCGGACTGGAGAACTCCGGCGAGCCGGCGGCGGGGACGGGTGCGACAGAAACATCTAATGAGGCAGCCGCCGTTACCAACGTCAATACCATCACTGGTACCGAGACCTATCCGAGTGTCACACAGAGCGAAAGCACGGTCTGGAGCAGCGACGGCAACACGATCGTGGTCAACTACAACGACTCAAGAACGGCGCCCGGTAACTATTCGGGCGTG
>QHZE01000591.1 GCA_003225335.1 Acidobacteriota bacterium
CCGCATCGTGGTTTCAACCGACCTCGTGATGGGATTGGAGCGCACGCTTCCAGCGTGCCGGGAGTTAGAAACGCCGAGCACGCTGGAAGCGTGCGCTCCCAGGAAAACGCACAAAAATCCTTTGCAAAAAAGCAAAGGATTTTCGGGTTAGTAGCTCCGGGCCCTCCCTTCCCGGGCGCCACCGATACCAGCCGCGTCACGGCGGATGACGGCGGACTGGTTTTCCTGAGTGATAAGCCTCCCGGATCGGGAATTGGCTCCATCAGCCTCCCTCAGAAAGGGAAAGGTGTCTACAGATTTGCTGCCCGGCAGCATCTTCTCGGTGTAGAATCCCCATCCGTGGGCGCCGATGCAGGCGGAAGTTAACAGAATCACTCAGACACAATGCAGCGAATCCGGAGCCTGTCCCCCGCCCGCAAGGGCGGCTTGTTTCACCTATCCTCACCGCTCCTGGAACTCGATTAACGTGCGGGACTAGTCTTCGGCTTCCACGTCCCATACCGGGGCCACTGGAGTCGACCGGATACCGCCATTTAGAGTATGCAGCCTCGCCTTGTGGTTGTGTTCTTTCCTTCATCCGGGTTCGCCGCGCCCGTCGGCCGATGGGCGCGGCGAACCCGGACGATTTGTGGGAGAAAATCTCATGAGACACAATGAAACTGTGACGCTTGTACCTCTGTTCGCGGTCATGCCGTTCGTGATTTTCGTATTCCTTGGTTGTGCCCCGTTGCCTCTGCTGGCTCAGTACACGACCGCCAGCATGGCAGGGAACGTAGTCGATCCCACGGGCGCCATGGTGCCTGCTGCTGAGGTCACCGTAAGGAATACGGAAACGGGGTTCAAGCAAACGACTCAAACTGATGCCGGTGGGACATTTCTCTTTCCCAGCTTGCCAGTTGGGGTTTACCAGCTCAAGGTGGAGAAGCCCGGCTTTGCCACCTACGTGCAGGAAGGAATCACGCTGGCCGTGAACCAGTCAGCTCGACAGGCGGTGACGCTTAAGGTTGGAGAGATTTCAGAAAAAGTGACAGTGTCGGGGGATACCGAACTGGTGACCACAGGGACATCGACTGTCGGACAGCTTGTTGACCAGAAGCGTGTGCTGGATCTGCCCTTAAATGGGAGAACTGCACAGTCCCTGGTTTTTCTGGCGGCGGGAACGGTCGATGAGACCGACCGTTACTGTGGCCTCGGTTGTCATGGTGGGGTCTACCCTGGAGAGCAGCAAGCCAACATCAATGGATCGGGCCCCGGCGGTGTCAACTATCAGCTTGACGGGACTAGTCACAACGATACTTATTTGAATACCAATCTCCCCTTTCCCAACCCTGATGCGGTACAGGAATTCAACCTTCAATCCACCAATGTCACAGCGGAATACGGTAACGCAGTGGGCGGCACCGTGAACATCGTCACCAAGTCCGGAACGAATGATATTCACGGCACGGCCTTCGAATTCCTTCGCAATGGCGCCCTGAATGCCCGAAATTTCTTTGCGCCCAAGCACGACACTCTCAACCGCAATCAGTTTGGCGGCAGTATCGGTGGACCGGTCGTGAAGGACAAATTGTTTTACTTTGGAACCTTTCAGGGAACTCGGGTTCACACTGCGGCTGAAGGCAGAATCGCTTTTGTTCCTACCGACGCCCAACGCCGGGGCGATTTTTCTTCCTTCCTCCCTGACAAGCAGCTCGTCGACCCGCTCACGGCACTCCCCTTTCCCAACAATCAGATCCCTGCTGACCGTTTAAGCCCGGTGTCACAGTTTTTCTTGAAAACCATTCCGCTTCCCAATGGCCCCGGAGGGCAGCTAACCTATTCAGCGGCCAATACCGCACAGACAGAAAACCAGTTCATGGTCAAGACCGACTATAACCGATCGAGACATCAATTAAGTGGGCGATACTTCTTTACTGACTTCGACCAACCTCCTGAGGATGCCACACAAAATCTTCTTAGGGCCGTGGGCAATGGAAATGCCGTGAGAGTCCAAAACCTGGCCCTGAACCATACGTTCACTCTTTCACCCAAAACGCTGTTCAACACCTGGTTCGGGTGGAATCAGCAGCGGGGTGGCTCGCTCTCTAGTGCCCCCTACGGCTTTCCCGACGCGGGCATGAAAATCGCAGCACCCACGCCGCCCGAGATGTTTTTCGATGTCGGCGGTTATTTCACCGTGTCGACGAATCACTTAGGTGATTTCGATCGCGGTGACTGGACTATTCGCGAGAACGTGACAGTCGTCAAAGGCACGCATGAGCTGCACTTCGGGGGAGAAGCGGTGCGGGTGAAGAATCACCTCGTCAATACGTTTTCCATGGCTGGCGAATTCGAATTCTTCAACCAGTTGACAGGAGACAATCTGGCTGACTTCATGCTGGGCCGCGCATCGGAATTCGAGCAAGGAGGAGGGGAGTTCAAGACTCTGCGAGGCACGCGATGGGGCTTTTTCGCGCAAGACAACTGGCGAGTCAACCAGCGATTCACTTTCAACTTGGGTCTACGATGGGACCCCTATTTCCCGTATCAGGAAGTGGACGGACGCGTCACCTGCTTCCAGCCTGGAGAAAAGTCTGTGCGCTATCCGAACGCGCCTGTAGGCCTGACCTATGGAGGGAAGAATCATGATGCCTCTTGCCCAGAGCCAGGTTCGGAGAACAATTTGCTCAACTTCGCTCCTCGCCTGGGCTTTGCCTATCGGCTAACGCAGGATGGCAAGACCAGTCTGCGAGGCGGACTCGCCTATTACTACATCCCTCCTCAGACGAGTGTTTTTAATGTCTTCGTAGACACCGCCCCGTTCTCGCCACGATTCCTCTTCAATAGTGTTGACATTCTTGATCCCTTTGGAAGCGCTGGTGTGCACAATCCGTTTCCCGAACAGTACGGCCCCAGAGTCCCGGGACCGGAAGCCACCTTTGACACTCCCGCGGCACTCTACGGGGTACTCCAAAAAGACTTTCGCATTCCGCTTTTGACTAGCTGGAACCTGACGCTGGAGCGTCAACTGGGGGCTGACTTTGTTTTGAGGGTGGCCTATATAGGGAATAAAGGAACCTTCCTCTCTAACGATCAGAAATCGCTTCGTGAGGCCAATCCCGCCGTCTATATTCCAGGAGCATCGACTCCTGACAATACTCAAGAAAGAAGGCTCTATAGGGATTTCAGCACGGTGGGACTGGTTTCCTCAAGCAATAACTCGCATTACCACGGCCTACAGTTGAACGTGGAGAAGCGCTTCAATCACGGACTTTCCTTGCTGGCCAACTATACCTGGTCCAAGATGATTGATGATTATGGCTGGACTAACCCATTCAGCCGATCTTTTGATCACGGAATATCAGACGATGACGTAGCCCACGTCTTCAAATTCTCCAATGTATGGGAGGTACCTAAGCTAAATACCGCCGGCGTTGGGGGCAAGGTTCTCAATGGCTGGGCGCTGAACTCAATCATGGCCTGGCAGGGCGGTTTTCCATTTTCCGTCTACAGCGGAACTGATAATTCACTTTCTGCTGTGCACCGTGATCGGGCTGACTTCCTCGGTGGCACTGCCCAGTTGGATTCAGGCCGTCCTCATGGAGCATTGGTCGACAAATTCTTCGATATTTCCAAGTTCGTTCCCAATGCCGAAGGGACATTCGGTAATTCAGGGAAGAACAGTTTGCGCGGACCGAAACTTTTCAATATGGATTTTGGCCTCCTAAAAAACACCAGGATCAATGAGCACGCCTCAGTGCAATTTCGGGCCGAGTTCTTCAATGTCTTTAATAACGTTAATTTTATATCCCAGTCGATAGATAGCCAGCTTTCCGACTTTTCCCCAGATCCAGCCAGCAATCGATTTGGAAAAATCTTCCAGGCAAGAGATCCACGGATCCTCCAGTTTGCTTTGAAATTTGTGTTTTGAGGTGGACTGCCAAAATGCCGCGTTTGACCGCTGGAGTAAAGATTGGGATCAATGACCCTCCCGTCATCTATTTTCCTCTCCGCTCACAGGTAGAAAGATGTCTTGAAAGCTCGTCGTAGAAAATCATGCCGCTCCCTCACGGTCGCGGTACCGTAATTCCTGGGGTTAGTTAGTACCGCGCGCGAGAGCAATCGGCGGAATCAGGAAGGGAAATTCTTCATCGCTTCTCGGGGAGAGGGGAGATGTTTTGCCGGCCCTTCCGGGACATCTTGAAGTGAAGAAGCATTTTTCACAAGATGGAGCAACATAGAAACTGAATCCATGTTTTATCTGTTAACTTATCTGAGTTTTATTTTTCTTGTCCAATCAGGCCAGACAAATGTTTCTGCCGTACTGAACGCAGAAGGCCTGCACATGATGGAACAAGGGAAAATAAAGGAGGCGACTGAGAGATTTCGCCAGGCATCCCAGGCCGATCCCGAGAATGTGGAGGCACTCAACAACTTGGGCGTTGCCTTACGCAGACAAGGAGATTTTTCGACTGCCGTCCTGGTCTTCCAAAGTGCCCTACGGTTACGAGCCAATGACGCCCAAATTTATAACAACCTCGGGATGTCTCTGCACGGGTTAGATCGCCTGTATGAGGCCTTGGCCGCGTTAAAGAAGGCCGTTAGATTAACGCCTCAAGATGCCGCGCTGCATCGCAATCTCGGAATCATGCTGATGGAATCCGGCGACGATCCGCAGTCCGAAACAGAATTACGCACCGCGGTGCGATTGGATAGTCGCAGTCCTGAGGCCCATTACTCGCTGGCGCGGTTGTTGGCGCGCGGCAAGCGCAGTTCAGAAGCTTTTGATGAGTACCACGCCGCGTTGCGTTATGCCCCTCGCCAGCCCGCGGTACATTTCGAATTAGGCAAACTTTACAAAGCCAACGGCGATTTGGAGAATGCCGGTAAAGAATTTCGACTGGCTCTCAAGCTCGATACAAACAATGCCAAGTTTCACCAGGCATTGGGTTCTTTGTTCCTACAAATTGGCAATCTGGCCAGCGCCGAGTCCGAGCTTCGCCGCAGCCTGGAATTAGATCCGTCAGCCGGGGAATCTCACCGCGACCTTGGCATTACGCTACGCCGCCAAGATAAGCTTTCCGAGGCCATTGCAGAGCTGCGCCATGCTACCGAGCTAATTCCAAACGACAGCAGCAGCCACTACCTGCTGAGCCAGGTACTACAGAAGATGTCCAAGCCGGACGAAGCGGCAATAGAGCGGCGCCAGGCCGAGCTGCTCATTCAGAGGGAGAAAGATACCAGTCTGGCCAATGCCTACAATAACACCGGAACTCAACTGCTGCAGAACGGGCAAGTTGCAGAAGCGGCGGTTAAGCTTAAGGAAGCCCTTCGACTCAACCCACGGGATCCCGTGGCCCAATACAATTACGGTCTTGCCTTGCTACTTCAGGATAAGCTTGACGAAGCCATCACCCAGTTTCACTCAGTCCTGAAATTGAAACCCGACGACCCTAATACCCACTACTATCTGGGGCGGGTGCTGCTCGCAAAGGATCAAGTGACCGAGGCAGTTACTTATTTGCAAGAAGCAGTCAGGCTCATGCCCGACGATGCCAGGGC
>QHZE01000592.1 GCA_003225335.1 Acidobacteriota bacterium
GGCCCGGAGTGATTTTTGCGCTGGAAAACATCGACGCGGACCCCGAGAAGCTCCTGCGCAGCGTCGAAAGGCAGGCATCGACCATCCTGGCAGACGGCAAGCTGTCGCGGCTCCTGCGTCACGTGGCAGGTCAGGCGGCCCGGACGGGGGCCGAATCGGACAGGGATCTCCGGGAGCACATCAATGCTCACGCGCTCACGTTGCCTTTTCCGCCCGCGGCCCTGGTAACGGACCGGGCAGAGAACGGCGACGAGCGGTGCACCGATCTTCTGACCATCATCACGGTGCTCGCGAAATCGTCCGGGCATGTCTACCTGCGCGACAAGGAGCCCAACCTGGCGCAGATCCGGCCTGGCAGGCGCGTGATCTTGCTGTTCCCAGGGGGAAGGGCAGACACTGAATCGCGTAGCGCACGCATCTTGCGTGTCTGATGACGTAGGAACCACTGGCACGCTGGAAGCGTGCGCTCCCGGGCGGCCACGCAGGGCCGCCCCTACAGGAGGAAGAAATGATCAATCAGACTGAATTCCAAAAGACGATGCAGGAACGCATCCTGGATTGCTTTCCTGCCGGGTCCTACGCGCTCAGCGCGCTGCTCCGTCTGGTCGACGTCGTCGAGACGACGGACGTCGAGACAGCGGCGGTGGAGTGCCGAAGCAACCCCCGGATGCTCGTGAACCCTGAATTCGTCGAGAGGTTTGCCCCGACACCGGAGAAGCTTCTCATGCTGGTGATGCACGAGCTGCATCACGTGCTCCTGGGGCACACGCGCCTTTTTCCCTGCGTCACGGCCGTAGACAATCTCGTCTTCGACGCCGTGATCAACGCGCTCCTCTGCCGGATGTTTCCCGGGCCGGAACACACGGGCTTTTTCACAGACTTTTACAGCCAAGACGCATTTCCCGCGTGCCTGCTCCGGCCCGCCGCGGGCTGGTTGCCAGGCTCGCAAAGGCCGCTGCCGCCGGCGCTCATGCGCCCGGAATACGCCGGACTGCAGGATGTTTACGTCGCGCTCTATTCACAGACCGGGGCCAGTTACCACGATCTTTACGACGCACTGCGGCGCCTCGTCAGCGAGGAGCAGGCGCGCGCGGTGCCTCTCCTCGGAGACCATAGCGGGGCGCAGGGATCTACCGGAGGGCACCTGCCGGAGCGTGCGCCCGTGCTTTTCGAGACGGTGCGCCAGATCGTCGAACGCTGGCCGCAGCCGCCGGACCCGATCGCCGGGCGCTCGCTGTCGAATCTTTTGAGAGACTCGGCGCTCAGGCCCGAACGGAAAGTCACCAATCGCGCAATGCTGAGAGGCCTGCTCCGGCGTGTAGGAGGCGTTGAACGAGGCGGAGGGCGGAACCGAGTCCTGGAGCCTGCCCAGATGACCGTGGATTCGCCCGTGCCGTCGTTCGACCGGCGCGCGGCAGTTCTCAGGTCGCTGGGCGCAAATCCGCTCTTGTATTCGGGCAATGTGAATGTAAAGCGCAGGCGCTTCGCCGGAGAGAAGGTTCACGTTTATCTCGACGTCAGCGGAAGCATCGGCGACCTCAAGGGCGCGCTCTACGGGGCTGTCCTGGATTGCCGGGAATTCATCTGGCCCGGAATCCATCTGTTCTCGACCGAAGTCGCCGACATCACTTTCGATGAGTTGCGGCGCGGAATCTGCCGGACGACGGGGGGAACCGACATTGCGTGCGTGGCGGCTCACATGCGGGGAAACAAGGTCCGCCGTGCCGTTCTCATTACCGACGGATTTGTCGGCGCGCCCGGCCTACAAGACCGGGAGACGCTGGCAGCGGCCAAGCTCGGAGTCGCTCTCACGCCCAATTACTGCACGCGTAATGACCTCGAGGGCGTGGCCGACTGCTGGATCGAGCTGCGGCTTGGGAATCAGACGCTCTTTTCACCACGGAGTTTCCATGATGCGGCTCGCCATTGCGAATGAAGATGGCCGCAGGTAAAACACGCAACCGTAGGGGCGGCCCTGTGTGGCCGCCCAGCCTCCCACGCAGGGGCGCCCCTACGAATTGCGAGGGGATCAGCATCAGCGGCTATTTTCAGGAGAGGCACGGAGTGCACACAGATTCACGGAGGGGATCATGAGCGGAAAGGTATTTGTTGCCGAATATGTTTTGCCGGGGCACCCCGACAAGCTCTGCGACGCGATCGCGGATGCGTTGGTCGAGGAAGCGGGATGCCGGGAACGGCGTGCGCTCTGCGGCGTCGAAGTTGCCGTCCACCGGGCTTCGGTGTTCGTAACCGGACGGATCGCCTGCCGCAACGCGGAGACGATCGACGTGACGCCCATCGTTCGCTCGGTTTTCGGGGGCGCGGGTTACAATTCCACATGGTATCCGAACCCCTCGGCGCTCAAGGTCGCGACGGACCTCTGTCTGGGCCCGCTTCACGAAGGCGAGGCGGAGTTTCGCCGCTTCGCCGACGACCAGTCGATCGTGACCGGATACGCCGTAGACCTTCCCGGAACGAACTTCCTTCCCCCGGAGCACTGGCTCGCGAGCCGCCTCTCGCGGCGCCTGGAGCGGCTGCGCTCGGAGCGGCCGGACCTCCTGCTCGGACCCGATGGAAAATCGATTGTGATCTGTGAAGAGGACGGGAACTCCGTCAGGTTAAAGGCATTCAGCGCCTCGCTCCAGCAGGCTCTCGAGGGACCCGTGGTGGAGCTTCACCGCGCCGTCCTGGAATTGCTGCGTGAGGAGCTTCAGGCGGCTGCCGATGCGATCCCCGGCTTCGATTCCAGAGTCCCGGATGAAGTGAAGGTAAACGGAGCCGGGAATTTTGCCGTCGGCGGACCGGAAGGAGACAACGGACTCGCCGGCAAGAAGCTGGTGGTTGATGCCTACGGCCCGCGTGTGCCTATCGGAGGCGGAGCCCTGAGCGGCAAGGATTTCTACAAAGCCGACCGGGCCGGGGCAATTCTCGCCCGCAGGTTAGCCAAGGCTGTGGCGGCCACAGCGGCGAGGGAATGCACCGCAACCCTGGCGATCATGCCGGGCCAGGACCGCTTTTCCGTCGTTTCACTGGTTAACGAAGAGGGCCGGCGGCTGGATGCGTCGCGCTGGATGCGTCTGTTTGATCTGTCGCTCGCCGGCGCCGGAGACCGTTACACCTGCGCGACGCCCCTGGTGGACGTCGCGCGCTACGGCCATTTCACCGACGCCGCCAGGCCATGGGAGCAGCTCGGCTTTGACCCCCGCGGTGCATCGGGACGGACACCTGATTCCGTCAAGGCAAATTGGCTGGTTGAGTCGAACTCAGGTGTCTGTGTTTGTAGGCTACGGCCGAGGAAACATTCTGGACCTGCAAGGCTCGGTGAAGGC
>QHZE01000593.1 GCA_003225335.1 Acidobacteriota bacterium
AGGAAAGCCCAGGGCGCAAGCCCTGGGAACAAGCACAGTAACAAGGGAAGCCCCGAAGGGGCGATGCAGTTGGCCCCGGTACCAAAGAGGCGCCTTATCACGAGCATTTATCTGGAGTTGAGATCGAACTCCCTGCGCCGCCCTTTCAGGGCTTTCCGCAATTTAGCCCTTGAACCCAGGGCTTGCGCCCTGGGCTGTCCTGCTGGACCCCTTCGGGGTCCTTGGTTTCGCGCCAGAAACTAGCTAGGAGCGCACGCTTCCAGCGTGCTCACGATCTCGGCGCTAACTAACTGAGCGCGCAAGATGCGCGCGCTCCCAGGGACGACCCAGCGGTGAAAATCGCTTTTGGTTGCGGCTGGGCTGCATCTGTGTTCATCTGTGTTCATCTGTGGTTTCGTTCACGCTTTTGGTTGGGGCTGGGCTGAATCCGTCGAATTCGCTAGTGGATCGAGAGATGAGATCCTTGGCCGCAGGCAAGTTGGCCGCGTCCCAACCTCCACCAAGAGCCTTGATCAGGAGCACGCTGGCCGTCATCCTGCGGCGCAAGATATCGACCGCTGTCCGTTTGTTCGCCAGCAAGGTGCTCTGGGCGGAGACCACTTCAAGATACGTCACGACACCGCCATTATAGCGGTTGGTCGAAACCTCCAGCGATCGTTCGGCCGAATTGACCGCCGTGTCCTGCACCTGAGCTTCCTCGGCGAGGATGCGCAACGCGGCTAAATTGTCTTCCACTTCCTGGAAAGCAGTCAGGACATTCTCGCGATAGGTGGCAACCGTCGCGTCGTAGGCAGCCTGAGCCTGGTCCGACAACGCTCGCCGGCGCCCTCCGTCAAATAGAGTTTGAACCAGCGACGGCCCGAAGGACCAAAGACCGCTGGGCCCCGTGAACAAACTTGCCAATCGGGTGCTCTCAAATCCGGTCGATGCAGCCAGGGTCAACGCGGGAAAGTAGGCCGTTTTGGCAATTCCCACCTGAGCATTGGCCGCAGCCACTCTGCGTTCAGCCGCGGCGATGTCAGGCCGCCGCTCCAAGAGCTCGGAGGGCACGCCCGCAGGAATCTCCGGAGGAGGCCCGCCGATCGGGAGTGGCGAAATCGAGAACGCAGAGGCAGCCTGGCCGGTAAGCAGAGCGATCGCATGTTCGAACTGGGCGCGCTGGGGCCCAACATCGACGGCCTGAGCGCGTGTCGTCTCGAGTTGAGTCTCCGCCTGAGCGACGTCGGCGCCGGAGGCAATCCCGCTGTCGTGGCGGTTCTTTGTGAGCTCGAGGGCTTTGACGTAAGCGGCAACAGTCGAATCGAGCAGCTGTCTTTCGGCATCGAGCGCCCGAAGTGTGAAATAGTCGGCCGCCAATTCGGCGTGAATGCTTAGACGAGCGGTCTCGAGATCCGCTGCGCTGGCCTGGGCGCTGGCGCCACTCGCTTCGACGGTTCGCCGGACCCGTCCCCAAACGTCCGCCTCATAGGAGAGGTCGGCCGGCAAAACATACTCCGCAAAGGTGCCGGCGCTGACCGATGGACGCAAGGACTGGTTGGCGGAGGGGTGCAAGGCCGTGATGGAGGGGCCCGCGGTGATCGTGGGATAGTAGCCGGCCCGACTCGAGCGAACCAGGGCACGAGCCTGGCGGAATTGGGCCTCCACTGCTTTCAGGCTCTGGTTGGAAACGTCAACCCGTTCTTCCAATGCATTCAGTTGCGTGTCATTGAACAGCTCCCACCATTTGCCCCGAAGTCCCTGATCTTTTGGCTGGGCCGTCTTCCAGCCGCCGGCCGCTGTGCCCGAGGGCACTGTCTGTTCTTTATAATCCGCCGGCGTCGGCACAACCGGCCTCGCGTACTTAGGGCCAACCGCGCAACCGCTCAGGAAAACAACCGTGCCGATGAGGCCCAACCCGACCCAGCCGTTCCGCGCCGTCGTAATTCCGTTCATACCGTCCGCTCCATTCATCCCGCCACTTCGGGGTTTATTGCTTACCTATAGATAGCGAGTGAGCCTCATACCGCCGAGGTAGGGAACCGCCGATGGACGCCAATCCACGCCGATGGAAACATCCGCGTCCATCGGCGTTCATCGGCGGTTTCAAACTCTCAGACCGCCCTTCTCTCAACCATGACTCTCGTACCTAACTTGACCAGTTTGTGAACTTCGTAGCTGGCTAGTCTGGCTAGTTTCTGTCGCAAAACAACGGACCCCGAAGGAGTCCAGCAGGACAGCCCAGGGCGCAAGCCCTGGGTTCAGTGTCCCGATTTGCAAAGAGCCCTGAAAGGGCGGCGCAGGGAGGTCCGTCTCAACCACAGATAAATATTCATCGTAAGCCGACCTCTGTAGTATCGGTACCGATTGCTTCGCCCCTTCAGGGCTTCCGTTCTTGCTGCACTTGTTCCCAGGGCTCACGCCCTGGGCTTTCCTGCGTCGCCCCTTCGGGGCTAGTCTCGCGACAGAAACTAGGTAGCGATGAAAGAGACTCTCATTTGAGGTCTCGCAGTACCTTCTAAGCACTTGAGCCGAGCAACTCAACCTTTCTTCGGAACCGCAAGCGGCCGCCCCACAGACGGAGCCGCTCCATGTAGAGGTAGACGACGGGGGTGGTGAAGAGGGTGAGGAGTTGGCTGACCAGCAGGCCCCCCACAATCGTAATCCCCAGAGGCCGCCGCAATTCCGAACCAACCCCGGTCCCAAGCGCCAGCGGCAAGCCCCCCAGCAACGCCGCCATCGTCGTCATCATGATCGGCCGGAACCGCAACAAACACGCTTCGTAAATCGCGTCCCGCGGACTCTTCCCCTCCTTTCGCTCCGCCTCCACCGCAAAGTCGATCATCATGATCGCGTTCTTCTTCACGATCCCTATCAGCAGGATGATCCCGATCACCCCGATCACATTCAACTCCGTCCGGCACAGCAGCAGCGCCACAATCGCACCCACCCCCGCCGACGGCAGCGTCGACAGAATCGTGATCGGGTGAATCGTGCTCTCGTACAGCATCCCCAGGACGATGTAGACCGTCACCAGCGCCGCCAGGATCAACAACGGCTCGTTGGCCAGCGACGCCTGAAAGGCTTGCGCCGTCCCTTGAAAACTGGCCCGAATGCCGGCCGGCAACCCCATCTCCCGCTGCGCCGCCTCAATCGCCTTCACAGCCTCGCCCAATGCCACTCCCGGCGCCAGGTTGAACGACAGCGTCACGGCGGGAAACTGCCCCTGATGATTGACTGCCAGCGCCGTAGCCGCCGGCTCGAAATGAGTGAAAGCGCTCAGCG
>QHZE01000139.1 GCA_003225335.1 Acidobacteriota bacterium
CCGGGACTGTCATAGCTAACGGAAACCAGAAACCCGTGGCCACGCCTTCGGCTTCACCGGCCCGCGGAATAGCGCCGCTGACGGTCAACTTCTCGAGCGCGGGCTCTTCCGATCCCGACGGCACCATTGAGACTTACTATTGGGACTTTAACGACGGCACCAACTCGAGCCTGGCCAATCTATCACGTACCTACAACATTGCAGGAACCTACACGGCCACCTTGGTTGTGATCGACAACCAGGGGCTGAGTTCCGCGAAGACGGTCGCGATCACGGTCAGTGCGCCCAACCAGGCGCCGATAGCCAAGGCTGCGGCCGCTCCGATGTCCGGAGTTGCTCCGCTCGCGGTCAGCTTTTCAAGTGCAGGTTCTTCCGATCCGGACGGAACCATCCAGAGCTACAGTTGGGCGTTTGGTGATGGTACTACCTCAGCTTTGTCGAACCCGCCTCACACTTACAGCACGAAGGGCAACTACACCGCTACGCTGGTTGTGACGGACAACAGGGGACTGAGATCCCCGGCCGTCACCGTCACGATCACGGTCACCAACGAGGCGCCTGTAGCCAATGCGGCGGGAACTCCGACGTCCGGCTCTGCTCCGCTCGCGGTCAGCTTTTCAAGTGCCGGTTCTTCCGATTCGGACGGAACCATCCAGAGCTACAGTTGGGCGTTTGGTGATGGCACTACCTCAGCTTTTCCGAACCCGCCTCACACTTACAGCAAGAAGGGCGACTACACCGCTACGCTCGTTGTGACGGACAACGGGGGACTGAGCTCCCCGGCCGTCACCGTCGCGATCACGGCCACCAACCTGGCGCCTGTTGCCAATGCGGCGGGAAGTCCGACGTCCGGCTATGCTCCGCTCGCGGTCAGCTTTTCAAGTGCGGGTTCTTCGGACCCCGAGGGCGGCATTCTGACCTACTCTTGGAACTTCGGTGACGGTACGACATCAACTTCGGCGAACCCGTCCCACACCTACAGCACCCCCGGGCCTTACAGCGCGATTCTCACCGTGACGGACAACCAGGGAGATCAGGGAACGAGCTCTCCCGTAACCGTCAGCGCGCAGCAGGATCCGGCCAAGCTGCCCGACCTGATCGTGTCGGCCCTCACCACCTCGATCTCGGGCGCCAGCATCGACGACCGCCATCTACTTGTCCCGCAATGCCATCCTGGATGGCGCGGACACGTTTCTTGCCGGTCGCCCTGTCGGAGTTCTTGCCGCCGGCGGGAGCAGCACATTCTATACGACGGTCACGATTCCCGACACCACACCGCCGGGAACCTGGTACCTGATTGTCGTGGCCGATGGGCAACTTTGTTGTCCGCCGTCATCAACAACCGTGACGGAATTGAACGAAACCAACAATACGAGGTCTAAGTCGATCACTGTCCCCGGTCCGGATCTTCTCGTGTCGTCGTTTTCTGCATCTGTAGCGGGATCGACGATTACCGTGAAGGACACCACGAAGAACCAGGGAGGGAAACCGGCCGGGGAGTTTACGACCAATTACTACTTGTCGAAGGATAGCGTATACGGGACGGACGACACCCCGATTGGCAGCCGGACAATCCTCGGGCTGGCGAGTGGGGCCTCGAACACTCTGTCCGGAACCCTAACGATCCCTGCCGGCACGACTGCGGGGACGTATTACATCATTGCTCGCGCCGATGGCGGGGGCCTCAATGACAGCGGAGTTGTCGCCGAAACACTCGAGACGAACAACGCCAGGGCCTCCAGGATGATCACCGTGAACTAAACCTCGCAGTTCAGACCTCCAGGCCCGGCTTTTGCCGCTCGCTCCTCACATACCGCCCCGGGTATAGCTCGTCGCTCGCGCCTTGCCAGCGGGCCTGGGGGCCTGCAGCAAAATGAGAAGTTATTTCTGCGCGAGCCCTAAGGTTGGGCGCTGCGCCGGGTCAGGCAGGCTCCTGGTAGAGGCCAATCACATTTCCACCGGGGTCACGGAACCTCGCAGTGATCTCGGGCGCGTCCCCGCCGATCGGTTGCACGATCTCGCCCCCATTGGCGACGATCACGTCAATAGTGGCGGCGACGCTATCGACCATCACGTAAAAGAGCAGGCCGGGCTTCGAGGCAGGCGGGCGCCCGAGCACCCAGGTGCCACTCACCTGGCCGGTCGTGTCGTCAAAGGCAGTGCTGCCATCACCGCGTCGCCTGATGTTCCAGCCGAAGACCCTTTTGTAGAAATCGGCTGAGCGCGCAATGTCGGTGGCGGGCATTTCGATGTAGCAGATCTTGCCATTCGTAGATGTGGGTGGCATTAGTGCTCCTTTATCGTGTTGTCATTCTAGCAAGCGGTCAGGTACGTATCAATTCCGTGGCCGTGCGGCTGTTGCTTTGGCAGGCGGAAGGCGCCAGGCCAGCACAGCAGCGGGTGAAACGGCGCCGGGCGATCGGCCACGGGTACCGAAAGGATCCTTAACATCAGTGCTCGTAGCGCCTCTACTCATTACTTTTTACCGAATACCGACACCAGACCTATTTATACCTCAGCGCCGAGCGAAATCGATTTGTCTACGAGAACGCCCCAAAACTTCGCTTGCTCTCTCGGCGCGGGCGCGATAGAACCGCCTGTATCAATCGGCCGAAAGGGGACGTGCCATGGACAGGCGTACTTTTTTGAAGTCGGTCACGGGGGCTGCGGCCCTGGGCCTCATGCCACTTCACCGGCTGGCGGCGAAGCAGAAGGGGAAGGTGAAAATCAGAGATGTCAAGTGCATGATCGTGCGCGGGACCTGGGATTGGAACCTGATCAAGGTCGAAACGGACGCCGGTCTCTACGGTATCGGCGAGGCGTATTGGGGCTGGGGGGTCAAGGACTTGGTCGTGAACAAGCTGCGGCCGATCGTCGTAGGTGAGGATCCCCTGAATGTGGACAAGCTCTACACGAAGATGTTGATGGAGAGCGCGGGGGCCGGCGCAATCGCCGGGGTGACCGTAACCGCAGCCAGCGGGGTCGAGATCGCGCTGTGGGACCTCGCGGGCCGAATCCTCGAAACGCCGGCGTGTAACCTCCTGGGCGGAAGGTTTCGCGACCGGATCCGCTTCTACCGCACGATGCCGGCAGTGGAGCGCCCCGAAGATCCCCAGGCCTGGCGCGCGCAGGTGCGAGAGGCGAAGGCGGAGAAGTTCGGCTGGACCGCTTTCAAGTTCCAGGGTGACGGGATTCCCCCGCGGGCAGACCCAGAATACCGGGAGCCGGGCCACGACCGCTACACGCGAGGGCTGACGCTGAAGGACCTGCGGCGCATCGGGCGCGCGATGGAGATCGTGCGCGAGGAACTGGGGCCGGACGTGGACTTCGGCGTTGAGGCGCACTGGAAGTACGACGTGCGCGACGCGATCCAGATGGCGAAGGCGATCGAGCCTGTAAAGCCGATGTGGCTGGAGGATCCGGTCCCGCCGGGAAATCCAGAGGCGATGGCCCGCGTCACCCACGCGGTCGACGTCCCCATTTGTACGGGAGAGAACCTGTACACGCGCGACGGCTTCCGCCGCCTGATCGAGCTCCAGGGCTGCGACGCCGTTCACCTCGACATCCCTAAGTCGGGAGGTCTGCTGGAAGCGAAGCGGATACACGACCTCGCGGACAACTACTACATCTGGACGGCGGCGCACAACCCGGCCAGCCCGGTCGGCACCATCGCCTCCTGCCACGCCGCGGCATCGATGCGCGACTTCCGGATCCACGAGCTTGCGAGGTACGTCGATTGGTGGCAAGACCTGGTGCTGCGCGACGGCCCGTTCTTCCAGAACGGGTACTTCATGCTTCAGGACAAGCCCGGCTACGGCATCGAGCTCAATCCGGATGTAGCCAGAGCGCACCTGGCACCCGGCGAGACGTGGTGGGGATGAAGCGCGACCCGTCCCGCGCCGAATGGCACGGCAACTGCGCCGCTGCTCGCCTGCCGGTCGGAGCGGGACACTGCGAGCGCGAGCACGGCCAGTCCGGCAATTGCAGTTCTCCGTGGCATGGCGATCTCCGTCTGCGTCGAAAGTGGAACCGCTTGCACGACGGCAAAGGCACCTAACCTTATCCAAGAGCTGGCTTGAATCACACCCCGTCGTGGCTCATCTTTGACGTTACGCGTCCAGAACACAACGTAGGAGGAGATTATGGAACTGGGAGCTTTCTCTGTTAGCTTGGCTGTAAAAGATATCGAGGCGTCGAAGCTCTTTTACGAAAAGCTGGGTTTTACAATTTTCGCAGGAGATCAATCGCAGAATTGGCTAATTATGAAGAATGGCGACCACGCTATTGGGTTGTTTCAAGGCATGTTCGATGAGAACATTCTCACCTTCAACCCGGGCTGGAGTAGCGATGCTCAGCAACTCAGAGAATTCACGGACGTTCGAGAGTTGCAGCGCCAGCTCAAAGATCGTGGCGTAAACATGATTTCAGAAGCAGACGAAAGCTCTACTGGCCCGGCTAGCTTTATGATGGTTGATCCAGACGGAAACACGATTCTGGTGGATCAACACGTATAGGCAATGTCGCAGTTGGAGTTTCTGATTGCGAACAGCGACGCTTGTTACAAGCGGGCACGGCGGATACATTGCGATGTTAGGCGGCATCGAGGTTTTCACGCTCAAACAAACAAAAACAACACTACTTCAGAAAGGAGCACAGTAGGAGAATGCTCCTGAACGTCAGATTCCCGCATCAGCCATTCAACGCCGCCGTGAAAGACGGCACGGCGGGTTCAAAGTTGAATCGGATTCTGGAGGCTACCAAGCCGGAAGCCGCCTATTTCACCGAGCAGAACGGGCAGCGCGGAGCGGTGCTCATCGTTGATTTGGCTGATTCCTCGAAAATTCCGGCCTTGGTAGAGCCGTGGATTCTGACCTTTCAGGCTGATATTGAGCTTCGGCCGGTCATGATGCCTGATGACCTCAAGCGAGCGGGATTGGACGAGCTCGGCAAGAAATGGAGCTGATTTGGCAGTATTCAAGGGGTACGGGAGTCGAGCTCGTCCCAGAGCGCATAGGCCTCCAGCAGCTCATTCTGGATTTCATCCAGCCGCAACATGGTCTCCCTTATCTTCTCGGCTGTTTCCAGGTAGAAATCGGGATGAGCTACGGCGGCTGCCAAGCGGCGCTGTTCCGCCTCGAGGGCTTCGATTCGGCCTGGCATTGTCTCGAGCTTACGCCGCTCATTATAAGAAAGCTTCTTTCGGAATCCGGCACGCTCGTCGCCGGGTCCGGGAACCCTTCCCTGGGAGGGCCCGGCGTCCGCGCTCTTGTCAGGGAATTGCGCCCCATCCTCTGATGCCGGGGCGCGCTGGCGCAGCCAATCTTCGTAGCCGCCCGAATACTCCTGCACTCGCCCGCCGCCTTCGAAGACAAGCGTGCTGGTCACGGTATTATCCAGAAACGCCCGGTCATGGCTGACCAGCAGCAATGTGCCGGGAAACTCAACGAGTTGTGCTTCCAACACCTCGAGCGTTTCCAGATCAAGGTCATTTGTCGGCTCATCAAGCACCAGTATATTGGCCGGCCGCGTGAATAATCGCGCAAGGAGCAGGCGGTTGCGCTCGCCGCCGGAAAGCGCTTTCACAGGAGTGCGTGCCCGCTCCTCGGGGAACAGGAAGTCCCGCAGGTATCCATGCACGTGACGTGAAGAGCCGTTGACCGTTACCGTATCGCTCCCTTCGCCGATTGTGTCGAAGATGGTGCGCCCCGGGTCGAGGAATTCGCGCTGCTGGTCGTAATAGGCCGCGTGGACATTCACGCCACGCCGCACTTGACCGGCATCAGGCTCGAGCTCACCCATGAGCAGTCGCAGCAGAGTTGTTTTGCCGGACGCGTTCGGCCCGATCAGGCCGATCCGGTCGCCGCGGATCACCCGCATATTGAAGTCGCGGACTACGAGTCTCCCGCCGAATGACTTTTCGACATGTTCGGCTTCAAAGACGAGCCGGCCGGAGCGATCGGCAAGGTCCACTTGCAAGCGCGCAGCGCCTATCTGCGCGCGCCGCGCTGCGCGCTCTTCCCTCATCGCCATCAGGGCGAGCACCCGACCCTCGTTTCGCGTCCGCCTCGCCTTAACGCCCTGGCGTAGCCAGATCTCCTCGCCGGCGAGGCGCTTGTCGAATTTCTGCTGCTGCAGCGCTTCATTGGCGAGCCATTCTTCCTTCTTGCGCAGGAAAGCCGAATAGTCGCCCGGCCATGACGTAAGGCGGCCGCGGTCCAGTTCCACTATCCGTGTCGCCAGGCGCCGCAGGAAGGCACGATCGTGAGTGACGAAGAGGACGGCACCGGGGTAGTCGGCGAGAAGTGTTTCAAGCCACGTGATGGTGTCTATGTCGAGGTGGTTTGTGGGCTCGTCGAGCAGAAGGAGGCCGGGTTGTGCAACCAGGGCACGCGCTAGAAGGACCCGGCGCCGCCAGCCGCCCGACAGGGTATCAACGATCACTTCAGAAGGCAGACTCAGGCGGGTAAGCACCATCTCGACTCGCTGCTCGAGCCGCCAGCCGTCCCGCACTTCGAGCTCGTGCTGCAGGCGCCCGAGCCTTTCCAGCCGTTTCGCGGAGCCGTGTGCCGAGACCTCGACGGCCGCGTGGTGGTACGCCGTGACGAGGTCGCTAAGATCTCCCAACCCTTCAGCCACAACGTCGAAGACGGGCCGGCCGGTCGACGGCGGCGCGTCCTGCGCCAGGCGCGCAATCCGCACCCCGGGCTGCCGCCAGACCAAGCCGCTGTCGGGTTCCAGGTCACCGGCGATGATCTGAAGAAGAGTCGATTTACCGGTCCCATTTCGTCCGATGAGAGAGACTCGTTCGTGGGCCTCGATCTGCAGCGCCACGCCGTCCAGCAATGGTAGATGGCCGAACGCGATCGAAACCTGTTCGAGGGTTACGATCGGCATTTCACAACCGTATCATTCATGTCTATGTACAATTCAGTGATCCTGACGACTACGGCCGGCGGCCACATCGCCGCCAACCGAAGAGAAGATACACCGAGAAGGCGTTGTAGATGGGTGGTAATCGAAGTGGTGATAACTGGCGTGTGATACAGCGGGTGGCGGAGAGGGTGGGATTCGAACCCACGTACCCCCTTATGAGGGGTAACTCGATTTCGAGTCGAGCCCGGTACGACCGCTTCGGTACCTCTCCGATCGGAAAGCCTATCAGAGTTATTAAAATAGACAATAGCCCAGTTGGCCTGGGCCAGGGTGCAATCAGAAGTGAGAGTCAATTCATGCCGCCGTTAACTCTCTCGGAAGCTGTGGAGAATTCAATTCGTGTTAATTCGCGGAATTCGTGGCGGTTTTAATGGCCACGAATTCCACGAATTTCACGAAAACGGTCACTGCCATTTGGATGTCATTGGTTTGAAATACAATTTTTCACAGTCTCTCCGGCCGGGCTGCTTGACTCCCACTTTTAATTACGCCCGTTGGGCCATTCTGTATGAGACTTTCAGACCAAGAACGTCGAACTACCGTGCTGCTAAAAGGTCTGAGAGCTAACTCGCCGAACATCACGACTCGCGACTAACCCGTCAGAACGTCTGAAAAAATCCATAAACCGGCAGGGACAACCCTACGTGGTTGCCCGCATGATTGGCTCGAACTCGCGGGCGGCCACCCCTACGTCATGTCAATTTTTTTCACAAATTCTCAAGTATTGAGGCGATCAGCAGTTGCTGACGCCTGGAGTTCAGCTTTCAGGCCGGGGTCTTGGCAGACTGAAGACTGAACTCCGAACGGGCCGTGTATGATCTTTTGCGGCTACTCAGTTCTACTTGGCAGGCTGAAGCCTGAGCTCCAAACGGGAAGAATGTACTAAGATGCTCATGTTCTGCGGCGCGGACTCGGATGGGCAACAAATCCGTGTATGCTGGCATGGGCCGACTTTCGGCCATCATTACGATCCTGCCGTCGGCGATGGCAGCCGGCTGGCTCTTAGGGTATTTTCTCGTGGATCGATGGCTCGGCACATTCCCATGGGGAACCATTTTGTGCCTCTTCTTGGGAGCCGGCGCCGGTTTTTACGAGATCTACAAGATCCTGACAGTGGACCCCAGTGAATCGTCAACAGACCAAAAGCATTGAGTCCCGGCTCTTCTGGATCGGCGCAGGCCTCGTCGTTCTGGGAAGCGTCCTCACGGCGCTGGTGTTCGGCTTCGGCAGCGGGCTTTCTTGCTTTTCGGGCGGAGCCCTCGGCGCGATTAACCTGCTCTGGCTGCGGCGCGCCCTGAACGCCGCCTTCGAAAGCCCGAAGCGCCCAAGACGCATGGCTTTAGCCGGGTTCTTTCTGCGCCTTTTGTTGATTCCCCTGGCCCTCTATGCTATGATCCGCTTTCTTTTTTTGGGCACTCCCGCTGCAGTGGCCGGTCTTGCCGTCTTCTACTGCAGCGTTTTTGTTGAGGGGGTCCTGGAGGCACTCGACATCCGTTCCAGGCAGCATGGAAGAGCACAGTGAAGTAGCGCTGTTTCTGAACGAGCATCTCTTTGATCCGCTTGCCCGCCTCCTGGGATTTCGCGTGGTCGAAGGGCATCACGCGCTTCCGGATCACATCGTGATGATCCTCCTGGTCGCGCTCCTCCTCATACTGTTTTCGCGGTGGGCAAGCAGATCTTTCAGCGTGGAAAAGCCAACCCCGGTGCAACACCTCCTCGAGGTCGTTCTGGAGGCAATCCAGGGGCTGATGAAGGAAGTCATCGGCCGGAATACCAACCGATTTATCCCTCTGATCGGCGCGCTCGCTTTCTACATCCTCTTTTGCAACATCCTCGGTCTTATTCCCGGATTCATTTCGCCCACGAGCAATCTGAATGTGACTGCGTCATGCGCGATCTGTGTTTTCCTCTATTACAACTATCAGGGTATTCGCAAGCACGGGTTTCTGAAATACCTGAAGCATTTTGCCGGTCCGGTGTGGTGGCTTGCGTGGTTGCTGTTCCCCGTCGAGATCGTAAGCCACTGCGCGCGGCCCTTCTCTCTCAGCATGCGACTCTTCGGCAACATCTTTGCGGAGGAGTTGATCATCGGATCGCTTAACAAGTATGTTTTCCCTTTCCTGACCGCGGTGCCTGTTATGTTTCTGGCGCTCTTTGCCAGCACGATTCAGGCATTCATCTTCATCCTTTTGACCATGGTTTATATTTCGGGTGCGGTGGAAGAGGGACACGAGGAAGGACATGGAGAGGCGCAGCATTCGTAATCGGCGCACCCACAAACTCAGCGGCGTTGTAGGAACAGTCACAGTCCAGATATTCCCGCTGGCATAAATCGTCTAGGAAAGGAGATTCGTGATGAGTAGAAAGTTGGCTCTGGCAATGGTGCTCGGGATGGCTCTCTTGATAGCGGCCATGCCCGCATTCGCCCAGGCTGAGGGAGGGCAGGCCCAGCCCGGAGGGAAAAGCATGTGGCTGCTGATCACGGCCGGATTCGCCATGGCCCTGGCCGCAGCGGGTTGCGGCTACGCGCAGAGCCGGGCTCTCACGGCCGCTTGCGAGGGCGTCTCCCGGAATCCCGGCGCTACGGACACGATCCGCATCTTTACGTTCCTCGGCCTCGCTTTCATCGAGTTCCTTGCGCTTCTGACCTTCGTGGTCATCATGCTTCTCTTGTATACATAGTAAAGAGCGGGGACAGCCCTCGGAGACAGAAAGGGCTGTCCCTATTCTTCCAGTTCGTGGATTGTTACCAGACTGCGGATCTCGTATTCCTTCCTGCCGGCAGGCGTGACGATCTGGGCTTCCTCGCCAACCTGCTTCCCCAATAAGCTTTTGCCGATCGGAGACGTGACGGAGATCAAACCGCGGGAGAGATCCGACTCTTCCGAGGAGACCAGCCTGTATTCTATTTCCTTGTCTTCCTCGTAATCGTAGAGCACGACGCGGGACCCATACGCCACCCTGTCGCGGGGAATCTTGTCGAGATTGATGAGCGATAAAGAGGCCAGCCTCTGTTGCAGCTGCGCCTTTCTCCCTTCGAGGAACGCCTGTCTTTCTTTGGCAGACTTGTACTCTGCGTTCTCGCTGAGATCTCCGTGTTCCCGCGCCCGAAGAATCTCCTTGGGCAGTTCGACCCGGAGCTGATACTCAATCTGGTTAAGCTCGTCTTGCAGCTTTTTGCGAACGTCGATCATGATTCCTCTTTGTGTCTTTGCGCTTTTGCGGTGAAAGCAGTCTGCGCCGCATTCACCGCTAAGACGCAAAGACGCGAAGAATCGCTAAAGAACCACCTGCGAATTCATTTTAAGGCCAGGGTCGAATTGCTGGCAAGATTCAGAAAGATGGCCGGAAAAATTCCCATCCAAAGGACCGCGATCGCTCCCAGAACCGTGATTGCCAGCACGGCGAGGCTTATTGGTTCGGGATCGGGCCGTCCTTCGTAGGGCTCTCGCATGTACATCAGCACGATGAGCCGGAAGTAATAGAAGACGGAGAGCACACTGTTAAGAACCCCTATTATGGCCAGACCTATGTAGCCTTGCTGGACCGCCGCGCCAAAAAGGTAGAACTTGCCGATGAAACCTCCGGTCAAGGGGATCCCGGCGAGAGAAACGAGGAACAGGGAAAGAGCAGCCGCCGCAAGGGGCGCCCTGCGTCCCAGTCCGGCGTAATTCTCCAGGTTCACTTGCAGATCTCCCTTGCGGCTCAGCGAAAGCACGATGCAGAAAGCTCCCAGGTTCATGACGGTGTAGATGACCAGGTAGAAGAGCACGGCCTCAAAGCCTGACCGGTTATGGGCGACGATACCGACCAGGATGTATCCCGCATGCGCAATCGCAGAGTAAGCCAGCATTCTCTTGACGTTGGTCTGGAGAACGGCGACAACGTTCCCCAGAGTCATGCTCAGAACCGAGGAGAACCACAGAAGTGCCGTCCAGTTGGGTTCCAGCGAAGGGAAGGCTTCCACGAGAAGCCGAACGAGAGCCGCGAACCCCGCGGCTTTCGGGCCTACCGTCATGAACGCGGTCACCGGTGTCGGCGCCCCCTCGTACACATCCGGCGCCCAGGCATGAAAGGGGACCGTGGCGAGCTTGAAGCCAAAGCCCACCAGGAGCAGCGCGAGCCCGATGAGCATCATCACCTGGCCCGATCCGTGAACCTCTGCGAGCTCCCGGATGGCCTGATAGTTCGTGCTTCCGGCGCTTCCATACACCAGGGCAATTCCGTAGAGCAGAAAAGCCGAGGCGAACGAACCCAGCAGGAAGTACTTGAGAGAGGATTCGTTGGAGCGCGCGTCGGCCCGCTTGAAGCCCGCGAGTATGTACGTTGCTATCGAGAGAATCTCGATCCCGAGGAAGGTCAGGATCAGATCTCCGCTGGCCGCCATCAAAGACATGCCCGAGCTTGCGAAGAGCAGCAAAGCGTAATATTCCCCGCGGTTCATGGCTTCTCTCTCGTTGAACCGCAGCGAGATCAGCGCAGACGTTCCGGTGATCACCAGGAACAACCACTGGCAGAAGAAGGTGAAGTTGTCGGCGATGAACATTCCCTGAAATACGACCGCGCGCGGCCCCGTGCCCTGTCGCCCCAGGCCGTAGGCCGCCAGAGTGCAAGCGACGATCGCGATCTGCCCCAGGCGGCTCTTTCGCGCGGAAGCTGTAAAGGGCTCCAGCAGGAGGATGAGCATGCCCCCTATAACCAAAATGAGTTGAGGAAGGATCGGGGCATACTCAGCGCCCATGTGCCAGTTTCTCCCTCTCGATATTCGCTTCAAAAAGGGCGAAGAGTAGACGCCCATCCCGAGCATCAGGATCACGATCGGAACGAGGATCAGCTTTTCGCGCGCCTCGAGATCCGGGATCGCGTTGTTCGCGGGGTTGGTGACTTTACCCAGGAAAACGCGCTGGTACATCCAGAGCATGTAAACCGCGCCCAGGATCATGCCGGTCGCCGCAACAGCGGCATACGTCCGATTCGAAAGGAACGTTCCCGCCAGCACCAGCACCTCGCCGACAAACCCGTTCAAGCCGGGAAGGCCGATCGAAGAGAGCGTGACCACGAGGAAAAACGTGGCGAGCAGCGGATTGCCGTGGGCCAGCCCTCCGAATTCCGAGATCAGGCGCGTGTGACGGCGGTCATAAATCATTCCCACGAGAAGGAAGAGAGCCCCGGTGGAAAGCCCGTGGTTGAGCATCTGGAACGTGGCGCCCTCCAATCCCTGGAGAGTGAATGCGAAGATTCCCAGCACCACCAGGCCCATGTGGCTGACGGAAGAATACGCTACGAGCTTTTTCAGGTCGGCCTGGACCATCGCAACCAGCGCACCGTAGACGATCCCGATGAGAGCCACCAGGGAGAGATAGGGCGCTGCGGCGAGAGCCGCGGATGGGAACATCGGAAGACAGAACCGCAGCAGCCCGTACGTTCCCATCTTGAGGAGAACTCCCGCCAGAATCACAGAACCCGCCGTGGGCGCTTCCACGTGCGCATCCGGCAGCCAGGTATGGAATGGGAAAAGAGGCACCTTGATCGCGAAGGCCAGGAGAAAAGCCGAAAAGAGCCAGAATTCCGCTCCCGGGGAGAGTCGCAATACCCCGGTTGCGAGGTTGCGCGAAATCTCTACCAGGTCAAAGGTCGTGGCGCCGTTGGCGTAGAACAGATACAGAATCGCCAGAAACATCAGCAGGGAGCCGGCCATCGTGTAAAGAATGAACTTCACGGCGGCATAGATCCGGTTTTCTCCTCCCCAGACGCCGATCAGGAAGTACATCGGGACCAGCATGACTTCCCAGAAGATGTAAAAGAGCACGAGGTCGAGCGCCAGAAATACGCCCAGCATGCCGGTTTCGAGGGTCAGCATGCAGATCATGTAAGGCTTCAAGCGGTCTTGAATGGAGCGCCACGACGAGAGTATTGCCAGCGGTGTCAGGAAGGTCGTGAGGAGTACCAGGAAAAGACTGATGCCGTCAACCCCAAGATGGTGACGGATATTGAAAGTCCGGGTCTCAATCCAGGGAGCGGACTCTTCAAGTTGCATCCCGGGGTTGTTTCCGTCGAAGTGATACAGCAGATGCAGAGAGAGTACAAAGGTTGCCAGGCACGCGATGAGGGAGAAGAGCCGGATGGCTCTCCCGGAGCTCCTGGGGAAGAAGAGGAGGGCGAGCGCCGCCGCAGCGGGAAGATAGGTTACCAGGGTCAAAATATTCTGTATTTTCATTGCGCCTGCAGTCTCAGCGCCGAATGAGAGAGTAAATGTAGAAGAGCGCCGCAATCGTCCCTGCCAGGATCCACGAGGCGTAACTCCGCACAAGACCATTCTGGAGGTGCTTCAACAAATCTGCCGAACCCTGGATGGTCCGTCCCACGCCGTTCACCGACCCGTCGATGATGCCCACATCCAGTCCTTTCCACAAAACCTCCCGCGAACCTGTGACCGCAGGGTTTACAAACAAAGCATCGTAAATCTCGTCCACGTAGTACTTGTGGGACAGCAAGGCATGGAGACCCGCAAAGCGCCGGGCCAGCGCCTGCGCCGATTCGCGACGGACGACGTAAAGGTTGTAAGCGGCACCAATCCCGAAAGCGGCGACTGCAACGGAAAGCACGGCCAGACCGGCCTCGAGGGCGTGCGAGGCCGGCTCGTGTTCGGAGAGTGCAGTGAAGCGCAGAGACGGTTCGAGAAACGCTGCGAAGCGGTTGACGCCCATCCAGGCTGGGAGACCGACCCATCCCCCCATCACAGAAAGAACCGCAAGAATCACCAGCGGAACAGTCATGCTGGCCGGCGATTCGTGCAAGTGGCGCCGGGTGTGCTCATCCATCCGCTCTTCACCGGAGAACGTCAGGAATACGAGCCGGAACATATAGAAGGCGGTCAGTCCGGCCGTGACAAGCCCAACTCCCCAGATTGCGGGATGGCCATGCGCCCACGCCGACCAGAGGATTTCGTCCTTGCTGAAGAACCCCGCCAGGGGCGGAATTCCGCTGATGGCGAGAGCGGCGACGACCATCGTGAGAAACGTAATGGGCGTGTGTTTCCGCAGACCGCCCATTTTCAACAGATTCTGCTCGCCCCCCATCGCGTGGATGACGCTTCCGGCGCCGAGGAAGAGCAGGGCCTTGAAAAAGGCATGGGTCATCAGGTGGAAGATTCCGGCCGAATAGGCGCCGACTCCGGCGGCGGCAAACATGTACCCCAGCTGGCTCACAGTCGAGTAGGCGAGAACTCTCTTGATGTCCGTCTGGACCAGGCCGATGGTGGCCGCCATAAAGGCGGTCAGGGTCCCGACGATGGCGACGACTTCGAGGGCAAAGGGAGCGCGGCTGTAGATGGGCGAGCAGCGCACCACCATGTAAACGCCGGCCGTGACCATCGTCGCGGCGTGGATGAGGGCGCTGACAGGCGTCGGACCTTCCATGGCGTCCGGAAGCCAGACGTACAGCGGAATCTGAGCGCTTTTCCCGGTCGCGCCTACAAACAGCAGCAGGGCAATTCCTGTGAGAATCCCCAGACCGGTCTCCGCAGGAAAGCGCTGTGAGATCTGCCGGAACACCCCGTCGAACTCCATGCTGCCGAAGGTCGCAAAGATGAGAAGGATGCCGAGGATAAAACCGACGTCGCCGATTCGGTTTACGATGAAAGCCTTCTTGCCGGCGTCGCCGGCGCTCTTGCGGTCAAAGTAATACCCAATGAGGAGGTAGGAACAGAGCCCGACGCCCTCCCAACCCACAAACATCAGGAGGAAATTGCTCGCCAGCACCAGCACCAGCATGGAGAACATGAAGAGGTTCAGATAGGAGAAAAAACGATAGTAACCGTCCTCTGCATGCATGTATCCGATCGAATAGACATGGATGAGAAAGCCGACGCCCGTAACCACGAGGATCATGACCGCCGAAAGGGGATCGAGCAGAAACTCGGCGGTGGCGACGAAATCGCCCGCAGCTATCCAGGTAAACAGAGTCTGAACAACATGCCTTTCCTCGGGAGCCCGCTGGATAAGACTCAGCACCAATCCGGCCGCGACCAGAAACGAAACTCCGACGGATCCACAAGCCACCAGGGAAATGACGGGCTTGGGCAGCCGTTTTCCCAGCAGGCCGTTTATGGCGGAGCCTAAGAGCGGGAGTGCGGGAACCAGCCAGAGGAAGTCCATCCGGTTACCACTTCATGATGTCCGCGTCGTCCACGCTGAGCGTGTTCCGGTTGCGGTAGATGGCGATTGTAATGGCCAGCCCGACGGCCGCTTCTGCCGCGGCAACCACCATAACAAAGAAGACAAAGACCTGACCGTGAACCTGATTCAGGTAGCTGGAAAACGCGACGAAGCTGAGGTTGGCGCCGTTCAGCATCAATTCAATGCAAAGAAAAATGGCAATGATATTTTTCTTCACGATCACCCCGATAGTTCCCACCGTGAAGAGGAGCGCGCTCAAAACCAGGTAAGGGAGAATGCTCATAAGGGCAGCCTCTGGCAGCAACCAAAGACCTCATCGCGGAGACGGAGAAAACGCCGAGCTTTCGTCCCCGGGAGCGTCCTGCGCAGCGGAGCCCTGCGTGTCTGGAAACCCCCGGTCCCGCTGCGCGGGACGCTCCCAGGAAGAAAAATTAGCTTCATGGTACAGGTTCTCCTCAGATCTTCTTCTTCCCCAATATCACGGCCCCGATGATGGCTACCAGAATCAAAACGGAGGTGACCTCAAACGGCAACAAGTACTCTTTGAAGATCGTTTCTCCGATGCGCCGCGTGATTCCCGTTCCTGCTGCCATGCCGGTGACGTTCCGCGGTACACGAGACAGGTCATAAGAAAGAAGGAAAGGGACGAGCAGAACAAGGGTCGCGGTACCCATGGCGATGCCCAGATATCCAAGATAGCGCTTCTTTTCGCTCAGGGGCACCGCCGAGAAAGGGTCCAGGAGCATGATGACAAAAAGGAAGAGAACCATGATGGCCCCCGCGTAGACGATCACCTGGACCGCCGCGATGAAAGGCGCCTGCAGAAGCATGTAGAGCCCGGAAAGGGCGCACAGGCAGATAATCAGGAAGAGCGCGGAGTAAAACACCCTCCTCTGCGCCACAACGTTCACCGCGGCCGCGAGAGCTATGGTTCCCAAAAGGTAGAAGAGCATCATTTCATGCTATCGAGGATCCGATCCAATTTCTCTGGAGTCAGGCTTTCATAATAGTCCTCGTTTATCTGCGCGACCGGGGCCGTACCGCAGGACGCGAGGCACTCGGTTTCCATCAGGGTGAATCGTTTGTCGGAAGTCGTCTCGCCGGGACCGATACCGAGCCTGTTCTCGAGATGCGCCATGATCTCCTCACAGTTGCACAGCAAGCAGGAGATGTTCGTACAAACCTGGATAACATACTTTCCCACAGGTTTCTTGTACAGCATCGTGTAGAAGCTCGCGACTTCATACACTTCGTTGGTAGGCAACTTGAAGATTTCGGCGACGTCGCGAATTGCCTCGGGGCAAAGATAGCCGGCCTCCTGCTGGGCAAGCCACAAAGCGGGAATCAGGGCCGACCTCGGGTGCGGGTATTTCCGTATCAGCGCATCGATTTTCTGGCGAGTGGCTTCCGACAGCATGGCATCTCTGCGGCGAACCTTTGAACGGGCAAAGGGCTTTTTGAGGGACCTATAACCATTTATGAATCAATGATTTGCGACTGCCACTGTCTTGCGAAAGAAGGCACGATATTATGGTGCGCCTTCC
Organism: Acidobacteriota bacterium; assembly: GCA_003225335.1. Lineage (GTDB taxonomy): Bacteria > Acidobacteriota > UBA6911 > UBA6911 > UBA6911 > Gp18-AA60. The sequence goes on from QHZE01000139.1 coordinate 16,655, forward strand.
ACCGGTGTCAAGGCTTTTCTAGTTGATCCACAACGCCGATGTAGCCACAGAGCCACCGAGGCACCGAGAAAATCTTGTTTCTGTGTCTCCTCGGCTGAAGAGGGAACTGAGGGAATACTTGATTTGCTTTCGAAGCACTCAGTATCATACGGTGTCAAAGTTCAGGGATCACGGAGACGCGCGCAGTGGGAGTGACACTTGAAGTTAACGGGGAAATCCGATTGTTTCCTCCTCTCAAAAGAAATTGAAATAGTTCAATTCGTTGGAGGGGGCTAGAGCAGCCTTCTGACTTTATGAGCTATTCGCTTCAAGACGACCCGCTGGTCCTGGCAGACAGATCGTTTCGTTCCCGGCTGATCGTAGGAACCGGCAAGTACGCCTCTTTTGCGGTTATGAAGGAAGCCCTGGAGAAATCCGGCGCCGAAATTGTCACGGTCGCGGTACGCAGGATCAAACTGCAGGACAAGTCGACCCGTTATCACGAGGACAAGTCGGAGTCGCTATTGGATTACATCGATACTTCACGCTTCATGCTGCTGCCGAACACCGCCGGATGCCATACAGCCGAAGAAGCTATTCGTGTGGCGAATCTGGGACGAGAAGCCGGGCTCTCGGAGTGGGTCAAACTGGAAGTGATCGGGGATGAAAAGACCCTTTTTCCGGACACGGAGGGCTTGCTTACGGCCACGAAGATTCTCGTCAGAGACGGGTTTGTGGTCCTGCCCTATACGAATGACGACCCTGTCATGGCCCGGAAGCTGGAAGACGCGGGAGCTGTGGCGGTGATGCCTCTGGGCGCGCCCATCGGTTCCGGCATGGGCATTCAGAACCCTGCGAACCTGCGCATTATCTTGGAGACCGTGTCCGTTCCGGTGATCGTCGATGCGGGGGTCGGGACGGCATCGGACGCTACAATGGCCATGGAATCAGGGTGCGACGGTGTCTTGATGAATACGGGAATCGCGGGCGCGAAGGATCCCGTGGCGATGGCAGAGGCAATGAACCTCGCCGTTCAGTCGGGACGGTTGGCCTACAAGGCAGGCCGAATTCCCAGGAAGCTGTATGCTACGGCCAGCAGCCCTCTCGAAGGCATCCCCCGCTAAGCAGTCCTTTTCATAAACACGGTAACGTATTCTGTCACTCAACAAATAGGGACCAACACTTGTGATGCTGGCGTTGGAGTCGCTTCCTTTAACGGCTGAGCAGTCAAATGACAAATAACAAATGGCAAATGAGAAATGACAAATAAAGGCAGGGGATGTTGGCAGGCCATTGCTCATTGGTCATTTGTCATTTATGATTTGCCACTGCCGTGCCAGCGAGACCTCGGCGAAACCGAGGAGTACCGGACGCGACTGGAAGAGTTCATTGAGTCGCTCCACAGAGAGTATTACCTGTACTACTCCGGGCAGAAGGAATTGCTGGAAACCGGAGACTTCTACTCTGAATTCTCGGACCTGTTCAGCCTGGATCGGATTCGCGAAATCCGAGGCGAAATCGAAAAGACTCCCCCCCACTTTGAATCGCTCAGGAAGTCCCTGGGGAAGCTGCACGCCTTTGCTGTCGAGCACCACCTGGAACAGGCCTGCGCCCCCCTCATGGAAGAGATCGCGGAATTCGAGAGCAAGAGCACGTTTCCCTGGGAAGGAAAAGACATTCACTACACACAGATTCCCGTCGTGCTGGCCAACGTTTCTGAAAGCTTGAGAAGACGGCGCCTCAATGAAATTCGCGCACGCGCTCTGGAACAGTCGAATCCGTTGCGCAAGGGACGGCTTGACCGGCTCCGGGCGCAGGTGCAGGCTCTGGGCTACAAAACGTGCCTGGAAGCGTATCAGTCGATCTGGGGGATCGATTACAGGGCCTTTTCCTCCTCACTGGAGAAGCTCATTGAGGCTACGGAAGCCCGATACAAGGATTGTGTCGAGGAGTCGTTCCAGCGGATCCTGGGATTGCCGCCGGCCCAGGTGCATCGGTGCGACATCGGTTACTGGACGCGGCGGCCGGACTACGATGCCTTTTTCCCGAAGGAGCTCATGCTGCCCGCCCTGTTTGAAACCCTGAAGGCTCTCAGAATCGATCCGGCCAGGCAGGAGAACGTCTTCCTTGACCTGGAAGAGAGGCCGCGGAAACGCGCTCGAGCGTTTTGTGTTACTGTGCGCGTACCACAGGAGATCAAGGTCGTCGTCCTGCCGCGCGGAGGCCGGGATGATTACGCGGCGCTCCTGCATGAGAGCGGTCATGCGCAGCATTTCGCCTGGACCAGTCCGAGCCTTGTTGCGGAACATCGACTCTGTGGGGACAGGGGGCTCTCTGAGACGTATGCCTTTCTATTTGAGCACCTGATGTGGAACGAGCGGTGGCTGCAGGCAAATACGGGATTCTTTAACGCGGGCGAGTTCCTCCGTTTTCAGGCGCTCGTCCGCAGCCATCAGATCCGGCGTTATTGCGGGAAGCTTCAGTACGAGATCCAGCTTCATAGCGAACCCATGGAGAATCCGGCGCGGGTATACGTGGAAGCGTTGCAGCGCGCTACCGGAACTCTCTACGACCAAGAGTCCTATCTCGAAGACATCGACGACGGTTTTTACAGCGCCGATTATCTGCGGGCGTGGATCTTCGAGGCGCAGCTTCGAGACTATCTTCGCTCTCGCTTTGGCCATGCCTGGTTCCATGTCAGAGCGGCAGACAGCTTTCTGAAGGAGATCTGGGAAACGGGGCAGCTCTACAGCATCGGGGAACTGAGCCGGGAAATCGGAATCGGGCCTCTGGATGTCCAGGTGCTTATCGACGAGTTGCTGCAGGGTTTGCGCCCGTGAAGACCACCGAAGTTCGCCTGGGAAGCCGCTCTTATCCGGTCTTCGTGGGTGAGGGAATTTTGGCGCGGTTGAGCGGCCTCCTGACACGGCTGGGCTTTTCGTCCGCTCCGGTCGTGGTTTCCAACCCCCGCGTTTTCAAACTGCACGGAGACTCCTTGCGCCGGTCCTTGGAAGCAGCCTATGGCCCGGCGCCGGTTGTCTTCATTGGAGACGGAGAGCGCTTCAAGAATATTGCGAGTCTGCAAAAGGTCTACCAGGGACTTATCCGCGCAGGGGCCGACCGCCGCTCGTGGGTGCTGGCTCTTGGGGGAGGCGTAGTGGGTGATCTGGCTGGTTTTGCGGCGGCTACTTTTGTCCGCGGCATACCGTACGTGAACGTCCCGACGACTCTGCTGGCTCAGGTGGACAGCGCCATCGGCGGAAAAGTGGGAATCAATTTAAAACAAGGCAAGAACCTGATCGGCGCATTCCACCAGCCGAGCGCGGTGCTCTCGGATATCGGTACTCTTCGCACCCTTCCTTCACGGGAGCTCGCTTCCGGACTATACGAAGTCTTGAAGTGCGGGGTCATCCGCTCGGAAAAACTGATCCTTTATATAGAGAGGAATCTTCAAGCCATTCTTTCTGCCAGTCCGTCCGCTCTCGAACACGTCGTGCTGGAGGCCTCGCGCATAAAGGCCGCCGTTGTCTCGAGCGACGAAATGGAAGCAAAGCAACGGATGATTCTAAACTACGGCCATACGGTAGGTCACGCTTTGGAAGCGGCGACCGGCTACCGCAGATTCAAGCACGGTGAGGCCGTAGCCTGGGGAATGATGGCAGCCGTGGGATTCGGCAGGGAACTGGGTCTTCTCGAAGAAAAGTCGGCGCAACGGCTGCTTCGTCTGATTCACCGAGTGACCAAGCTCCCGACACTGCGTGGGATTTCCCCGGGTCGAGTCTGGAACGCCCTGGGCAGAGACAAGAAATTCGCCGGGGGCCGCATTCGGATGGTTTTGCTCCCACGCCTGGGCGCCGCCGAGATTCGAAACGACATTGATCCGGCCAACCTGAAGCGATTTCTGAAGAACTTTATAGAATCTAGCAGTAATATTTGAAAAAAATATTACTGCGAAGACGCGAAGGCGCAAAGACATCCCGGTGACTCTTCGCGTCTTTGCGCCTTAGTGGTGAATGCGGCGTTTATTTTCTGGTTGCGACTTGCGATGACCGGCGGGGGAGAGCAAGAGCAGGCGCAGGCTGTGCGCACGATGTTCGGGGCAATTGCGGCGAAGTACGATTTCCTGAATCATCTCCTCTCGGGAAACATTGACCGGTCATGGCGAACGAGAACTGCGCGAGAAGTGGAGAGACGCATCGATGTCGCGCATCCGCGCATTCTGGATGTCGGATGCGGCACTGCCGACCTCGCGCTTTCGTTTTCACGGGCCGGAGCCGTGGTGGGCTGCGATTTTTGCCAACCGATGCTGGCGATCGGGAGAGAGAAAATTTCGCGCGCGCGGGTCCCTTACCCGGTAGACCTGCTGGAAGGCGATGCGTTATGCCTTCCCTTTTCAGACGCTGCCTTCGACGCGGTCGTTTCGGCATTTGTGCTTCGAAACCTCGCCAACGTAGAGAAAGGTCTGCATGAAATGGGGCGCGTTTTGCGATCCGGAGGGACACTCGGCATCCTCGACTTCGCTATGCCGAAGATGCCCGTAATTGGTTCCCTGTACCGATTCTATTTTACGAACGTGCTGCCAAGAATCGGGAGGTGGGTGTCGGGTAGTGAGGGTGCTTATACCTATCTGCCGCAGAGCGTTCAGGCATTTCCGCCGCCCGAACGGTTGCGAGAGCTTGTGCGGAGCGCCGGCTTCAACCGGGTCGAATTCCACTACTTTACCGGCGGGATCGCCGTCCTCCACGTAGCCAGCAAGGAGCGTTGAACAGAACCGGCGATTCAGACAAAGTAGCGGTCTCTTGTCGGAAGTTTGCCGGATGCTGTCTAGCGAGGGCCGACAGTTGAATAGCACGGCCCGGCACTGCCATTTGAAATCTCAAATTTCAAATTTGAAATTTCTCAGGGTTTGGCGGCGATCCAGCCTGGCAGCGCTCCGCTCTTGCGCGCTTCCTTCTCGAGATCATCCAATTGGGCCTTTGCCTTGGCGAGATCCGCGCTTGTTTGATCCCGTTCCGTGAAGGTTTTTTGAAGTTCGGCCTGAATGGCTTGTCTCTGGAAACCGTCGTCTGTGCGAAAGAATCGGTTCTGCAGATCGTTTACCTTGAGAACCAGGACGTTCTCCTTGTTCTCCAGCTCTTTGACCTTCTGGCGCGCGTCGGCGAACGTCTGCCGCCAGAAGCTTTCGGGCCTCCCCTGAAAGTCGGTAGCCTCATCCGGTTTCGGCTTGGCCCCGGCCCCAGCGTTTGGCGTCTCGCCCGCCGGTTTTGCCGGTTCCGCTTTCTCCTTCGCGGCGGCGGGAGCACCGGCAGGGGGAGCAGGAGGCGTGGTGGTGGTAACCGGTCCATTCGCGTACTTGACGGTGTCGTCGTTCGTGATGACTCTCGACCCCGCCTTCATCTTCTCGCGGCGTTCTTTTTCTTTCTTGGCCACATCGCCCAAGGACTGGCCGTATCCCAGGACAGCCATAGCGACGATCCACAGAGCAAGTTGTGTTGCGATTCGAAGTCTCATTGTGTGCAACCTCACTGCCGCTGATTGTAACAGACCAGGACTCTGCCGTGTAGCAGGATCTTTAGGGTCTTTGAAATCCCTCAGTCAGACGCGGCACTGACGGGTTCACTTCCCATTTGTCATTTCTCATCGGCCATTTGTTATTTTTTCATTGATCGTTTTCGAGCCCTTTGCGCTCTTCGCGGTTAATTCGGGCTCAGTTTCACCGCGAAGGCGCCAAGTGCGCAAAGAACGCGAAGGTTGATTGGTTGGAGCCGAGGGGCTGCTCTGTGGTCTCCGCGGTTAAAAGATTTAGCGTGTTGCAATCTGAACGTCAGAAGTCACGGTCTGCCCGAAAGTCTTTTTGGTCTGCGGATTGGCCAGTGTTGTCGTGCCGGTCATCGTGATTTTGATTTTCAGCACGTTAGCCCCCACAGCTGTCGCAATACCGTTCTGATCGAAGTATTGCAGGGTGAAAGCCGAAATGTAATTGGCGATTGGCTGCACGGCGCCCGCCCCCTGAGGCGTGATGTTGACCGTGCTGGTGGCGGAGTCATAGGAGATAGTGACATCTTCGCCTGCAGCGTCCGTGCGGCCGTCCGGATCCCGGAGCGAAGGCGCACCGAGGTGGCGGTCATAACGCCGCCATCGCCGATACCGACAAAGCCTGCGGCCCTGCAAGGGTCATTGCCGGCCTGGCGCACATAGCCCTCGACTGTGTCCATGGCGATGCGCGTGTTGTCCATAACCGCCTGGACCTCGGTTTGATAGCTGGAAGAACGCTGTGTCTCGGCCAGTATGGTGAACAGGGCCGCGGAGATGAGAAGGAGGATAACGGCGGAGATAACAAACTCGACCATGGTAAAACCAGGTTCTTGTTTCGTTCTGGAGCCGAAAAATGATTGCAT
>QHZE01000594.1 GCA_003225335.1 Acidobacteriota bacterium
AAATCCATTCGGGGCCTCATTCCAGCCGTAGGGGAAATCCTCGATACGACGGATCACGCAGCGGGTCGAAATCCCTACTACCAGCCCAGCAAGTAATCTACTGTAGGCTTTACTCAACTGTAAGTTCGGAATTCCGGCTTCATGTGGCATAGCTGTGACCATGCATCCTTTAGCCACGGCGCCGTGGAGTCACAGAGATAATTTTCTCTGTGGCCAAATCGCGGTTGCTCTGGTCTGTACTCCATCCACCGCCAGGGCGCGATATCTTCGTGGCATGGCGGTCCCGGCCGAGATTTCCACGTGCTATAATCGCTCGCCTGAGCGAGGTTCAGCCTGATGAGGGTCCAAACTGAGGATTATCTTGACGCCATTACCCATCTGCCGCCCGGCGGAAGGTTGACGCTTTACGAAATCGGCTGGGAGGAATATGAGCAACTTCTCGATCGGCTCGGAGAGGGTGCTCACCGCCGCATCAGCTATGATAATGGACGGCTGGAGATTGTGACTCCTTCCGACAAGCACGAAAAATACAAGAATCTCTTGCATGATCTGGTGCTCATTCTCAGCGACGAGCTGGATCAGGAAGTCCTCAGCTACGGCTCCACTACCTTGAAGCTCGAACCCAAACGAAAAGGCGCGGAAGGAGATGACTGTTTTTATATCCAGCACGCCATGCAAATTGGAGGAAAAGACAGGCTTGATCTCAGCAGCGATCCGCCACCCGACCTCGTGATTGAAATTGATCTGACCCACGATTCGTCGAGCAAGTTTGCGATTTACGCGGCGCTGGGCGTGCCTGAAATCTGGCACTACGATGGAAGCCGCTTCTCAATCTGGCACCTCGCCCATCAAGCTTATACCCCAGCGCCGTCCAGTCTCGCTTTTCCTTTTCTGACCGCCGGGCATTTAGCTGAATTTGTGGCAAACAGTGAAGCGCTGGGCGGGAAGCAAGCCCGGCGCGTTTTCCGCGCCTGGGTGAGAGCTGCAAATCCCGGCACGCTTTAACCTTATCTGCACTAAACTCCGCGGCCGATAACGCAGACTCCGGCGCCCTCACGCTGCTTCGGAATCCGAGGTCAAGGATATTTTCACCGCGAAGACGCGAACAGCGCGAAGAAAAGCGATTTCAAAAACCTTGCGTTCTTCGCGTCTTCGCGGTGGATTTTTTGGGCTGCTCTGTGTTCATCTGTAGCTTCATCCTCTTGTAAGCTCATTCGAGGCATAGGGATTTTCTCCACAAACAAGACGGGATTGCTCCCGATTGAACTTTTAACAATAAGTTCAAAAAATGTTAATGAATTGTTAACCAGTCTCGATTGGCCCTTACTGCCATTCGTGTTCTGGAGCAAAATTGGAAGATCCGAGAGGCTTGATTGGCCACCTCGAGGCACACCGACTTCGTTCTCTATCGGAGGCTGCTGGGGCAGGTTCGACCTTACTGGCCTCATCTTACCGGGATTCTGCTGCTCAGTCTGTTGTCGGCGCCCCTGGCGCTTCTCAACCCCCTGCCTTTGAAAATAGCCGTAGACAGCGTGATCGGGACGCACCCGCTCCCTCGTTTCCTGGAGCGCCTGCTGCCGGAATTTGCGACGCGGACCGATGCGGGCCGTCTTGCGCTGACCGCCGGCCTTGTGGTCGTCATTGCTCTGTCAAGCCAGCTTCGGGACTTCGCCGCGTCGATGCTGACCGCGTACACGGGCGAAAAGTTGCTCCGAAATTTTCGGGCGCAGTTGTTCGGTCACGTGCAGCGGTTGTCGCTTTCGTACCAGGAAACCCGGGGGACGGCGGACTCGACTTACCGCATTCAATATGATGCCGCCTCGGTTCAACAGATCGCGGCGGAGGGGATGATCCCCTTCGTCACCTCGGTGTTTACGGTCGGCGCCCTGATCTACGTCACGGCGCGCATGAACTGGCAGCTTGCCCTGGTCGCCCTGTCGATTTCACCGGCGCTCTATCTGGTTTCGCAGACCTATCGGAGCCGGTTGCGCAGCCAGTCGCGGGCGGCCAAAAAAATCGAAAGCTCGGCCTTGTCGGTGGTGCAGGAGGTGCTGTCGGCGGCGCGCGTTGTGAAAGCTTTCTGTCAGGAAGACAGGGAGGTAGCGCGCTTTTTTCGGAGATGCAGCGAGGGGATGCGGGCAAGAATCCGGATTGCTTCGCTCGAAGGCGCCTTCGGCCTGCTGCTGGCCCTGGTCACCGCCGTGGGGATGGCGGCGGTGCTGCTGATCGGAGTGCGCAGCGTCAGGACAGGCGCGTTGACTTTGGGCGAGCTGCTCCTGGTCATAGGTTATCTGACACAGCTCTACTCCCCCTTGAAGACGATGAGCAAGAAAATGGCGCTGATGCAATCCCACCTTGCGGGCGCCGAGCGGGCCTTTGCTCTGCTGGACGAATCTCCGGATGTCACCGAGCGCCCGAATGCCCGGCCGCTCTCACGAGCAAAGGGAGCCGTGGCCTTCCGCAACGTATGGTTTGCTTACGAAAAGGGGCCTCCGGTTTTAAGCGACATTTCTTTTCAGATTCGACCGGGCGCCCGGGTCGGCATTGTGGGCTCCACGGGCGCGGGCAAGAGCACCCTCGTCAATCTTCTCCCGCGTTTCTACGATCCAACGCAGGGCCAGATTCTGCTCGACGGGCGCGACTTGCGCGAGTACAAGCTCGCGGATCTGCGCAACCAGTTTGCGATCGTCTTGCAGGAACCGTTGCTGTTTTCGACCAGCATCGGGGAGAACATTGCGTACGCGCGCGCTGGCGCGGGCAAGGAAGAAATCATGGCTGCGGCCAAGGCCGCCAACGCTCACGAGTTCATCATCGGCCTGCCGAAGGGGTACGAGACGCAGGTCGGCGAGCGCGGGATGCGTCTTTCGGGAGGGGAACGCCAGCGTATTTCGCTGGCGCGCGCGTTCCTGAAGGGCGCGCCGGTTCTGATACTCGACGAGCCGACCAGTTCCGTCGATGCGAGGACCGAGGCCGGCATTGTGGAGGCGATGGAACGGCTGATGCGCGGCCGTACGACGTTCATCATCGCCCACCGGCTGAGCACGTTGAAACACTGCGACATCCTGATCCGGATCGAGCATGGCCGCGTGCTGAGCGCAGGACCGGCCGGGATGGTCGCCGAAAAAGTTTTGGCAGCGCTCGACGCCACCACTTACGGGAGGAAAACCAGTGTCGAAGACCGCACTTAATGAAGAGACCGTTTCTTCTATAGCCGGTGGCCGGCCCATCGCGGATTCTGCGGGTAGTTCGCGCATCGCGATTTATTCTCAAGATGGCCTTGGTCTCGGCCATTTGAGGAGGAACATTCAGATCTGCAAGGAATTTCTCAAGCAGACGCCCGAGGGGAAAGGCCAGGTTCTCTTGATCGCAGATTCGCCC
>QHZE01000595.1 GCA_003225335.1 Acidobacteriota bacterium
AAGCGCCACACAAAAACGCCGAAACAGATAGCAAAGAGGGCGCCGTAGGAGCGGGTGCGATGCTCGGCACCGCCGCTGCCGAAACGCCGACTATTATCGCGTGGTTGATGCCCCTCCATGCCTGAAGGTCAGCTCCTCATCCTTCGACTCGGCATAGCGTCCAGTGAGACTACGGCCGACTACAGTATCAGCTTCTCCTGGTCGCGTCTGGGGAGCACCCCGACTGCTGACCGACGCTGCCCCGGCGACAGCGCCTTGCGGGCGTTCCTGAACGACGTAGGCATACGTGCGGACCAAGTTGACACGGCCATCAGGGCGCTACGCACGTCAACCGAGCACCGTATCCTCCATGTCTACCTGACCCTCGAGTGGCTTACCCAATTAGAGCTCAGTGCCACGTAATTTGCTCGTGTCGTGTTCTCGCTCGGCAAAACACAAACTCGCGCACCCACCATAAGGTGTCGGCTACCCAACATAACGCTTCGCTAAAATGAGTTTCGTCCAGCCGAGCGCTATACTTCGCTGCACCAGGTTGACTTCATGCCGCCCGCGAAAGAAACCATCGTAGTCATCGACGACGAACCAGAAGTCCGCTCGCTGATCGAGGACATGTTGCGAGGATTGGGCTATACGGTCCTCGCCACAGGCGATCCGCAGGCCGCACTCCAATTTGCTCGCACCCATCCCGACCCAATCCACTTGCTGCTGACGGACGTGGTCATGCCCTTGATGGCCGGCAGTACGCTCTGCGAAGAATTCCGCATCCTGCGTCCTGGAGCCAGGGTGCTCTTCATGTCGGGCTACGAAACTGTTGAAGCATACGGTGTCCGATTGGCGCCGGGGGAACCCGTCCTCCACAAGCCCTTCAAACGGAGCCATCTTGAGCAGACCGTTCGGGCGGCTCTTCTGTACCACCTGCCCGGCTCGCGGCCTCGAACGAGTCCGCGCTGATAGGGGTGCGATCCTCAACAGGATTGCTCCGTCGTGACCCCGTACTGTTTGCTTCCGACTCTGTCGAGCGGGCAAAATGCGGGTTGATGTTCCGGTCAGGGTACAATCGTTCGCGAGCATGAGCCCATCACAGGAACATCCTGCTGCAGGACCGACCCCTCTTCACATCGACCGCGCGGCCGGTCCCGAGATTGATCTCACCACGATAGGATACTCGGTCACGTTCGGCGGCAGCAAAGATGCGGTCGGAACGGTCCTCTTGGGGTCACCGGCGGGGCTGGAAGCACTGGCGGCGTTTCTGCGCAAGATCGGACTCGCGTCTTCTGAGATCGAGACCGCACGCCGGGTGCTGTCCGAGCAAGCGACCACGAGCTTCCAGATATGAAGTTGTCCCCGGCGATCCTTCGTCAACTCGGAGAGCCCGGCATCCCGCGATAGGCGCTAGAGCGAAGTTCCCCCATGAGTGACACTGCCGACGACGTCGTCCGACGCGAAGTCAGCAAGCTTCTCCGGGTCGAGTACCGTGGCAAGTTCATGTGTGCGTCGTGCCTCCTCAAGTTCGCTGTCGAGAGGTTCGGCACGACCCTGTATACGAGAGGCCAGATCGAGCGGGCGCTGGACACGATATTCCGCTCTCCCGGCGCCCTCAGACGAGTACATAGATTCGTCTGCGACCAATGCGGGAAGACGCTGCCCTGTCTCACCGCAACGCCTGCCCGTTCAGGGCTCTCGGCCTGACCCTCTCTCACACTTCTCTGTCGCCTATCCAAGGCATCAGATCAGTCCTGCCGGCCAAGGGGGCTCGCGTGCATGTCCCCTTCGCCCTCACTCTCGCCCTTATGGTTGTCCCTCCCGAGCGCCAAGACCCAGCGAATGGCTTGCTTAGCGCACAGTCCTGCGCGTGGCCCGCCCTGTAGGGCACGGGGGGCGGCAGGATTGTCAACAAAAGCGGCAGCCCCGCCTGCAAGACTAACTCGGTGATTTCTTGCCTACCTTCATTGCTGGGTGCATACTCACCCCGCCCCCACTTCGGCTTCCTATGCTGGCGCGTCGAGGCCATCGTGACGGGCTAGGCGCCCGCGACAGGAGCGAGGGACGATGACCGTTTTGGTGTACGAGTCAAAGGTCCGCTGTCTCGAAAACCGAAGGCTCTTGGCCGACTCGCGCTTAATCATCGCCCGCAGTCGTCGTCTCCTGAACGCTGCGCAGAACATCTCCGGAGCTTCTGATGGCCTCGACCTTCATGTCACCGTGCGCGAACGCCTTGCGAGCGGTTGGCTCTTTCCCGCACCCTCCAAGGTTTGGGCGGGAAAGGGAACCGGGCACGTCTGCATAATCTGCGAGATCAGCATCGCAGCCTCCGAAGTCGAGAACGAAGTTGTCGGACCTACGACGGTCTGGTCGCACTTGCCGTGCTACTCGATCTGGCGCGAAGAATCACAGACCTACGAACTGGTAAACGGTACGAACGGGACCGATGGGACGGATGGAAGCCATCTCCTTGCCGATCTCCGTCTGATCGTGCGCAACCGATTTGCGAATGGAACACTACCCGCGCTGCCGCACGACAAGTCATGGACCGGCCGAGGGGTGAGTGACGTCTGCGCCGTGTGCAGCAAACCGCTCTTCGCTGCTGAGTGGTCGCAAGAAGGACTTGGAGTAACAAGCGCGCACGCGCATCTAGTCTGCTATCGAGCGTGGCTGCTTGAGTCAATCAGGATTCGGCAGTCGGATGACCAGTCCTCGGCAAAGCCAACCGACGGGCCGTAGGGTTCCGGTCCTGCGATAAAACTGCTGGTGGATGAACAAGCGGCCCGCACGCGGATTCGCGCACTGATCGCCTTTGGCGGTACTTCCGCCGGACCCGTGGGTGACCTTGTCGAGCATGGAGAGGGCACCACTAGGCTTAGCTGACGAGCAATGCGTCGTCTGTCAGGAAGCGGGACCGCACATCTGATACACGTTCCGTGAGGGCCAGACGATTCGTCTCCACGCCAAGTGCGACGACTTGTGGCGGGAGGAACGTCCTGCGCCCTGAGCGCCCGCCTTCTGCGGGCTACCCGACGTAGGTAGAATTCTATCCGGGGTTCGTCGGCTTCGTTCATACTCCGATACCATGACCCGACTCGTGGCCCAGTCAAAGGCTCTCTGCCACGACAACCGGAAGCTCCTGACAGATACGCGCTTACTCATGGCTCGCAGTCGCCGTCTCCTCAACCCAGCGTTTGAAATCTCAGGTGGTTCTTCCGGTGACGATCTCCGCCAAACCGTGCATGACCGTCTTGTGAGCGGGGCACTGTTTCCCGCGCCTCAGAAGATGTGGGCAGGCCACGGGACCGGGCGGATTTGCATTGTATGTGACGCGGCCATCACGGCGTCCGAAGTCGAACACGAGATTGTCGATGGCCCCGCCACCGTCTGGGCGCATTCGGCCTGCTACCAGATTTGGCTGCGGGAATCGACGGCCTACGAGCGGGCGAATGTCATGGATGGAACGGACTACCTTGCCGATCTTTGCGAG
>QHZE01000596.1 GCA_003225335.1 Acidobacteriota bacterium
AGGCCAGCGCGTGGGCGATCTGCTGCAGGTCGCTCGTGAGCTGGCGCAGCCGTGCAATATCCGACGAATTACTCTTCACCAGGTCGCGAATCTCGGCGATCAGCTGCTCGGCGCGCGCCTTCTCGTTGAGCGGCACGTCGCCGAGATCGCGTATCTGCCGTTCGACCTGATAGGCTATCGAGTCGGCGCTGTTACGCGCTTCCACCTCTTCGCGCCGCCTGCGGTCCTCTTCGGAATGGGCCTGCCCGTCGCGTACCATGCGGTCTATCTCTTCCTTTGACAGCTGAGTCGAACCGGTAATGGTGATCTTCTGCTCTTTGCCGCTCGCTTTGTCTTTCGCCGCGACGGTGAGGATGCCGTTCGCGTCAATGTCGAAAGTGACTTCGATCTGCGGGACGCCTCGCGGAGCGGGCCGTATGCCCTCAAGGCGGAAGTGGCCGAGCGTGCGGTTGTCGCGCGCGAGCTCGCGTTCTCCCTGAAGCACGTGGATGTCAACCGCGGCCTGGTTCTCCTCTGCGGTGGAGAACACTTCCGACTTGCGCACCGGTATCGTCGTATTGCGCTCGATCAGCTTCGTCATCACACCGCCGAGCGTCTCCACGCCAAGCGAGAGCGGCGTCACGTCGAGCAGAACCACGTCTTTCACTTCGCCGGCCAGCACGCCCGCCTGGATCGCCGCGCCTACGGCGACCACTTCATCCGGGTTTACCGATTGATTGGGTTCTTTGCCGCCGGTGAGCCGCCGCACCAGCGCCTGTACGGCGGGAATGCGCGTCGCGCCGCCTACGAGGATCACCTCGTCAAGATCCTGTGCGGTCAGCTTCGCATCCGACAGAGCCTGCTTCACGGGCTGTACGCAGTGCTCCACGAGATCCGCCGTGAGCTGCTCGAACTTGGCTCGGGTGAGCTTCGTCTCGAGATGCTTTGGTCCCGATCCATCGGCGGTAATGAACGGCAAGCTGATGGCCGTCTCACAGTCCACCAGGCGCTTGTCGAAATCATCGCCGCCCAGGTGCGTATCGCCGGAGGTCGAGCGGACTTCAAAGACTCCTTCGCCGACGTCCAGTACGGAAACGTCGAAGGTGCCGCCGCCGAGGTCGAAAACCATGATCGTCTCGTTCTTCTTCTTGTCGAGCCCGTATGCCAGCGACGCGGCAGTAGGCTCGTTGATGATGCGGAGCACGTTGAGTCCGGCGATCCTGCCTGCGTCTTTGGTCGCCTGCCGCTGCGCATCGTTGAAGTATGCCGGGACGGTTATTACGGCGTCGTTGGCCTTCTCGCCCAGGTACTTTGCCGCGTCGTCAGCGAGCTTGCGTAGTACCTGCGCGGAGATCTCTTCGGGAGCGTATTGCTTGCCCATAATCTCGAAGCGTACGGCGTCGTTCGGGCCCGCAACAACTTTGTAGGGCACGTTCTTGATCTCCGACTGGACTTCGGAGTAGCGGCGCCCTATGAACCGCTTGGCCGAGTAGATGGTGTTTTCCGCATTGAGCACCGACTGACGCTTGGCAAGCTGGCCCACCAGCCGCTCGCCCGTTTTGGTGAAGGCGACGACCGAAGGTGTCAGGCGGCTGCCCTCGGTGTTTACGATGACGGTGGGCTTTCCTCCCTCCATGACCGCGACCACGGAGTTCGTGGTTCCGAGGTCTATTCCTATTGCCTTTCCCATAAAGGTCCTCCTATCAGTACGGAATCTTCTTCACCAATGACAAATAACAAATGAGAAATGAAGGATGACAGATTTCTTCGCGCCCCACTTGTCATTGGTCATTTGCGAAGCCATTCCCTGCGTCTCTGCGGTGAGGTTCGGAGTTCAGGCTTTAGCCTGTGCTGACACAGTGCAGCCTGAAGGCTGAACTCCATGCCTGAACTCCAATTTTTTTCGCTCATGCTATCTGGGCTCTACCACCACATAAAGCGTGGTACCGCCGCGGGAGACGAGCAGCATGACAGGGTCGTGGCCGCTTTGGCGGATCGCCCGCTCAAAGTCGGACACGCTGGCGACCTCGCGGCCGTTCACTTGCTGGACCACGTCGCCGCGGCGCAGGCCCGCTTCGGCTGCCATGCTTCATAGTATAGGAGACACGGAGCCACAGAACACCTTTGCGCTCTTCGCGTCTTCGCGGTTAATTCGGGCCCGGGTCTCACGGCGAAGGCGCTAAGTGCGCGAAGGGATCGGAAGTGACTCGGCGCTTCCGCTTGCTGACTGGCCCCGCTGAATTGTATAAGAGGGGGTAACCATCGCTTCCGGCTCGGATTGGAGGCCTATGAACCCGGTTGTTCGTCAGGTGGTGCTCGGATGCCTTGTGCTGCTGGCTCCGGCGGTCACGCCGGCAGGCGAGTTGGATGATCTTGCGCGAGACTTCTGGGCGTGGCGCGCTGTTCACCAGCCCCTTTCCTCTGATGACATCCCGCGAATCGAGCGGCCCGCCGGCTGGGTTCCCGACTGGTCTCAACCCGCAGTCGCCGGACGCCGGCAGGCTCTGAGGGCATTCGAGGATCACTGGAAGAAGCTCGAGGTTTCAGGCTGGCCCATCCCGCGGCAGGTGGATTACCGGCTGCTGGGATCGGCCCTGGCGCGCGTACGCTGGGAGCTGGACATCACACGAGGCTGGCGCCGAAACCCGATGTTCTATCTCGACCAGACTCTCGGTGCGATCTTCGAGCGTCTGCTGCAACCGCCGCCGATAGATCGCGCGCGCAGCGAAGAAATCGTGAGTAGGATGGCGAGCATTCCACGCACGGTAGAGGCGGCCAAGCTCAATCTCGACCAGGCGGTTGCTCCATTTGCAAGGCTCGCGAGTGAAGAGTTGAAGGATGCGCGTCTGCGGCTCTTGACCGTGGCCCGGGAGCTCAAACCCTTGTTGGCCGCGGAAAGCGCAGAACGGCTCGAGGCCGCTACCGAGGCGGCGATTGCCGCCCTGGAGTCTTTTCGCGGGTGGCTCGAACAGCGATTGCCTTCCCTTCCCGCCAATACCGCCGTGGGGCGTGAAGCCTATCTGTATTTCTTAAACCGCATCGCGCTCATGCCGTTCACGCCGGAACAACTGCTGGAAATGGGGCGGCAGGAATGGGACCGGGCCGTTGCGTTCGAAACCTACGAACGGCAGCGCAATCAAGGAGCGCCTCCGCTCGCGCTCTTTCCAAACCAGGCGGCGCAGATGGCGCGTGAGGAGCGCGAGGAGCAGGCGATCCGGCGCTTCCTGGAGCAGAAAGGGATCTTGACTGTGCCGGGGTGGGTGAAACACTATCGCAATCTGCCCTTGCCTCCCTACCTTCAGCCGCTTTCATCCCTGGGGGTAACCGACGACCTCACGTCACCGGCCAGGTTGAACGACGATGGGACCAGCTATATCCGGCCCCCTTCGCCCGCGCTCGGGTATTTCGCCCTATCCACGGCGCGTGATCCGCGGCCGATCCTCGTGCATGAGGGCGTCCCGGGACACTACTTCCAGCTCGTCCTGTCCTGGGCGCACGAGAACCCGATTCGCCGGCATTACTACGATTCCGGCGCCAACGAAGGTATCGGGTTTTACACGGAAGAGATGTTGCTTCAAGCCGGTCTGTTCGATGACAGCCTGCGCACACGCGAGATCATCTACAGCTTTATGCGGCTGCGGGCCCTTCGCGTGGAGGTCGATGTGAAGCTCGCGCTCGGACTGTTCACCATAGAGCAGGCAGGCGAGTATTTGCAGAAGACCGTGCCGATGGATGCGGGGACTGCGCGCTCCGAGGCCGCATCCTTCGCCGCGGCGCCGGGGCAGGCCATCAGCTATCAAATCGGGAAGCTGCAAATCATGGGGTTCTTGACGGATGCCCGGCGCGCGCAGGGGGAGGCGTTCCAATTGCGCGCGTTCCACGACTTCGCCTGGAAGAACGGCAACGTCCCGCTCTCGCTGCAACGCTGGGAGTACTTGGGATTGAAAGACGAGATCGAGCTGCTCGATCAAAGAAGGTGAAGCAAGCAGACAGTCGCCTGATTGCGCCGCGAGGTCGTCGCTGATTTCAAATTTGAATTTTGAAATTTCAAAAGTGTTTCGTTTCAAATCACCAGGTTTTCTTGGCAGCGCACAAAGTTCGTGGCACGGGCGTCCCGCCCGTGAGTGACTGGGCCGTACGAGATAGCTCGCTGTCTTATAGCGAGGAAGCCTCATATCGCCAGGGC
>QHZE01000597.1 GCA_003225335.1 Acidobacteriota bacterium
TCAAAGGGGGGACCGTGAGAAGCTTTCGATACGTTGCGTTTCTTCTACTGATCTCTTCGGCTCTGGTTCTGCCGGCGATGTCTCAGGTCCGTCCGCCTACGATCACGTCGGTTTCCCCCGCCGGCGTCCAGCGGGGAAACACGATCACGCTCACCGTCGAAGGCGCCAACCTCGCGGATGCGAGCGCGATCCAGTTCAGCCATCCCGGGCTGAAGGGACAAATCACCAACGTCATCGAGCTCCCTTACCAGCCGATCATCCGCCCCAAGGGGTTCACCGGGGCCCCTATCGAAGATATCTACGCGCTGCATCGCGTCCTGATAAAGCTCCGCGCGGACGAGAGCATGCCTTCCGGGCGCCACAACTTCAGAATCAAGACGCCGCAGGGCACGACGAACCTGGGTTCGGTCTACGTAGGCACGCTCGTGGAAATCTCTGAAATCGAACCCAACAACACCTTGGCCGAAGCGCACAGGATCTTCTTCCCTTCCACGGTTGTCGGCGCCGTCGGCCGCTCCGGCGATGAGGACCTGTTCGAGTTTGAGGCGGAGGCGGGGAAAACGGTCGTCTTCGAAATGCAGGCGGCGGCGCTCGGTTCGCCGCTTGATGCGGAGCTCACGTTGCTGGACGCGGAGGCGAAAGTCCTGGCGCGCAACAGTGACTACAACGGCCGGCCCGACCCTTTCCTGGCCTATACTTTCTCACAGTCGGGAACCTACCGGATTCGAGTGACCGATTCTGCAGGGGCCGGAAGCGCGCGGCATTTCTACCGGCTCAATATCGGCGCCCTCCCGTACCTCACGCGGGTCTTTCCTCTCGGGCTGCGCAAGGGCGCGACGGCAGAGCTCGACCTGGAAGGAGTCAATCTGGGGGACAATCACAAGATAAAGGTGGAGGCTCCCGCGAACGCGCGATACGGCGAGAGCCTTTGGATCCAGCCAACGGTCCGTGGCCGCGAATCGCAGACGCGCCTGCGCGTGGCTGTGGGTGAGCACGCGGAGATCCTGGAGCAGGAGAACAACGACACGCCGGCCTCGGCACAGCCGGTTTCTCTGCCCGTTACGATCAACGGCCGCATTGAAGGCACGGGAAAGGCCGGGGATCAGGACGTCTTCCGCATATCTTTGAAACAAGGACAGCGCGTCGCAATGACGGTCCTGGCGCAGCGCCTCGGCTCGTTGCTCGATTCCATCCTCGAAGTCGTCGACGTCAACGGGCGCCCGATCCCTCGCGTGGTTGCGCGGCCGGTGTGGCAGACTTTCGTGACCCTGAACGACCCGGACTCGCTGCGGCGCGGGATCCGCATCGACTCGTGGCCCGCGCTTTCGATAGGCGACTATGTCATGGTCGGGAACGAGGTGTTGCAGGTTGAGGAGCTGCCCAAGGGTCCCGACGACGACATCAAGTTCCGCGGCTATCGAGGTATGCGCACCGGCTACGAAGGAACGACTCCGGAGGCGCACTCGATGAACGCGGCTGTTTATAAAGTTGATCTGCACAAACCGGGCAGCACTTTCCCGCCCAACGGCATGCCTCTATTCCACATTAATTATGTCAACGACGACGGCGGGCAGAATTTCGGAAAGGACTCTCATCTGATTTTTGTTGCCCCCGTCGATGGAGACTACTTCGTCCGCATCCGCGATATCCGGGGCCTGCAAGGGAGGGACTTCGCTTACCGCCTGACGCTGAGCGAGCCGAGGCCGGATTTCACGCTGTCAGTCGATCCCCCAAATCCTAACATTCCTCGCGGAGACACAGCGCCCCTCACCGTGACGGCCACGCGGCTCGACGGTTTCGACGGCCCTATTGATGTCCAGGTTCTGGGACTCCCCGCGGGAGTCTCCGCGACTCAGGGCAGGATTCTCCCGGGCTCCAACAATGTCACGTTGACTCTGCGCGCCTCCCCCGGCGTGCAGCAGGAAGGCTTTGCTTCATTCCGCGTGGCCGGGAAGGCGCAGATCGACGGCCGGGAGGTCGAGCGCAGGAGCGACGACGCCGACTCCATGGACGATTCCGTGAGCGCGGTTTCGATCGCGTCCCCGCCGGAGCTTCGCATCACGTCGGCGGGGCCGCGCGAGATCGTCCTGGAGCCGGGTCAGCAGGCCGCGGTCCAGGTCGCGATCGCGCGCGAGCACGGATTCGCGGGGCGGGTTCCCGTCGAGGTACGTAATCTTCCGTTGGGTGTGATCATTCCGGATGTGGGTTTGAACGGCATCTTGATCAACGAAAACGAAAGCTCCCGGACGTTTCACATTCAAGTGGACGAAAGGACGTCCCCGCTGGAGCAGACACTCTACCTCGTCGCGCGCATTGAGACCAATTCGCCTAACTCGACCGACCACGCCTCGGACGCCATTCGCCTCAAAGTGATCCCGAAGAAAACACAAGTCAGCCAGAAATGACCGAAAGCCTTCGTGGCACGGGCGTCCCGCCCGTGAATGTCAATTCGATTTACAATCGGCCCCGATCGCCCCTTGAAATTCCCTCTATCGTTTCGGGGATCGTCGCTGGACCACTCCCGCCCAGAGGCCCTTGGCGGGTTATGCTGTCCCGCCGCGGCGAAAACGCACGGCCGCGGTAATCTCGCGTTGTTTGATCAAGGTAACGTCCTCGATCAAGAGCACGAGCGCGGCCCCTTTAATGGCTCGCAGGTTGACTGTTCCTGCGCCAGGCAGCGAAGCGCGCCGCGGCGAACAGTGCCGCCGCGTCCGGCTCACTCTGAATCTGTTGCAGAGTCGCTGTGTCAGGATCACCGCTGCCGGTGAGATGAAGCCGGTAGTACCCGCGGCTGTGCAGAAACACGGTGCGCTTCATTCCGGAACGCGAAGGAGGAGCGGGAAAGCGGAGATAGGCGCAATCACCTATCCTGGGCATCTCATAATAGGAATCGTCAACGCCTTGAAGCTCCGCGAGAACGCTCTGGCCGTGATCTGTTCGCGCCTCGGCCGGTGGGACAGTCTCAACTCGCACGGATTCGTCGGACGTGTAATCGACGGCAAATGAATTGAAAGCCCAAAACCCTGCGGGCGGGCGAATCCGGATGCGCAGCTGATCTCCGGGCACCCGGCTCACATCAAGGGTAACTACCCGGTCCTCGGCGATGAACGGGCCGCCTCCCGGCATGATTCCCCGGACTTCCCACCCCGTCGGTTCTTCCACATAAAGCTTCAAGGCATAAAGCTCTTCCCGGATGTTCCAGGCGAACAGCGCAGGAGCCCCAGAGACCGGTGGCTGCGTTCGCGACCAGCTTTGCGTGCTTCGCTCCACGCTCCTTCGGGAAAGTGAGGACGACCTCCTGCCTTGTATTCCCTCGGGAATCCGGTACAGCATCGGGTTCCCAGATGAGCTTGTCGGTAGCCTGGAGCCAGGGGAGCAAGTCGTGGCCCGTTTTTTCGCGGGCCGAGAGCGGAGCCCGAAGCGCCGAAATCGTGTGCAATCTGCCCCACTCGTCAGAGACCACGCGGGTTGCAGGGTTGTGGTCCACGACCTTCAACTCCAAAAGGTTCGTGAACTGCGTTTCCGGCACTTCATTCCCGATCTTGAGCCGGTAGAAGCCATTTTCGGGCCGCAGGTGTTCGAGTTCCGAATAATCGTCTCGTTCGAGACCGCGGGTTATGGCGCCACCGTACGGTTCCGCGTCGAAGACATATTGCGCGCCGTCCCAGGAGTAGATGAAGGGACAGGACTGTTTGGTCGCCACTATGATGGCCGCGGTAACCACGATCGTACCTACGACCACTGCCGCCACTAATCCGATGGTGCGGATCGTAGAAGTCTCCTGCCGCTGGACCCACAGCCGCTGGACCTGGTCCAAGGAGATTTGATAAGGCTGCTTCTTCACTAATGCTTGAATCGAGCCGCCCTTCACGACGGTTCCGTACGGGTCGAAGCTCACTTCCTCACCATTCTTGGTTGTGACTCCGACGATTCTCTCTCTTTCAGGATTCTGTACCTGCGCAGGATCCAAACGATGTACCTTCTTGACCTTACAGCCACTGAATTGGAAGAGAAGCGCCAGGGTAACGATAACAGCGACAGAACGTCTTTTCATGGCTGCCCTCCTGAGCAGAGGATCGAAGTTTACTGGTCAGGATCGGCGCCTGATCCGATCAGAGGCCTCAGAAGGAGCCGTCCATCTATGCTATGCGCGGGGTCAGAAATGGAATGTTTGGGCTGCATCGGCGGCGGCATTATACCTCCCATTCTTCACATTCAAGAAGTAGCACGTATCCATGGCGCAATAGGACTGGGAGGCAATTCATGCGGCCTTTGACTCTTTCAGGAGCTGTGAAGAATTTAAATCGTGTTGATTCGTAGTAACTACGCTGTGAATTCGTGTTTTCCTTACAAGATTTTGTGGCTCTTCTTTGGAGTGCGTCCCGCTTTGCGGGACGCTTTAAGGACGATGGAACATTTTCATCCGTACCAAAGCGGCAGCAAGCTTAGCCAGTTGCCGCACTCCAAAGGCGCGTGATCTTGCACGCATTTCGACTATCCGCTTTGAAACTCAAGATCTCTCCGGTTCATGTTTTTTGGATTCCCTCCAACATTTTGGACTTCCTCGCTTGGGCAGACCCCGGCTCAGGTATCTGAAGATGTTTGGGGCCACACAGTTAACTGGATCGTGTCTGTTATTTGTTTGTTTGGCACAGTAGTTGCATTATGATCCATAGTGCGAATCGACAAGAAAGCACCAAGAAAAAATTGCCGATCGACGTGCACGGTGAAAAGGGAGTTTTGGCTTCAGGGTCCTTCCG
This sequence comes from Acidobacteriota bacterium, assembly GCA_003225335.1. Lineage (GTDB taxonomy): Bacteria > Acidobacteriota > UBA6911 > UBA6911 > UBA6911 > Gp18-AA60. The sequence goes on from QHZE01000597.1 coordinate 4,761, forward strand.
GATCCTGAGACGCTAGACCCGTAAGGGGCATCTTCTCCGAGGGCGAAGGTCCTGAGAAAGCCTACGCCGTTATGCGCGACGAAACGAGCCCACGCTCCAAGGTTCCTGGCGTCCAGCTCTGCGACCAGTCTCTGTAAGTCCGCTTACGATCTGCGGGCACGTCATTGTGCTTTTGGATTAGCGTACCAATCTTGAGTTGCGTCAGCGTTCTGCAGACTTACCTT
>QHZE01000577.1 GCA_003225335.1 Acidobacteriota bacterium
ACGTCCGGTCCTTTCTGTAACTGACGGGTTACAAGACAACGAAAATTCTTGTTGACAGAGAACGGGCGGTTTCGTCTTATTAGGAAAGCCTCAAAATCCCGAAACCCTGGCTCGCGGGAATGTCGTCGTCGAGGACGCTGGCAGGTTCTTTCGAAGGAGGAAGAATCTTGAAGAGGAGCGTTCTTATGACATCCATATACGACTCCCCAATCGCGCTTGATTTTTCTCACCCCCGGGAAGTCGTTGGCTCCGCCTTAAATTCTATGTGAGGAGGATTCGATGAATGGGCACTCTCCAGTCAAAATCACCCGGCTCCTCTTTCTATGCCTGACGCTGCTGCCAACTGTGCGGTTAGCGCTGGCTCAGGGTGAAAGAGGCGCCTTCAACGGCATCGTCACCGACCAGACGGGCGCGATTGTGCCGGGCGCCGAAATCGTCGCGGCAAATAGGGACACCGGTGTCGAGAGCAAGACGTTCACGACCGACGCGGGTGTCTACCGGTTGTCCTACTTGCCGCCGGGCAACTACAGGATCACGGTGAGCTTGTCCGGGTTCAAGTCAATTGTCGCCGACAACGTCACGCTTCACGTGGGCCAGACGCTGACCATCGACTTCAAGCTCGAGGTCGGCCAGGTGTCCGAGCAGGTCACCGTGACGTCGGAAGCGCCGCTGATCGAGTCGAGCACGGCCGAGGTGACGCGCTACGTCAGCAAGACTGAGTTCGACACGTGGCCGGTGCCGGTCTCCGACGGCCAGCGGCAGATCCAGCAGTTCATCTTCTCGAGCTTGCCGGGCACGGTCGGCGGAACCTTCCAGGGCTCGATCAACGGGGGACAGTACTATTCCCACGAGATCCTGGTCGAGGGCATACCGCTCGGCCGCTTCGACCTGCAGGGCGGTTCCAACAACGAGTTCAGCCCCTCGGCCGATGCCGTCTCGGAGTTCAAGCTTCAGACCGGAACGATGTCGGCCCAGTACACGGGCGGCCTGACAAGCGTCGCCAACTTCGCCGTCAAGTCGGGCACGAACGAGCTGCACGGCTCCGCGTTCAGCTACATCCAGAACGACGCCCTCCGGGCCAATCACTTCAACGACAACGCGATCAATCGGCGGCGGCCGCCGTTCAAGCTCTTCAACTGGGGTTACGCGGTCGGTGGGCCGGTCTACATCCCGAAGGTTTACGACGGGCGCAACAAGACGTTCTTCTTCACCAACCTGGAGGTCACCCGCGTGCGCGACTTCAGCCCCGGCGGGTTCATCACGCTCCCGGCGCCGAGGTTCAAGCAGGGCGACTTCAGCCAGCTGCTCGATCCGGCGTTCACCGGCAACGCCAAATCCGGCCAGGTGATCGGGACCGACGCGGTGGGCCGGCCGATCGTCTTCGGGCAGATCTACGACCCCCGGACCACGCGCCAGGTGGGAGATGCCGTCGTGCGCGACTCGTTCGAGGGGAACATCATCCCGCAGTCGATGTGGAGCCCGGTCTCGCGCAAGATCCTGGAACAGGCGCCCATCGACAATCCGCTCTTCCCGACGATGCTCAACAACACACCGTCGTTCTCGAGTTGCTGCCCGGTGTTCGACGAGCGCATCTATGCCTTCAAGGGGGACCACATCATCAACAGCCGGCACCGCGTGTCGGGGTATTACAACCAGACTTACCGCAAGCGCAACAACTCGCCCGGAGGTCGTTGGGGTCCGCCGCCGGGCACAGCGACCGACGTATATCAGCTCCAAAGCACTCCGGGCCGGCTGGCCCGGCTCGCAGAGGACTGGACGATCTCGAACCGGCTGATCAATCACTTCGCCATCGGCTACAACCGGTTCGGCAATTACAACGAGAGCGTCTTCGTGGACCAGGACTGGCCGTCGAAAATCGGACTGCAGAACGTGGCGCCGACGCACTTCCCGCAGCTCTTCTTTGACGGGTTGCCGATTCTCGGGGGTGGCATCGGCGCACCCAGCGGCACGAGCGGCCGGCTCGGCTCCGGCAACCGCGGCTTCAGCTACAACGGCTCCTGGATCACACAGGACGACTTGAGCTACGTCCAGGGCAAGCACAACTTCCGGCTCGGCTTCGAGCTGCGGAAGTACTACTTCAACAACGTCGGGAAGTCCGGTTCGGGAGACTTCCGTTTCAACCCGATCCAGACCCAGTTGCCCGGTTTCATCGACAGCACGGGGCACGCATTTGCGAGTTTCCTTCTGGGAGCCGTTGAGAGCACGAGTCGCGGGATCAACGTGATGAACTTCGGCTACCGCGTCGGCCAGGCCGGGTTCTACCTGATGGACGACTGGAAAGTCGGCCGGAAACTCACCCTGAACCTCGGGCTCCGATGGGAAGTGATCAGCGGCTACGACGAGGTCCGGAGTCGCGAGGCGATGGTCGACCTGACCAAGCCGAACTCGGGCGCCGGCGACCGTCCAGGCGCGCTTGTGTGGGCCGAAGACCTAGGGAGCAAGGGCTTCCAGGACCGGTATTGGGACATGGTGGCGCCCCGCTTTGGCTTCGCTTACGCTGTCTCGCAGAAGGTAGTGGTGCGGGGCGGCTACGGGATCACAAACCTTCCGTTTATCACCAACGGGTTCTCGTTCCCCGACACCTTCGGGTACAACGGGAGCATCAGTCTGAGCCCGACCAACGTGCCGCTGCGCTTCATCCAGGATCCGGTCCTCTACCTGCAGGATCGCTATCCGGACTTTGCGGGTACACTGCCGAACAAGAACCCGGCGGGCAAGAATGGCCAAGGCGGGAGCTACATCGCGCGCGATTCGAACCGGGTCGGCTACGGGCAGAACTACAACCTGGGCGCCCAGCTCGAGCTTCCCCGCTCTATGGTGCTTGAGGTGAGCTACATCGGGAACAAGGGGACGCGCCTGGAGGCGAACGGCCTCGACCAGCTCGACCAGTTGCCGGTGTCGTTCCTCGCACTCGGCGACAAGCTGCTGCAACCGCTCTCGGCAAACCCGGGCCTGGCCCCGCTCCCCTACCCGGGCTTCACCAGCACACTGGCCCAGGCGCTTCGCAAGTACCCGCAGTACAATGGCATCAGCCAGATCTTCGCGAACTTTGGGACTTCGCACTACGACTCGATGCAGGTGACCCTGACGCGCCACCTGACCAACGGGCTGGCGCTCTTGGGAGCCTACACCTGGTCGAAAGCCATCGTGACGGGATCGGAGAGCGCGATCGACGCGCAGGGATCTCAGGACGTCTACAACCGCCGCCTGGAGCGGTCTCTCACCAGCTACCACATCCCGCACTTCGTGAAAGTCACCTGGATCTACGACCTTCCGATCGGGAAGGCAAAATGGATGAACATCGACAACCGTGTCCTCAATTTCCTAATCGGCGGATGGACGGTTACCGGAAACCACAACTATCGTTCCGGCAATCCCCTCTCGGTGGTTACCAGCGGCTTCCGGACCGCGATCTTCAACGGCACGTTCCGTCCCGATGTGGTTCAGGGCGTGCCGCAAATCCTCAACAACGACGCCAAGGTTGGAGTGGGCTCTGGCGGCCCGGGCGACCCGTATTTGAACCCCGCCGCTTTCTCTCAG
>QHZE01000578.1 GCA_003225335.1 Acidobacteriota bacterium
CTTTGCACCGCCTCGGCATCGTTCCGGAGCAAGCCACCACGGCTGAGATGCTGGTGGCCGAGGCGCGGGCCCGGTACGAACGGCTCCACAAATCCTGGCCGGATACTTCCCCGATCATCGAACCGCTCCTGGCGACTCTCGAAGGGGCGTTGTCTCTCCTCGATCCGGCGGAGCCCGCGCCGGTCCATGGGGACCTGGCAGCAGGGCAGTTTCTGTGGACGGGAGATCGACTCGTGCTAATCGACCTGGACATGTTCGGTTACACTGACCCTGCCTACGATGCCGGTCACTTTCTTGCCCAGTTGGAGCGGCGATGCCTGTGCCATCCCGCGCTGCTGGCGCACGCAGATGAGTGGGTCGCGTGCTTTCGTGACGCTTATCTGGCCGTGATGCCGCAAGTCTCTCCGTGCAATGTAGCGTTCTACCGTGGCCTCACTCTCGTGTGGAAGATCTATAACGTTTGTCGGCGGCAGCCGGCCGAGTGGCGCAGGCTGGTTCCGCAATTCGCCCTACGCGCGCGAGCGGCGCTGGATGAGTTGGTTTCTCCGGCGCTGACCAAATGAATTCTCTACCGTTCATGCTCGGATCGGACGAAACGCAGGCGGTGCTGAGCTCAACCCTGCGGCAGATTCACGGTACCGACGCGCGGCTTGAGGGTTGGACCGCGCATCCTTTCTTGAAACGTGGAAAGCGTCGCACCACGCGTTACGATCTCGACGCTCGCGCCGGCGGAGAACCGCACATCCGCCACTTTCAGTGGGTGGGGAAATTTTACGAGCGAAACGACGACGCTCCCAAAGTGGCAACGGTCCTGCGCGAATTGGCGGCCACCGACTGCGGTGCCCGAGGTGGTTTTGTTGTTCCAAGGGTCGTGGCCTGTCACGACCCGTGCGGACTTCTACTGTTGACGTACGAAACGGGTGAGTCATTCAGCAAGGCGACGGCGCGAAACGGTCCCAGCGTGCCGGCGGCGATCGGACGCGCGCTGGCGGTACTGCACGCCGCTCCCGTTACGCCCGACGGCATCACCGGTCCCGCCGCCGTGCTGGGCGAGGTGCGGCGACGCATCGCGGATCTCTGCGCCCGGTTTCCGGCCACGGCGGCGGCCCTGCGGCGCCTGTTGATCGGGCTTGAGCGTCAGGCGTGGACGATGCCGGCAACCTCGTCGTTCCTGCACGGTGACCTCGGCCCGTCCCAACTACTCTGGCAGCAAGGCCGCCTTGTCGTTCTAGACTTTGACGACTGCACGCGTGGGGATCCGGCCATGGACCTAGGTAATCTCCTCACTCAACTGCGACGGCTCACCCTGCGCAAGCCTGGCAAGCTGCCGGATTTTGCCTTCTTGCGCCGATCCATCCTCGATGCCTATCAACGCTGGTCTTCTCACGACCCGGGACTGGCTGAACGGGTCTCCTGGTATGAGCAGATCGTGCTACTGCAGAAGATCCACGTTCTTGAGTTCGACAGAACCCGGCACCCGGAGGCCGAAGCGATCGGCCGGCGGCAGGCCGAGGCGGTCCGATTGCTGGAGGAATTGCCCGCGCTCGTGGAAACAAACTAACCGGCGATGTACTGTTAGAAAAATGAACCTGCGGGACACACATGCACCATAGAAAACGAAAGCGATTCCGTCAGATTTTTTTGACGCACCTGCGTCAGGTCAAAGGGCGTTTGATATTGGCGGCCCTCTGCACCCTTGGTGTCACCGCGGCCGAGCTGTTGAAGCCCTGGCCTCTGAAGCTGATCTTGGATCATGGTATTCTGGATAAGCCACTCCCTCATTTTCTCGGCTTTCTCCACAGCATGGTGGAAGGCAGCAAAGTCATGCTGGTGGTAGGGGCTTCCTGCGCGATGGTGCTGATTGCGCTGTTCGGCGGGCTGTTCTCCTACTCGCAGATCTTCATCACCTCGTCCATTGGTTACAAAATGGTTTATGCGCTGCGCC
>QHZE01000579.1 GCA_003225335.1 Acidobacteriota bacterium
GCATGTTGTTCGGCATGTTCAACGAGGAGCCGGAAGCGCTCAGCGTATATTGCAGTCCCTCGAAGGAACTGAAAATGCCGTTGATCTGCCAGCCTCCCAGGACCGCCTTGCTCGCCCCGTTGGTGGCCCACTTCTTCCCGATGCCGAAGGGGAGTTCGTACATATAGGCAAACTGCAGGATCTGGGGAATGTTGAAATTCGCCGGGGCGCGATTGCGATTCCACGCAATATTCGAGGGCCAAAAGGTTTCGGTCCAGTCACCATATTCGGCCATATTGATGGCCCGTGAGTAAGTGTAGGCACCCTTGAGAAGCAGGCCTCCCGAGAAGCGCCGGTTGAGGCTGACCTGCAGCGAGTGATAGTTGCTGTTCAACATGCCATCCCACAACCGGGTTGACGCGGTGCGTCCGAATTTGGTGTAGAGCCGTTGCCCGTCCTTCCCAGCGCCGGGTATCTGCCCGGCATTGATGTTTCGGAACGCGAAGTCCCTTATGGATGCCGAGCCTACGTATCCAATTGACGCCACCATCTCGCCCGGAAACCTGTGCTCGACGATGAAGTTCCACGATTGGATGTAGCCGCGGCGCATCAGCTTGTTGGCTGCGGGGTAGCCGTCCTCGGCCGCATTCGGCAACGGAACCCTTCCCGTACTGATGTCGAAGCCGAGAATCGACGCTATCCCCACATTGGGGCCCAGCGGTTCGTTCGGGACACCGTCGGCCACGTAAGTGGGGTCCGTGGTGACGGGCTGGTAGCCGTTGACGCCTGAGAACGACCCGACAACCGTCAGCGGAAACCAACCACGCAACGCCTGTGCGCCCCAGGGATGCGAGTGGTAAGTAATGCCGTACCCGCTTCGGATCACCGTGGAAGGGGTTAACTGATAGGCAAAACCGACCCGGGGGGCGAAGAGCTTTTTGCTCCAGCCCACGCCGTTATCTCGGGGGATACCACCCCGCCCACCGATCAGGGCTTCGTTGGTCGTGGGGTCGTACGATTCGATCCCCAGGCCGTTGGAGCGCCTCCGGTTTGGGTAAAGCTCCCATCGCAATCCCAGGCTGAGCGTCAGCTTGGGAGTGGCGCGCCAGCGGTCGCGGACGTAGAGAGCGTACTGGCCTTCCAAGCTGTCCATCTTGATGAGCTGACTGCTCTTCCCTGAGACATCGGGCGTACCTAGCAGAAACGCTGCCAAGCCGTTCCAGTCGTTCTCGAACGATGGCGTGTCTCCTTGGAATCCTACCGAGGCTTCGAGGGCCTCGGGATTCAAGGCCGTGACGCCAGGATCGAAGTAGAAGGCCCCGCGCGGGCCCTCGCCCAACTCCGGCTGCCAGTGGTTCATCAGGTGGTGGACATAGTCGAAGCCGAAGCGTATCTCGTGCGCGCCCTTCATCCAGTTGGCGTTGGTGTTGAAGGTATAGGACTGGTCGTTGCGGAAGGCGGGGTTCCAGCCTTCCGGGTTGCCCAGATCTGAATAGCCGGAGACGTAAAATGCGGGCATGCCAGCTTCCCGCGGGTCGGGGCCGTTGGTTCCCGGAATTCCCAGCACCTCCGATCCGAAGTTGACGCCGCTTACCTGGTCAGGGGGTTGGGCGGCTTGGCCAAACCGCGTCCAGCCGAGCGTAGCGTCAACCAGGAAGGTGGGCGTGACGGTATAGGTTTGTCCGATGGCCGCAACCTGCGTGAGGGTAGCGGTCGTGCCGAGGCCCCCATCGCACAAGCAGGCGCCGCCCGCTTTGCCCAAGCTGAAGCCACCACTACTGAACGTCGCGCGCATGACGCTGTACTTGAACCAGAGCTGGTGCTTGTCATTCCGATTCCAGTTGATCTTGGAGTCGATATTGTTGCGGTTCAAGCGCTGGGTGCCGGAGTTGAAGTAGTTGCTGTTTTCCCCGGGAAGGTTGGGTTGGGGAACCAAGTCCAGCAGTGTCATCATGGGGCCGTTCAAGCGAGCCTGAGGGATGACGTTGAGCGCTCCTCCGTCAGAGAAGACAGCACGGCCTGTGCCATCCAGGTTGCCCGAGTAGGGGTCGAAGACCATCCCTTCCTGGAGTGGGACTGAGACGCCCTCCGTGGTGGCCACCATGATAGGATTACCCGAGGCGTCCAGAATCTGGTCTCCCAGGAATTGGGAGAAGTCGCCCGTTCGAAGGGCCGCCGTGGGGACGGAAGCGCGCACGAAGCGGTTCGACCGCTCGAAGGTGCCTTCCCAGTCGGCGAAAAAGAACAGTTTGTTTTTCTTGATGGGTCCGCCGATGCTCCCCCCATCGATGTTTAGAATGTTTTTAGGTTTTTTCTTAACCCCGGAGCGATTCTCATCCCAGATGAAGGCCCGGGTGGCACTATTGTTGTGGTAACCGAAGAAGCTGCCGTGGAACTCGTTTGTCCCGGACTTGGTCACCACCGTGACGGCAGCGCCACCCGTCATTCCCTGCTCGGCATCGAAGTTGTTGGTGGAGATGTTGACCTCCGCAATGCTTTCTACTGGCGGGACGTACACCGCGTGGTGAGGCATGGTGACCAGGATGTCGGCCGAACCGTCCAGGCGGGTGTTGTTGGCGCCGCGCTGCTGGCCGTTGATGTTGGTTGACAAGGAGCGCCCGGGCGTATCGGCCTCAGCGTTCTGAAACCGCGCTGGTGTGGCGCCGGGTACCAGATTGATGAGGGTCTGGTAGTTGCGAAAGTTGGACAGCGGCAGGTTTCCCATCGCGCGCGATTCCAGGTTCACACTGACATCCGATTTCGTCGTTTGCAGGACCGTCGCGTTCGTCTCCACCGTGACGGATTCGGTGACGGGCCCCAGTTGCAGGTTGACGTTGACGCGCGTGACCGTGTTGATAGGGACATCGACTCCCTTCTCCAAGTAGGGGCGAAACCCAGCCATCTTGACGCTCAGGTCGTACCTG
>QHZE01000580.1 GCA_003225335.1 Acidobacteriota bacterium
CGGCCGGATGTCGACGTCCAGCCAGTCTGCCGCCGCAGGGAACGTCTCCGCCGCGGTCATGCCCACGCTCAGGTTGCGGCGCGCGCGCACCGCGCGGCCGTGGCCGTCGACGCATCGCCACAGCCCGAGGAGCGCCCACGTCACGAGGGCGACGAGCAGCACCCGCACGACCCGTCGCATCCAACCGCTCATCCTGGCCTCGCGCCCGCCCGTTCCGTGCCATCCTTTGCTTTCATGCAGATTTATCACTGGGCTAGACGAACTTAAGCTGCGCGCGGGATAGTTCTGCCAATCAGCCAGGTCGATCGTTCGACTATCATTATCGGCAATCGCATAAACTACCGTCTGGCCCTGGCCGGAAACAAATTTCGGTCGCGTTGATAATTCGCGTTTGGGCCCGGCTAATAAAATTCTCGCGGTCTCATTTTTACCGACCGGGAAAGCCATAACGGCACAATAACGTCCAGCGTTAGTCGGACTAGCTAACTGCATTCGAAGGATCGTGCCCACTTCAATCCCGTTCCATAAATAGTCCCTTTGGTAACCCGAGTCAAAGTAATCGTATTTTTTAAGTAAAAGATAGACGGCTAGAGAACCAAAAATCAGCATCAGCACGGTGAGGTGCAGCACGGGCTGCAGCGCGAAGCGTCCATCGAGACGGCGGGCCAGCAGCAGGGCCAGCGAGACGCCGGCGAGCGCGAGCACGCCGGCGAGGAGCGAGGCGACGAGGCAGCCGCGCGGCGACACGGTCAGGTACGGCGAGGAAGCGGCTGCGGGCTGCGGCGCGAGCGTCCATCCGAGACGGCGGGCCACCAGCTCCAGGACCACCGTCCCCGCGGCGGGCGCGAACAACACGGCGATTTCCGGCGCCAGCCGTCCGAGACCACTGAAGAGGGCCGATATCGCGACCGGGACCCCCACACCGAGCAGCGCGGCCTGGACGCGGGAACGATGCCAGATGTTGCGCAAACCCTGGACGAGCCCGGCGAACGCGACGAACGTCGCGATCAGCGTCCCGGGCGCCGAATCGAGGGCCGCGGCCACGACGGCCAGGCCGAAACCGGTCAGGAAGACCGCGCCGGGCCTGGCCAGGAACCAGCGCAGAAGGAACCGTATCGCCTTCATCATGCGCGGGGGGCCGCGTCAGACGTCAGCGCTTGCGCATGCGCGACGTCTTCACCCACTCGTCGGCCCACGTCGGGTCGTCGTACTTCAGCAGGCACTTCTGCCCGCTGTGGCGGATAGGAAAAACAAAGCGCATTTTTGGATCGAATCCCGAGCATGCCACCGCCCCTATGCTTTAGGTCTTATGTTAACTTCCTACGTCGTTCCGGCGTCCCCTCGGGTGGCAACCCCAATTTTACCCCCATTGATGCTATCCGCGTGGAATTTTGCGCACACCTTTCACGCCGATTGCTAAATCAGAAACAATGCAAGAAATCCGGAGCCTGTCTCCAGCCCGCAAAGGCGGCCTGTTCCACCTCTTTACAGTGATCTCTAGCCGCGGCCCGGCGTCCACTGGCCTCGATGACACTAGAGAAATCCTCACGAACCGCAACCGGCTTAGCGAGAATATCCTACGGGACGTTAAAGAGGCCGCCGCCGGCTACGGCGTAAAGATCATTCGCGCGGACGTCAAAGATCTCGCCTTTCCAGGAAAGCTGCGGGAAGTCATGAACCGGTCCTGGCGACCGAACGCGTGAGCGAAGCGCAGCTTGTCGAAGCGCGCACGCGGGGTGAAGGCAACGTATCGACGCTCAGGCGAAAGCCGAGGAAGGGCCGCAAGGAAGCCGCGGCGCTCGCGGAGACCGACAAGGTAAAAGCGCAAGCCAGGGTCGACGTGCAGGCTATTGAGTCAAAGGCGGAGGTTGCTGCCTTCAAGAAAGAGCCGCAGGAGCTGAAGTATACCGCAAGAATCCGGCACTCCTCCGCTGGGAAGAACTGGAAGCCATGGCGGAGCTGTCCAAGTTGGCCAGCGCAAGAATATACATCGGGTTTGATAAGTCTACGGGATGCTCCGGAGATTTGGGTTCCGCCCCAGATCCGTCCTCATTCAGTGGCGCGCTCAGGGCGTGATTCAAGTGTCGGGCGGAAAGAAAGGGAAGGCTGACAAATTCACTTATCCGGTGAGGATGGGAGGGAAACAACTGCGCATGATAAAGATTGTGGCTCTTGATTCAGTGGAGAACGAAGAAGGTGCTGCGAGTGTTTGAGGAGCGGGTAACGGGTAAAGTAGAGGAGCAACCGCTTTTACGACAATCACTTGAAGTCATTTTAGTCAAGGGTAACGCGGGGGTAACGCAGGGGTAAAGGGGTAACACGGGGGTAAACGGGTAAAGCAAAGGGTAAAGGTTATAAAGACAATAACAACAACAATAACAATAACTAAGCAAAATGCTCAGATGGCGTTACCCTTTTTACCCGTGAAAAAGTGTTCCTTATAGACCGGACCGGTACATGCAAAAACACCGTGCTCCAATTCGACGGAGAGGAGCACAGGTTCCGTGAAATCGAGCGGCGCCGGGGCTGTTCGGCGCAAAGTAGGAGAGGAAACACATGCAAATTCTTAACGAAACCGAAGTGGCCGAAATGCTCCGATGCACGAACGTAGCGCTGCGCCGATGGAGGCGGGAGGGGCGCGGGCCCCGGTTCATCCGTGTCGGCCGGCTCATCCGCTACAGGCTGCCAGACGTTGAGGAGTTTCTGGAGAGCAACGCTTCATCCTCTCGCGCAGCGAGCAACGCCAGCGGCCAGAGCCAGGGACAACCGAAAGCCGACCTGAAGGCCGAAGGCGAAGCAAGCCGCGTGGTGGGCGGAAGCCGCGTCAATTGACCTTGACACCCCAGCGTGTTAGGTTCATGCTCGGCCCATGAACCGATGCCCGATACACAAAGTCCCGCTGGTCTGCTTCTGTCCCGCTTGCCGTGGAGCTGTGCGCTCGAAGCGCAAGGCCCAGAGCTCCAGGGAAAACGGCAAGCTCGGAGGCCGGCCACGGAAACGAAACCCGGGCAAGAAAGGAGCCAATCTATGATCTACAAGCGCGGCAAGTGGTACCACATGGACGACACGGTGAACGGCGTCCGGTACCGCCTCCCGCTGAGAACGAAAAACTGGCAAGAGGCGCTGCGGCTGGAGAAGGAGAAGATCACCGCCATAGCGCAAGGCAAGGCAGCGGTAAACGGAGCCGCCCGGCAGTCCTTCGAGGTGGCCGTTGATGCTTACCTGCAGAATCGAAAACTCCATTCAGCGCCGAGGACCCACCAGACCGACAGGGAGAAGAGCAAACCGTTGCTGGACTTCTTCGGGAAGAAAGGCGGGGATCTCCGGCTAAGGATCTCGGCCGACACGATCGCCCAGTACCAGGCGCGGCGCATCGAGCAGGGCCTGGCCGGGCGGACGGTCAACATGGAGGTCGGGCTGTTGCGGCGCGTCCTGAAGAAGAACAAGCAATGGGCGCGGATCGCTGAGGATGTCGAGATGCTCCCGGACCAGCCTCTGGAACCCAGGATTCTGTCACCGGAGGAGAAGTCGGAGTTCCTG
>QHZE01000581.1 GCA_003225335.1 Acidobacteriota bacterium
GACGGACAAGAACTGGAAGGTGAAACTGGTGCCGTTGCGCGAACAACTCGCCGGCGATCTGCGGTTCACGCTGCTGATTCTGCTCGGCGCGGTCGCGTTCGTTCTCTTGATCGCTTGCGCCAACCTCGCCAACCTGCTGTTGGCCAGAGCGTCGACGCGCCGCAGGGAGATGGCGATTCGGGCGGCATTGGGAGCGGGTCGCTGGAGAGTCATCCGGCAACTGATGACCGAAAGCGTCGTATTAGCGATGCTGGGAGGGGCTCTGGGCACTGTATTGGCACATCTTTTGGTTGAACTTCTGAGAATCGCACGACCCGACCTTGAAGCAGTCCATCCCTGGAACGTGTCGATGGCTACCTCCATTGGGCTCGACTACGGCGTGCTGGGCGCTACTGCGTTGCTGGCCGTCTTGGCCGGAATTTTGTTTGGGATTGCGCCGGCTGTCTCCGCGTCACGCACCCAGTTGTCTGAGGCCCTCAAAGAGGGCGAACGCGGCTCCAGCCAGGGCGTGCGCCACAATCGTCTTCGCAGTCTCCTGGTCATGGGTGAAATGGCGTTGGCGTTGATGCTCCTGGCCGGCGCTGGGCTGATGGTGCGGACCGTTTGGAGAATTACCCAGATAATGCCCGGCTTTGACACGGTGAATGTCCTCACTTTTGGTCTGGAGCCGCCGCAGGCAAAATACGCTGATCGCAACCAGCGGACGCGCTTTTTCAACGAACTTTGCCAACGGCTTCGCAATATTCCCGGCGTGGAGGCGGCTGGTGGAATCCTTTATCTGCCGATGATCGGCGGCAATTCTTCGCTCTCGACCAAAGTGCACGGCCGGCCGCCGCTTCCCGAGGGCCAAAACAGTCCCAACTACCGCCTGGTAACTCCGGAATATTTCCGGGCCATGGGCATCCCGCTGCTACAGGGGCGCGACTTCACTGAGGGCGATACGACGAATTCCACTTTGGTCGTCATTGTGAATGAAGCGTTCGCAAAACAGGTGTTTGCTAATGAGAATCCGTTGGGGCAGCGGTTGGGAATTGGAGACGGTTGGTGGCGCGATGGCGATCACCTCCCGCGTGAAATCATCGGCGTGGTGAAGAGCGTTCGCCAGATGGACCTGGCCCAGCCACCCATGCCGGAAATTTATGTGCCCCACTCGCAGAGCCTTTGGGATTACGGACTGAATCTGGTCGTCCGCACACGGGTCATGCCAGCGAGTCTTATCCCGACGGTTCGCAGTGTCGTGTGGGGGCTGGATAAAGACCAGGCAATCGGGGAGGTCAGCACCATGGAGCAGATCGTAACGCAATCCGTGGCGTCACAGAGATTCAACGCGGGCCTGTTCGGCGGGTTTGCCGCGCTGGCGATGATTCTGGCGGCGATCGGCATCTATGGCGTGCTGGCCTATTCCGTGAACCAGCGGACGCGGGAGATCGGGCTGCGCATGGCCTTGGGCGCGGAGCGGAGCGACGTATTGCGATTGATCTTGCGCCAGGGCATGACCCTGGCGGTCGCAGGCATGGCGTTGGGGTTGGCCGGGGCTTTGGCCTTGACCCGTGTATTGCGCAGCCTGCTCTTCGGCGTCAGCGCGACTGACCCATTCACATTTGTCGGGATCACACTGCTGCTGGCTGCGGTCGCATTCCTCGCGTGCTACTGGCCGGCGCGGCGCGCGGCCCGGGTCGATCCAATGGAGGCG
>QHZE01000140.1 GCA_003225335.1 Acidobacteriota bacterium
CGGTAGATCCTGGCGATGGCTGCGCAGTCGCTCGGAGCCAGTTGCGTGGCCTCGACCAAGGCCAGATACCCGTCGGCATCTTGTTGCGCCGCGTAGATCGCCCTGAGGACATCTGAGAGCTGACGAAACCTGAAAGATCCCGGGGTGTTCCTGTCTCCTTGCTCCCGAGCCTTGACCGACTCCAGCTCCTTCGCGAACTCCTCGCGCGCGACCTCGGCGAATGCCTTGAGGCCGGCCTTGTTGAATGCTTTGACGGCGTTCTTCTCGATTCCGTGGCAGAAGCCGTAATCGTCACTGTCCATCCAGCCGAGAAGCTGTTTGGCGGTAGCGTGTGGAGCGGCCTTGGCTGCCTGCCGCGCTTCGATCCACGCGCAGAAGAGATCTCCGACGAACATCCCGAACGAACCGCTCGAGTCGTCGATCTCTTCCGCTTTCTCGTAGCAGCCTGCGATAAAGGTTTCGAGGAGCTCGACCGCCTGGTGCGGTTGAGTCTTGATCAGGCGGTCGATTTCCCTTTTGACCTCTTCAAGACCTCCAACGAATTCCCACGAGGTCCGATAGTCGATGAATCTATCGGGCCTCAAGGCCTTCTCCATCAGCCGCTCAACGGGTCCCGATCTCTTCGTTGCCATGCTGGAAGCTCGACCTCAGGAAGACATCACACGGTCGTGCGCGCATCTCCGCTCAGGTAAACACTGATCGGCGAACGGACGTGAAAAGGTTTTCCCCGCTTCTTCCCGCTCCGGTCATACCACTTGCGCAAACCTCCGCTGCCGTCTCCGCTGAAAACTTGTGGGGTTCTTTTATCGCGACAGCGAGGGAGGAGCAAGAGAATTTTAGGCACTTGGCGGCGGACCGTGACGATACCGATGGCGGTCGCCTGCAGCGCAAGTTCGCGGCGCCGCCGCCTGACAGATCGCAGTTGAGCGCCCGCGCTTTTCAGCAGTCCCCGCGTGTTATGCGCCCTTTCGGGAGCGCCGTTTCCCAATTGTGCGCCCAGTTCCAAACTTCGAGTCGAGACGCTTTTTAGCCAGTTTTGATGCCGTCAGCGAACCAAGAACTCTCCCCTCGGCGCCCCGGCTTCCTCTTCAGGCGGAACCGGCCGGTGCGGCACGAGGCTGAGGCGCCGCCCCGTGATCAGGCGCGCCCCGCGCTGGTATGTCGCATAGGACCATGCCCAGTTGAGGAGAACCGCCACACGGTTGCGGAATCCGATCAACGAGAAGAGATGTACGACCAACCAGGCCAGCCACGCGACGAAGCCGTCCAGGCGCAGCCTGCCTATCTGAGCGATCGCGGCCGAGCGGCCTATCGTCGCCATGCTGCCGCGGTCGACATAGCGGAAAGGCACGCGCGGCGCGCCGTCAAGCGTCCGGAAAATGTTGCGCGCGGCGTGGCTGCCCATCTGGATCGCGACCGGGGCGACGCCGGGCAGCGGCTTGCCGCCCTGATGGAGGAACACGGCCATGTCGCCGATCGCATACGCCTCAGGGTGTCCCGGCAGCGTGAGGTCGGGCTCGATGATGACGCGTCCCGCGGGGTCGAGCGGCGCGCCGAGCCTCCGGGTGAGCCCCGTCGGCTGCACACCGGCGGCCCAGAGCACCGTGCGGGCTGCAATGCGCTCCGGCGCGAGATGAAGGCCGCTCTCGTCGATGGCGGTCACCTTCGCCCGCGTCCGCACCGAGACGCCCAGCCTCTCGAGCTGGCGGACGGCCTTCGCTGCCAGGTCCTCCGGAAACATTGGGAGTATCCGAGGCCCGGCCTCGACGAGGATAATTCGCGTCTGGCGCGGGTCTATGTGTCGAAAGTCGGACGCGAGGACATAGCGCGCGAGCTCCGCGATCGCACCGGCCAACTCGACGCCCGTCGGGCCGCCGCCCACGACAACGAACGTCAGCAGCTGGCGGCGGCGCTCGGGCTCAGACTCCTTCTCGGCCGCCTCGAAGGCGAGAAGCACGCGGCGCCGGATCTCGACCGCGTCGTCCAGGTCCTTCAGCCCCGGCGCGTATTTCTCCCAAGCGTCGTGCCCGAAGTAGCTCGTCCGCCCGCCTGTCGCGAGGACCAGGTAGTCGTAAAGGATCGAGCCTTCGCTGAGCAGCACGGTGCGCCGCGTCAGGTCGATGCCCGTGGCTTCGGAGAGGAGCACGGTGAGGTTCTTCTGCCGCCGCAGGATCGCGCGGATCGGCGCTGCGATGTCGGCGGGCGAGAGCCCAGCCATCGCGACCTGGTAAAGCAGCGGTTGAAACAGGTGATGGTTCGTGCGATCGACGAGCGTGATCCGGACGGGCGCCTTCGCGAGCGCCCGCGCGGCGGCCAGCCCGCCGAAGCCGGCGCCGGCGATAACGACGTGGGGCTGTGCATTTCTGGCCATGAGCGCGTAAAACATTAAGAATAACGCCCGGGAGCGCGTTAGAGAAGGAAGCACACTGCCATTGGACTGCGGGGAACAGTTGCGTTTTCAGACTCGTCCAGGGTTTTCTTCCGCGTGCCCCGACGGTGACAGATAGCTATTCTATAACCAAAAAAGGTGCTGACGGGCGGGCAAATTTTGCCCTCACTTCTCCCTGAGGGAGGCTGCTGCAGCCGATGGTTTCTGATTGCCTCACGAAAACCATCGGGAATGATGGCGTGGAGCGGGGACAGTCAGCGAAGTTCGGCGATGGTGCGTGTGAACAGCGCGGCCAGATCGCTCCGGTGGCGGTCTGAAAACTGATAGCCGCAGACGATCAATCCGGTTGGTGCCTGTCCCCAGGCAGTCGTCTGGTACTGGGAGATATATTCGAAGGGACGCAGTTCCGCGGCGCCGCGTCGAATAACGCGCTTCAACCGACGCGCTATGAGTCATGAGTCCCCCGGACAGTC
Source organism: Acidobacteriota bacterium (assembly GCA_003225335.1). Lineage (GTDB taxonomy): Bacteria > Acidobacteriota > UBA6911 > UBA6911 > UBA6911 > Gp18-AA60. The sequence goes on from QHZE01000140.1 coordinate 2,863, forward strand.
ACCGAAACTCCCAAATTTCCCGAAATAACTCCGGCCGCCGAGAAAGATCTGGGGTTATGCGGCTAAGGGCTCGAGTCGTCGTACCCGGCCGGCGGGCCACGTCACACAAGCGCCGGAAATGGTCGTCAGACCGTCTTCTGGGCACCTTTTGCGACGTTCCGGCGGGTTGCGAGATTACGGAGTCTTGGATAGTGGCTTGAATTTGGGGATTTCGGTGACTGTCCCTGGATTGCTGGCCAGCCAGGTTCGCTTCAGCCAGACGGCGAGATCGTCAAAGAGCGTGTAGTAGGTGGGCAATACCAGCAGGGTCAGCACCGTGGAAGCCGCCAGACCGCCCATCACGGTTCGGGCGAGGGGGAAGTAGCGCAGCTCGAAGATTCCGCTTTTGCCCATTGCCAGAGGAATCAGGCCGACAATGGTGGTGATGGCCGTCATCAGAATGGGGCGAAAGCGTTCACGACAACCCAAGAGGATGGCGCTGGATCGAGGCATGCCCCGACGGCGAAGGTTGTTGACGTGGTCGAGCATGACGATGCCGTTGTTGACGACGATGCCCAACAGAACCATCAAGCCTATCATGGCCATCAGGTTCAAGGGTGTTCCGGTGAGGTAAAGCGTCCAGGCCACCCCCACCATGGCAAAGGGGAGCGAGGTCATGATGGCAAACGGATGGGCCAGGGACTCGAAGAGCGAGGCCATCACGAAGTAGACCATGAAAAGCGCCAGGAGAAGGTTGAAATAGAACTCCTGATCCTCCTGGGCCCGCCGGCGCGTCCAGAAACCATAGCTCCAGCCGTATCCGGAAGGGTAGTCCAGGCTGTTCATGACCTCGGTGACCAGCTTCATCCCCTCGTCTCTCTTGTCACCGGTGTAGTTGGCGAACATCCAGGTGAAAGTCCGCCGGTCTTCGCGCTGGAGGAGGCCGGGAGTCTTGACGATGTCCAGGTCCGCCACCTGACTCAATAAGATTTCCTCGCCGTTGGGTCCGGCGCCGACGACCATCGATTTGAGATCTTCCAGATCCTCGCGGTCGGAAGCCTGCAGCCGGACCCAGATGTCCACCTCGCCCCCGGAGGTGCGAAAGCCGCGCAGGCGCTGGCCGCGCACCACAATGCCCAACACCCGGGAGACGGATTCGGGCGAGATGTTGTATTTCTTGGCCAGCTCGCGGTTCAGGCGGATCTGCACTTCCTGCCGTCCGCGGTCCAGGTCGTTGTGAATCTCGGAGAACTTGCCGGTCTTACGCAGACGGTTGCGCGCCTCGCGAGCCAGGGCTTGCAGCGTCGCGCTATCGTCGCCAAACAGGTTCATGCTGATCCAGGTCTGCGCTTCGGCTCCTTCCTGCCTGCCCAGCTTGATCTCCGCCCCCGGGATTACGGGAAGCTCGGCGGCAATCTGCTTGCGGATTTCCACGAGCTGCTCGAGCGTGATCCGTTCTTTATCGAAGTGGACGCGGGTGTTGGCTTCGTTGTTGCCATAGAAGCTGTCCACGTCTTTGATCTTGAACCGCTCCTTGCTGGCCAGCAGGAATTTCTCCACCGGGTTTACGTAGTGCTGCTCGATTTTGGCGTAGTGGTAGTTTTCCGAGAACTCGTACTGGATGCTGAGATTCTGCAGATCCTGGGCTTCCGGCGAATTGTCGGGCACTTTTTTGAGAGCGAAGAAGGAGACCCCGACAACCGCGGGCACCAGCAACAACCCGCAGAGAAAACGGTGTCTCAGGCACCAGTCGACCATGAGCACGTAACGGTCCATGATGCGTTGTTCCCTGGCCGGCGAAGGCGCATCCATTCCGGTCTGGCTGCCTCCGCGGTGAAGCCCCGGGAGCCGCGCAAAGACCCTCCGTATTCGGGGACCCAGCGATGCTTGCGCCAAGACTTGCCAGCGGGACTTCTCGCGGACATCAATGCGGAGCAGCTTGCCCACGCCCAGCGGAATCAGCGTGAGTGAGATAAACAGGGAACACAACAGCGCGATGATGATCGAGGTCCCCGTGTCGGCCAGCCAGATCGAATAATTGGTCTTTTTCCCGAACACCAGGGGGACAAAAATGATAACGGAGGTCAACGTAGCGGCAATGACGGCCGTGATGACTTCCTGCGTGCCGACCTTGGCCGCTGTGACCCGGTCCTTGCCCTTTTCGAGGTTCTGGAAAATGGACTCCAGAACGACGACGGCGTTGTCCACGAGCATGCCCGTCGCCAGCATCAGACCCATCATGGAAAGCACGTTCAAGGTCTTGCCCATCAGAAACAGGAAGCCCACGGTAGCGATGATCGAAAACGGGATGGCAAAACCGATGGCGAGGGTGGCCCCCAGCTTGCGCAGAAAGAGAAACAGGACGATCACCGCCAGGAAGGCGCCGATGGTTCCGGAATCCAGCAGCCCCGTGAGCGATTTGGTGATCTCCTTGCCGGCGTCAAACCAGACGAGAACTTGAATGCCTTTCAGAGAGGGATCCTGGTTGAGCTCTTCGATGCGGCTCATCACCCGCCGGACGGTTTCGACCGTGTTCGCCTGGGAGTTCTTGCGGACGGCAAAACCGATCGCATACTTGCCATTGAGATGGCGGCCGGAGTTCGTGACCGGATTGTCGAAATCGATGTCAGCGACCTCGGCCAGGCGAATGCCGCCGTCGTTTACGGGGAAATTCCGTATGGCCTCCAGGGAGCTCATGGATCCCTGCGTGATGGCGCCGTAACGCAAGCCCCCGTCCAGCACGCGGCCCAGAGAGACGTTCAGGTTGGCGTTGTCCATCTTGCGGAACAGGCCGCTCACATCCACGTGATGGCGCTTCAGGTCGTCGAGCCGCAAGTAGATGTCGATCTCTTTGCGCTCGACGCCCCAGATTTCGACTTCGGCGACACCGGACAGACGCTCGAGAGGCTTCTTGATTTTCAGGTCGATGAAATCGTAGGCATTGCGCAGGTCGCGGCCGGATGCGATCTGGCCCTCGACGACCGGTTCATCGTTCGTGCTCCAGTTTCGGACGAAGATCTGGTCGACATCGTCGGGCAATTCCTTGCGGATTTGCTCCACCTTCTCCCGTACCTGCGAGCGCAGCCAGTCCACGTCCTGGCCCCAGTCAAAAGTCATGCCGATAAAGACCTCGCGATCGCTGGACCGGGTCATCAGGCGCTGAACATGGGGAACCGTGCTCAGGGCTTCTTCAAGCGGCTTGGCAATCGACTCCTGAATCTGGCCGGGTGTGGCATTCGGGTACGGCACCCAAACCCCAATAAAAGGAAAGGTGATGTCCGGCGTGAGAACGAGCGGAATCTTCGTCACGGACACCAATCCAAGGACGATGAACGATACGAAGATCATGCACACCGTCACGGGGTAGCGGATGGAAAGCTCCGCCAGGCGATGGCCAGCTTGCGTCTTGTTGCTTTCTGCTGGGCGGGGCTCAGGAACGCCGTTAGTGTCCATTAGAATTGTTGTCTGCGTAAACGCACAAAATGAGACCACCGATGAACACAGATGCACACAGATGCACACAGATCCGTGTGTATCTGCACGGCTAACGTGGAAATCCTTCGCCGGCTGGCAAGGATTTTCCTGTCAAATGACAGATGGCAAATGACAAATGACCAATGACAAATAGAAGTCAGAAGTCCCGACAACGAACTGCGATTTGTCATTTCTCATTGGTCATTTGTCATTTGTCATTTGCCCCTACCCACTTCTCGGGTCGAGTTCGTGCTCTCCCACGGCGGGGGCGCTGAACTTCACGGTCGAGGGCTGCGGCGTTGCGTCTCCCGCAAAGACTTTCCTGTCCACTATTTCATAGACCACGGGGATGAAGACCAGTGTCAACAGCGTGCAGAAGCTGAGGCCCCCCATCACCGTGATCGCCATGGGGGCTCTCACCTCGGCGCCTTCGCCCCAGCCCAGGGCCATCGGGATGAGGCCCAGAACCGTGGTAAGAGTGGTCATCAGAATGGGCCGCAACCGCACTTCACCGGCTTTGACCAGGGCTTCGCGCTTGGAGAGTCCCTCTTGCCGCAGCTGATTTGCATAGTCGATCAGAACTATGGCGTTGTTGACCACGATTCCCGCCAGAATGATCACCCCGAGAAACACCATCACGTTGAAAGCGGTGCCGGTAAGAAAAAGGGAGAACACCACTCCGATGAGTCCCAGCGGCACCGTGAACATGATGATGAAGGGATGAATCAGGGATTCAAACTCGGAGGCCATGACCAAATAGACCAGGAACACGGCCAGCGCGAGCGCCAGCAGCAGGCTCTTGTAAGAAGCTTCAAGCTCCTCGTTTTGCCCGCCCAGTCCGATGGTCGTGTGTTCCGGAATTTCCTTGCGCAGGTTCTGCAGCTCGCCGCGGATTTCTTCCGAAACGCTGGTCAGGTCGCGGCCGCTCAAGTTCGCCGAAACGACGGCCGCCCGCTGCGAACGGATGCGGCGCACCTCGCTGGGACCGCGGGCAACAACGACGTCAGCCACCGATCCCAATCGTATGGGCACCACGCCGGCGACGGGTCCGGAGGAGCGCGCGGGCGCGGCCAGGTCTTCATCGCGCACATCCTGCTCCTCGCGACGCAGCGGCCGTCCGCCCTGGCTGCTGTTGCGCGCGGCGATGCGATCCGCGACGCTCATCCTCGGGTTGGTAGGAACGGCGTTGCCCATGTTGATCACCAGGTCCTTGATGTCCTGGATCGTGCTCCGGTCGGATTCGCCGGCGCGCACCAGGATCTCGATCTGTTTGTCCTCCTCCCGGTAACGCGAGGCCACGTCGCCTCGGATCTTGTTTCTCAGGATGTTGGCGATCTGGCTTTCCTCCAGCCCAAGGCGCGCTAACCGCTCCCGGTCAAAAAGGACGTGCACTTCCGGGTTGCCCAGCTCCGTGCTGGTCCTGACGTCGGTCAGGCCGGCGATCCTGCGCAACCGCGCTGCCACTAGCCCGGCCGTGGAATGCAGGCTGTCGAGGTCGTAGGTGTAGATCTCGACTTCGACCGGTGTTTTCAAGCTGAACAGCGTGGGGCGGCTGAATGTGAAGCTCAGCTCGGGATACTCCTCCAGTTGGTCCCGGATACGCTTGATGACCGCCGCTTCGGTCTCTTTGTCCCGCTTGTTCTTCATGACCACGAAAAGCCGGCCCACGTTTTCTTCATGCGACTCGCGAGCAAACTGGTTCCTGTTGCTGCCGCCCGCGCTGGAAAAGACGGTTTGCACATCGGGGTAAGCCGCAACTTTCTTTTCGATGACGCTGATCAGCCGATCCGTCACCTCCAGCGGCTTGCCTTCGGGCAGGCGGAGCTCGAAAAGGAACTCGCCCTGGGTCAAAGACGGAATCAGTTCCGCGCCGAGCCGGAAAGAGAGGGCCACCGCGGTCACCGTCAGGAAAACCACAAGTACGATCACGTTCCCCTTGTTATCAAGCGACCAGACCAGCAGTCGCGGATAGCCCTGGTTCAGACGATTGTAGAACCGCTCCCAGCGGTCCAAGAAAGGGTTCAACGGCCATAAGAGGAGGCCTCCCAGCAACCGGAACAGCCTGCGGAGATCGGAGGCGACAACTGTAGCGAGATCGAGGAACAGGAAGCGCCCGGCGGTTCTGCCTGTACGCGACAGCCACAACACGGCACGGTGAAACCGGCCCGGCGCCGGGGATGGCGCCTCCGGAGCCGCTACTGCAATAGCGGCGGCATCCTCGGGATTGACTGCGGGCTTTCGAATTTGGACCGCCAGGACCATCGGCAGGAAAGTCAAGGCCGCCAGCAAAGATGCCAGCAGCGAGTAGGTGATCGTCAGCGCCTGGTCTTTGAAGAGTTGCCCGGCGATCCCCTCCACGAAAATCATGGGCAAGAAGACGGCGACCGTGGTGAGCGTGGAGGCGGTGACAGCCATGCCGACTTCCTTGGTCCCCCGGTACACGGCTTCGAAAAGGGAGATCCCTGCATTCTTGTGGCGGTCAACGGCCTCCAGCACGACGATAGAGTTGTCCACCAGCATGCCGACTCCCAGAGCGATTCCGCCCAGCGACATTATATTGAGCGTGATGCCGGTTTGGTACATCAGGGCGAAGGTGGCCATGATCGAGATCGGAATCGACAGGCCTATGGTGAGCGTGCTGCGCAGGTCCCGCAGGAAAACGTAAAGAACCATAACCGCCAGCAAGCCTCCCACAATTGCGGAGGACAAGACGTCATCCACCGCGTTCTTGATAAACTCGGCTTGATTGAAAACGACCTGGTAGTCCACGCCCTTGGGAAACTGATTAGCCTTCTTCAACGAGTCGAGCCGTTGCAGAACGGCCTGTGCAACGGTGACCGTGTTGGCATCGCCTTCCTTGTAAATGGCCATCTCGACGCTTTCTTTGCCATTGAGCCGGGCGATCACCTCACGGTCTTTGCTGCCTCGCCAGACTTTGGCCACGTCGCCCAGCGTCACCTTGCGGCCGCCCTGATTACGGATGATGATCTGCTGAATCTCCTCCACCGATCTGAACTGGTTGAGCATCCGGACCAGGTAGTTCGCGTCCAGGTCATACAGACTGCCGCTGGCCTGATTCAGATTCTCCTGGGCCAGAATCTGGGTGATCTGCGTGATGGGAATCTGCAGCTCGGCCAGCCGCTTTTCGTCGATCTCGATACGGATCTGTTCTTCCAATCCTCCAATGACCTTGATGGCGGCGACGCCCTCGGTGGATTCGACATTCTTCTTCAACTCTTTTTCCGCCGTGTAACGCAGCCGGCCGAGGCTGAGATCACCGTAAAGCTGCAGCCTCATGATGGGATCATAGGTCGGATCGAAGCGCAGGATCACGGGCCGCTGCACGTCCCGCGGAAGATTCACCACGTCCAGTTTCTCCCGGACGTCGAGCACGACCAGGTCCATTTTGGTTTTCCAGGCAAATTCCAACACGACTTCGGACTGCCCGGAGCGGGAGACCGAGCTCAATCGCGTCAGGCCTGGAACTACGCCGACAGATTCTTCAATGGGCCGCGTGATCAGGCTCTCCACTTCTTCAGGAGCGGCGTCAGGATAGTCGGTTTGAATGGTGAGCGAGGGATAGGAAATATCCGGCAGCAGGTTCAAGGCCAGCCGGTCCAGCGAAACGAAGCCGAAAAGAATGACGGCGACGACAAACATGAACACCGTCACCGGCCGGCTCATTGCGGTTTTGATCATACCGTCGGCTTATGTGATGAAGGACATCCGATCTCAACAGCTGCCGCTTGTCGAGTAAGGAACCACAGATGAACACAGATTCACACAGATAGAAAATCCGTGTCCATCCGTACTAAGCGGAAAATCCTTCGCACTCCGGCGCGGATCTTCCGTCAAATGGCCAATGACAAATGACCAATGACAAATGACAAATAGAAGTCAGAAATCCGCACAAGAAAATGCGATTTGTCATCTTTCATTTGTCATTGGTCATTTGTCATTTCTTTCTCTGCGCTCTCGGCGGCCCCGCGGTCCTTCAGCTCTGGATGATCTTGATCTTTCCACCGTCCTTCAGGGTCCCATGGCCGGCCACAACAACCTTGGCTCCCGCCGAGACTCCCTGGCGGATTTCGACTTGCCCGGACCACTCATATCCAAGCAACACTTTGGTTCTCTTGGCCGTATCGCCGTTGGCAATGAACACGTAGTGCTCGCCGTCTTCCTCGAGCACAGCTTTCTTGGGGATCAAGATTGCATCCGGGCGGGTGTCGGTCTGGATCTCCACGCGCACAAAGGCCCCTGGCTTGAGCCCGCCGCCGGTGGAAGTCAGCTCAACCGTGGCCTTCACGGTTCCACTGGACTGATCGACGACCGGACTGATGCGGTCCACACGGCCGTTGCACTTCACCGATTCGTCGACACCCAGTTTGACTACAGCCAACTGACCGGGTTTCACCTGGTGCGCTTCACGTTCGGACAGATGCACGTCGGCATACAGGGGCGAAAAGGCGCCGAGTTTGAAGAGGGCGTCGAGGTTGCGAACGGTCCGGCCCAATTCGACGACGCGCTGGGTCACATGGCCGCTGAAGGGAGCTCGAATCTGCGTGCGCGAGATCTCCAGCTCGGCCTGCCTGATTTCGGCGTCCAGCTCCTCGACACGATGGGTGAGCTCGCGGGTCTCGACGGAAGAAATCCGCTCGTCATGGACGAATTCATCGAGCCGATACTTTTCCTGGTCCACCTCGCGCTCGCTGATGAGCTTCTCGTCAAATGCGTGCTGAAGCCTCGCGACTTCCTTCCTGCTGTTCTCGATCTGAGAGCCGGCTTTCTCCTGTCTTTTTCTGGCCTTCTCCTGCTGGTATCTGGCCTGAGCCAGCCTCTCTTTGGCCAACTCCAGCCGGATCTTCAGCTGCGCGTCGTCCAGCTGGCACATCACTTGTCCGTCTTTGACGAAGTCTCCCTCTTCGACGAACACAGCCTTCGCCACACCCTCGGCCTGAGAGACCACATCGACCTCTCTCAAAGCCCGGAGGTTTGCGGTGGAAGTAAGATAGGAAGAGATCTTGTCGCGCTTTGCGACTGCCAGTTCGACAGGGGAAGCTTCCTTACCGTCCCCCTTTTTCGCTTTGTCTTTGTCGTTATCTTTGTTGGCCGCTTTGGCCGCGGCGTGGGCGATGAGGTAGTACTTGACGAGGTAAGCCCCGCCTCCGAGCACCGCAATCAAAAGAAGGAATCCATAGACCTTAGCTCTCGAACTCATCGGTCCACGCAACATAGGGCCTCGTGGTCGGATTTTTGGGTGAGAGTTAGCTTTTGGTGGGCGTCAGCCTCTATTGAGCGCTTCGAAAAGATTTTTGGTTGCACTGGGGCCACCGCAACAAACGGCGCACTCTTAGACGCATTCCGTTCCAAAATTGTTCAATAAAATCTGCGGCTGGTCCGGATTAGATTAGAAGTGACTAAGGGTTTTCGTGGCTTCGCGTCTTCGTGGTGGATTGGGTCCGGTCTTTACCACGAAGACGCGAAGACGCAAAGAATCGCCAGTTAATCCTGTTGTCCTGTCTGCGCGCGGGTTTGTGCCGACGATATGGGCGAAGTTAGTGTGGTTGATGGCGTTGAAGGCGTCCACGCTGAACTCCAGGTTGTGTGATTCACGCTTCGCGGGAGGCTGGCCGCCGAGGAACGGAGGCGCCAGCTTGAAGGTCTTGGTCAAGCGCACGTCAAGGTCCACAGTTCCGGGACGGAGCTCTGTATTGCGGGTGACGCCCGGAGGCCGGTCGTTCGCGACCGTATCGTGGTTGTCATCAAAACCTGTCGTGATATTAAAGGGCGCGCCGCTGGCCAGCGAGAGCACGGACGCGAGCCGCAAACCCCGGGGCAGTTCCAAAGTTCCCGCGAAATTGAATCGGTGTGTCTGGTTGAAATCAGCACGCCCCCATTCCGCTCGCAAATTGAAATTATCGGCGGGCAGGGAGAAAGCGCCGGACGTGTCGTTGAAGCTGCGCGACAGGGTGTACTGCGCAATGCCCCTCAGATGCTTTCCAGCACGGCCACGGAATGTAACGCCGAGCGCATGGCTCCGCAGGGATGCGCCGGACTCGACCTGGTTGATGTTCAGGAAGCCGGCGGCCGGCCGCAGGCCTGTCTCGGGCTCGGGCGCGTTCACGTTGCGGGAGCGGAAGAGGTGCAGGCCGCGCAGAAACGAGTATTCGAGCGAGAGCCAGGTTCTCGACGACAGCTCCCGCTCAACACCGAGGCTCGTTTGCACGATGTAAGGAGAGCGGATATCCGGAGCCACGCGGATCACGCTCGGCGGGGTCAGAATCACCTGACCCCCTTGAAAGGGATCCGGAAAAGACGGATTGGAGATCACCACCTCGCGAGTCCGAACCCCATCAATCAGCAACGAGCGTAGAGTGGCGGCGGTGGGCAGGTCCTCATAGAAGATGCCGATTCCACTGCGCAAAACCGTCTTGTGCTTGCCCGGCGCGAAGGCGAATCCGAATCGCGGCGCCAGGTTTTTGCGCTTGTCAATGCTGGACTGCCAGTCGTAGCGCAAGCCGCACGCAAGGCTCAACTGCGGGCTTACCCGGATGTCGTCCTGCACGAATCCGCTGGCGTCATAGACCGAAAAGCGAGCATCCGGCCGTCCCTGGTTGGCCTGGTATACGAAGGGCGTGGCGGCGGCGAAGTTCTGAAGACTTGCGAATTGGAAGGTGCCATTGAAGTTCGAGGCGTCAATGGCATGGTTGAGCCTGACCCGGGATTGGACGCCAAAGCGAAACGTTTGCCGTCCGCGCACGTACGAAACACTGTCGAGAGCATCGAACGATTTCCGGCCGTCATGACTGAAAGTCGGGGACGGGCCGCCGGTAAAGGCGTCTGCGACCACAATGGTTGGGCCTGGGGCTGGATTTCCCGAGATCGCGTCCTCACTCTTGAAGGCAAAACGCAGATCATTGATCAGGTTCGCGGAAAGGATGGCGCGTTCGGTCAACAAAAGCCGGTGTTGGCGGCTTCGCTCGCGTATGCCCTGTTCCGGGAGGTTGAAATCTCCCACATTCCGATTCCTCCTGTCATCATCCGTGATGCCGTAGCTGGCGGACACATAGTGGATGCCCATCTGTCGCAGGTCAATCCTGGCGAGGAACCTGTCGCGCCTCTGAGGAGAAGGTACGATGGCGCGGAAGGGTCCCGCGGGTGTGATGGCGTTGACGATCTCGCTCTCGTTATTCGTCAGGTGCTCGCCTGTCAGGAAGAACAAGCTCCGCTTGCCTCCCAGCGGCCCCCCCAGGGTGGCTACCACCATTCGTCTGTCCAGATCCGGAGTGGACTGGGCAAACGCATTGCGCGCGTCAAACACGGAGTTTCTGGCAAACACGGCCAGGCTTCCGTGGAATTTCCTGCGCCCTCGTTGCGTGGTGACTTCCACTCTGCCTTTGCCGGGGCGCCGGAACTCGGCTGAATAAGGATTCCTGTTGATGTTTACCTTCCGAATAGCCGAAGCAGGCACGTCGAGCTGATTTCCTTCGATCCCATCCGTCACGATCGAAAGACCCTCAGTGCCCAGCGCGGCGGGGGAGACAAACTTCGTGATCAGAGGCAAAACGTCCCTGGCCGGCACAGGCAGCTGGCGAAACAAGTCGTCGTCGAATTTCACCGAGTCCGCGTTGCTCTCGGCATCGGCCGAATCGTCGAGTGAGTCTGCGCTCACCGTCACTTGCGTCGCTTGCGCGCTGATCTTCAACCTGAGCTTCAGCGACTCCAAAGATTGTGCGCCGATCCCAATCTCCAGCTCTTGAGGCTGGAAACTGTGCGCCGCTGCCCCAAGCTTGTATTTGCCGGGACCCACGCCTGTGAACATGAAGCGGCCATGTTCGTCGGTAGAGGTTGTCCGCGCGTTTTCCCCTTGGACCAGACTGACTTGCGCCCCCGGTATCGCCGCTCTGCTCTGGTCCTCGACAATTCCGCTGACCGTGACGCCCGCCTGGGCTGCCGAACTCGCCGGCAAGAGCAACATCACAAACAAGAATTGAGCAGCTACATCCGCCGCGCCGGCTCCTCCTCGGCAGTTGTGGTTTGCATGAACTGAAAACCCTGGCCACGAATTACATGAATTACACGAAACAGGCCACCTGACGGGAAAACTTCGTGAAATTCGTGGCAAGTTTTTCAAAACTTGTAGCTGAGGCATTACGTCAATTCCTCGTCGAGGCCGTGTGGCGCATCCCATTGCAGGGCATGAAGCCTGTGATACACACCATTGAGAGCCAGTAACTCCTCGTGGCTTCCTGCCTCGACGATCTCGCCATCTTCGATGACAACAATCCGGCCGGCCCGCGCGATGCTGGAGAAACGATGGGCGATCACCAAGACCGTCCTTCCGGGTGTGATCTTTGCCAGCGCCTGCTGGACAAGGCGTTCGGACTCGGAATCCAGATGCGAAGTAGCTTCATCG
>QHZE01000574.1 GCA_003225335.1 Acidobacteriota bacterium
AACGCCACGGGACGACCACGTTGTTTGCGGCCATGAACCCCCAGGACGGGACCGTGATCGATGTCTGCATGCCCCGACACACTCGGTGCGTCGCGGAGGATCGATCGCGACAATTCTGTTGAGTATCGCCGCGCTGGCCAACCTCGCTCCAGCACGGCGCGCCGCCTCAGTGGACCCGGCATGAAAGTTACGCGAAGGTTCCCAGCCTTGCCTGCTAAGCTGATGCCGCTCGGCGGGGTTGCGAGCAAGAAAACATGAACATTCAATTTTCACCGGCTTCCCTCTTGGATGCAGAACGCCCCGGTCAGGCTTTATGGCGTCCTCAGCAGCGTCGTCCACGGACTCGAGAAACCGTGATTTTACCTACTACGTGTTCATCGAAAATGATCCAGAACGTGTAGATGAACTCCAGAAACTCGAGCAAGAATATGCTGAAACCCGCAAGATCCTCATCCGGCAGAGCGATTGCAACCGCTATCTACTTGACCGATTGGTAGAGAACCCCAAGATCAACTGGACAGAATGGCGTGCCGTAGTCTTCCTGGATCCATTTGGCATGCAGGTACCCTGGAGCACCCTTGTTGCGCTTGGCCAGACCAAAGCGATTGAGGTGTTTCTCAACTTTCCTGTTGGTATGGCCATCCAACGCCTCCTGCTGCGGAGCGGCGGGTTTACAGAGAAACGCAGGGGAAAGCTCGACGCCTACTTTGGCTCGCCGGATTGGTACAATGTGTTGTATCGGGTAGAACCCAATTTTTTCTGCGAGGCTCCAGTGAAAGTCGAAGAGTCGGGCGGCGCCCTGCTGAACTGGTACCGGAAGCGCCTTCAGGCGGTCTTCGGCTACGCATCGAAGGCAGCACTGATCCGGAATACCAAGGGAGGCCATCTCTATTACATACTGCTCGCCACACCTAACCCCACAGGACTCAAGATCGCTAATAATATCCTTTCGGCCGGAGAGACCGTTTAACATCGATTGGGACCAAGACTCCCATAACCTTGGAATACTGGCCTCTGCAGGATTAAAACGGGATTCCAAGAAACATCATTGCTCCGCACGGACCCGCACAATAACGCTTGTCCGGTGGGACGAAGCTCGATGGCCGCATCGATTCTCAGTTTCCGATAAGCCGACTATACGTCCAAGTGAGCATCGTGGCGGCACCGGGCTGTCCGGATTAGGACAACTGCATCCCAGGACCGGACGTTCTGCGACGGCGCAGCTCCTAGAGGGGGCGGTTAACCTTCGACAATTCTTCGATTCATCTCGTGGCACACCAATTGCATTTTTGCTTGTGGGAGCAGGGTCGCCTTTGGAGGATCGCTTCGTCTCGTCACGAACCATCGGGGTCATGCATGATTGGCGTCGATACCGCTTGCCTGGGGTAGGAGCAGTGCTCACCTCATTCGTCAAGAGCTTGCCTACGATTCACAGCGGTTCGATAAATGCTGCCGGAACACGGGGACACAGGTTGCCATGGACGCCCTATTTAAAGACGTGGAGTACGGCTGGCGAATGCTCAGAAAGGACCCTGCCTTTAGCGCAGTCGCGGTCATAGTCGCGGCGCTGGGCATCGGCGCCAACACTGCTATCTAATTTCTCCTTATAGGTGGTCTGAGGTCGTTCCTGGCAGGTTTATGCTTATCCATGTCTCTCCGGGAGTTTTTGTTCTAACAGATAGAAAGATATAGAGCTTCTCCCTTTTTCTTGGTTGTTCCTTATCCTTCTCCGGCTTGCTTGGGTATGCTGTCAACCACCTCAGATGTCTATGCGCTCGACATACATCGATCGACTGTTCGAGCACTCCAAGCGGGGATCCCGCCCCATGCTTCACCTCCTTCCATTGGCACTGGCCGTCGTCGGGCTCGCTCCCGCAGCCGACGGGCAGTCGTCGGACCAATTCGCGTCCGTGCGTGCCGCGATGCACCGAATGGTCGATACGGTGCGGTCGCCGTCAGTGGCCGTCGCGGTCGCGAAGGACGGCCGCATCCTGTTCGAGGAGGCGATCGGCTTGGCCAACCAGGAAAAGCTGATCCCGGCGACGCCCTACACGATGTACGCCCTCGCTTCGATCTCGAAGCCGCTCACAGCAACGGGACTCATGGTCCTGGTCGATCGCGGCCAGGTCGATCTCGACCGACCGGCGAATGCTTACCTCGGTACGGCGAAGCTCACGGGGCTGGCTGGCAATGCGGATGGCGCGACGGTGCGCCGCGTGCTGAGCCACACCGCGGGTCTCCCTCTGCACTCAAACTTCTTCTACGCCGATCGCGGATACTCGCCGCCGCCGATGGACGAGACCATCGCGCGTTATGGAAACCTCGTATTCCCTCCTGGACAGGTCTACGAGTACTCGAATCTGGGCTACGGAATCATCAGCCACCTCATCGAACGAGTCTCCGGCAGATCGTACGCGGAATTCATGCGAACCGAGGTCTTCGCGCCGCTGGGGCTGACGCGAACGTCGATCGACATTCCAAGCGAGCTCGCCGAGTTCGTCGCCGAACGGTACGGCTACGACAACCGCCCGAGTCCTTTTTTCACCTTCGATCACATCGGCGCGTCATCGGTCTACTCCAGCGCACACGACCTGGTCCGCTTCGCGATGTTTCATCTCAAGGATCGGCTGCCCGACCAGCGAGCGATTCTACAGGACGCGACGGTCGATCTCATGCACCAGCCGACGCCGCCCTCGACCAGTGGGCTGGGCTTCGGGATCTTCGAGGGCGGCAAGCTTCTCGCGCAGACTGGTGGGATGCCGGGAGCGACGACGCTCATGATCCTCTACCCTGCCTGGAACCTCGCCGTCGTAGTGCTCTCCAATACCAGCACGCGACCGGCCGCGATGACGCAGGAGTTCACCATCGCGCGGGAGGCCGTTGCAGCTGTGCTGCCCGATGTCGCGCCGTCCCGACTTGGGCCACCACCTGGTCCACCCGGCCCTTCATCCCTCGTCGTGACCCCGGAGCTCGCCGGCGAATGGTCGGGCACATTGCGGACCTATCAACGGACGGTTCCCATGCGGTTGCGGATCAACACGGACGGGAGCATCCAGGCATGGATTGGAGATCAGTCGGGCGCGTCGGTAACGAACGCGAGCTTCTCCGATGGTCGGCTTTCCGGCACGTTTGCCGCGCGGATCCCCGCCGCCGACGCCGAGCGTTGGCCGCACAACGTCTCGCTCGGACTGCTGCTACGCGGCGGCAAGCTGGCCGGCGAGGTCACGGCAAACTCGACGGGCGACCGAGTCTACTTCTCGCTGAGTTCGTACGCTGAGCTGACGAGGAAGTAGAAGTCTCACGATGCTGCCGCAGCTCCAACCGGTGAGCCACGACGTAGCGCCCCGTTAGGCTCCAGTGTGGGTGGGCCAGGTGAGACTCTCAGTCTCCTGCTTCCGCGCAAGCGGATCGGGACG
>QHZE01000575.1 GCA_003225335.1 Acidobacteriota bacterium
ACTCTATCTCAAAAAGCTATCGTCGGCGCGGCGCTGGCGGTGGCGATCTCAACACCCGAAGTGACGCATGCCGCTGATCAGCTCGCCTGGGACAAGACGTTCCCTCAAAGCGAAAAAGTGATCCACCAAAAGGTCACCTTCAATAATCGGCTGGGCATCAATCTGGTCGCGGACCTTTACCTCCCCCAAAATATCGACCGTTCTAGAAAATATCCCGCGATCGTGGTCGGCGGTCCGTATGGCGCGGTGAAAGAACAAAGCGCGGGGCTGTATGCGCAGACGATGGCAGAGCGCGGCTTTGTGACCATCGCGCACGATCCCTCTTACAACGGCGAGAGTGGCGGCCAGCCGCATTTCACGGCCTCGTTCGAGGCGTTGATTGAAGACTTCAGCGCGGCTGTTGATTTTCTCGGCACGAAGTCCTTCGTGGATCGGGAGCGCATCGGCGTCATTGGCATCTGCGGCAGCGGAAGCTTTGGTTTGGCTGCGGCGGAAACTGACTCGCGCATCAAGGCAGTGGCCACGGTGAGCATGTACGACATCGGCCAGGCGCACCGCCAAGGTCTCTCGGAGAATGTCGATACGGCTGCCCTCAAGAAGAATTTGGCCGAAATTGCGAAACAACGTTGGGCTGAAGTGGATGGCGCAGAGCGGACGATGGCTATCGGAACTCCGCAAACACTCACCAAGAAATCGTCGGAGATCGATAAAGAGTTTTACGACTATTACCGCACTCCGCGGGGGCAACACCCGCGTTCTTCGACGGCATTTTGGCGGACGAGCGGCGCGCAGATGATGCTGTTCTGGTCTTTCGAGCATCTTGATTGGATGTCGCCGCGTCCAGTTCTCTTTATCACTGGAGACCGTGCGCATTCACGCATCTTCAGCGAACACGCCTTCACGAAGGCTTCAGAGCTGAAGGAACTTTTCGTTGTTCCGAATGCTGGGCACGTGGACCTCTACGACCGCGTGAACCTGATCCCGTGGGACAAGCTCACGTCCTTTTTCACCGAGCATTTGAAATAAGGCAGCGACATCACTCGAGATGTGAACAACTGAGAGAGGAATTCGTTATGAACAATCCATTGGACTTCACTGGCAAAGTGGCGCTCGTCACCGGGGCTGCTGCTGGCATGGGCCTCGCAACGGCACAGGCGTTCGCAGAAGCGGGCGCGGCCGTAGTGCTGGCAGACTTCAAAGAAGACGCCGTGAAGGCGGAAGCGGAGAAGCTGCTCGCTGCTGGTCACAAGGCGCTTGCGGTGCGTTGTGATGTCAGTGACGACGCACAAGTGGCGGCGATGGTGGACCGGACGGTTAGCGAATTTGGCCGGCTCGACGCGGCGTTCAACAATGCTGGCGTCATGGCCCGAATCGCACCGACCGCCGACAGCACCCGCGACGAGTGGGAGCGTGTCATCGGGATCAATCTGCGCGGCGTGTGGAGCTGCATGAAGCAAGAGTTGCGGCACATGGAACGGCAAGGCAGTGGAGCGATCGTCAACAATGCCTCAGTCGGCGCACTGACAGGCAATCCTGGTATCGGTTGTTACATCGCGTCGAAGCACGGAGTCATCGGCCTGACACGGACGGCCGCGCTCGAATACGTGAAGAAGGGCATCCGCGTGAATGCCGTGAATCCCGGCTTGATCGATACCCAAATCGGTCACGATGTCTTCAAAGGAGACGAGCAAGTGTATGCCGAAGCTGCGAAGAGCGTTCCCATCGGGCGCGCTGGCAGGCCAGAGGAAATCGCGTCCGTTGTGTTGTGGTTGTGCAGTCCAGGAGCGAGTTACGTCGTGGGTCACGGGTTAACGGTGGACGGTGGCATGACGGTGGTTTGATGCGCGGTCAGCACTTGTTCGTGAAAAGCAATTATGAAACAGAAAGTCCTTTTGCTCAGTTTGGTAACAGCGTTGAGCGGTGCGATCTTTTTGAACCAAGTCGATGCCGACAACACACGACAAACCCAGAGGACTGGCGAAAACGAAAAAGGAAAGTCCATGAAGATACGCATCAAACTTGACAGCAAAACACTCACCGCAACTCTCGAAGACAATGCGACAACGCGGGACTTCGTCGCCCTGCTTCCGCTGACTCTGACGCTGCGGGACTACAACCGCACCGAAAAGATCAGTGACCTTCCAAAAAGGCTGTCCACCGAAGGCGCGCCCTCGGGCAGCGATCCGAACATCGGAGACATCGCTTATTATGCTCCTTGGGGAAACATCGCGATGTTTTATCGCGACTTTGGCTACTCGGCTGGACTCGTGAAGCTCGGAAAATTGGACGGCGATGCGGACTCAATAAGAAACACAGAAACAACAAAGGCAACCGTTGAACTGATTAAAGAATAAACTGGCTGCGGGAGTTTTTGAAACTATGCGCATTCTTCGTCGTAGATTTTTGAAGATAGTCGGCGCTGCCGCGACTGCCGGGCTCGGAACTCCCGCGATGCTGCGCGCGCAAAGCACAACTGCAATTCAACGAAAGGAGTTTTCTATGGAAATCAAACGAGGTGGTTCACAACCATCAACGAAAGGTCCGGCAGATTAGTTCACCGGCACAGTGCGAATCGATCCACTATTCCAGGCCAAAGCACCGGCACGCACTGCTGGCGCCAGCGTCACATTTGAACCCGGCGCACGCACTGCGTGGCACACGCATCCGCTCGGACAAACGCTCATCGTCACAAGCGGATGCGGTTGGGCGCAACGGGCGGGCGGTCCGATTGAAGAAATTCGGCCTGGCGATGTCGTGTGGTTCCCGCCCGACGAGAAGCATTGGCACGGCGCAACTTCGACAGCCGCGATGACACACATCGCCATTCAGGAAGCACTCGAAGGCAAAGTGGTCGAATGGATGGAAAAGGTTAGCGACGAGCAAT
>QHZE01000141.1 GCA_003225335.1 Acidobacteriota bacterium
TGGAGTTGAGACCGAACTCCCTGCGCCGCCCTTTCAGGGCTTTCCGCAATTTGGCCCTTGAACCCAGGGCTTGCGCCCTGGGCTGTCCTGCTGGACCCCTTCGGGGTCCTTGGTTTCACGCCAGAAACTAACTAAGAGTGCTACGACCAGGCCAACCCCGATTTGGCCACGGAGCCACAGAGATAACCTCATCTCTGTGGCTGAGGAAAGCCTGAACTCCGAACCTATTGAGCCAAATACCCCAGGCCGGGGATTATTCCGCATAGCCGGCGCGTTGCCGAAGTTCAGCATGCCGCACCACCGATCTTCCCAGCGCCTTGCAGATACTATAGTTAGGAGAGGTTCGGCATTCTGCCGGACAACGGAAGATCCAGAGGCACGACAGTTGCGGTTTTGATGTTCGTGACACGAGTCATGGTTACGTGACACAAAGAAAGGAATCTTTTATCGAAGACTGGCGTCTAAACGACGATAAGGAAGTCGAACACAAAAATCAATTGTGTCACGAGAAGGATTTGAAATTCTTGCTCGCAGGTCGCATCATATTCACTATCGGAAACGTTTATGAGCATGATTCGCTGCAGCTTTACCACAGTCTGCCTTCTTAACGACTGCTGATCTAGATTAGCCGAGAGAGATTATGCTTAACAGTCTGGCCCGTGCATGGGTCACAGCAGATGTTCTGCAACTACCAGGTTGGGCTCGCAGGATGCGGCTCCGTGTCATCCGGGGGACGCCGCGCAAACGACTTCCCAAGTGGATGAAGAAGGGGTTGCTGTGTACCTTACTGGTGGTGGGGTTGGCGGCCTACGAGATGCGCACCTCCGCCATCCAGTCTCGAATTCTTTCGTATTACGCGAAGCAGATGTCGTATACCGTCGAGAAGGGTCCGAGCTCGGGCATTGTTTTCCCGAAGGGCGGACCTTTCAATGTCCGGCGTGGCTACACCCGCATCCCGGAAATCGAAAGGCGGCTGGAGTCTGAAGGGTTCAGGGTTATCGAGCAGGCCCGGTTCTCTCGTCCGCTTCTTCGCGTTGCCGGTTGGGGAGTTGCCCCTCCTTACCGGGAACCGGCCGTAACAGGGTTGGTTATTCGCGGGGCAGGTGGCGTACCGATCTATGACGCCACCCGTACGGAGCGGGTTTTCCACAGCTTCGAGGAGATTTCTCCCCTTATGGTCCAGACGCTCCTTTTGATTGAGAATCGGGAGCTGGCTGAACCGGTAGACTCGCGCAGCAACCCTGTTGTGGAATGGGACAGGCTGGCCAAGGCGGTTCTGTTGTACGCTGGGAGCAAGCTGGGCCTGCCGCTCCGGCAGGAAGGCGCAAGCACTCTGGCGACCCAGCTGGAAAAGTACCAGCACTCTGCCCAAGGACGCACAAATTCCATCTTTGACAAGCTGCAACAGATGACAAGTGCGAGCCTGAAGGTTTACAGCAAAGGCCCCGATACTCGCCAGGAACGACGTGAGATCATCGTGGATTACCTGAATTCCGTGCCTTTGGCGGCGGCTCAAGGGTACGGAGAAGTCGATGGCATGGGGAATGGCCTGTACGCCTGGTTCGGCCTTCAGCTCGCCGATGTCAACCGGATTCTGGCCGAACCCGGTATGAGTGTCGCCAAGGTCGAGGCTTACAAGCATGTTTTGACCCTGCTCTGCGCGGTCCGCGCCCCCAGCTATTATCTGTACCAGAATCGCGCGGCTGTTGAAGCGAGAGCCAATCATTTTCTCCGCCTGATAGAACAGACGGGCCTGATAGACAGCGAATTCGCGCGCCGCGTGAAGCAAACGCCCCTCCGGTTCCTGCCACGTGCCCCGTCTCCGCCTATCCCTTCACTGCCCTGGCAGAAAGCCTCCAACGCGATCCGCGTCAATCTTCTGGACGTGCTGGGTGTGCAGGACTTCTATGACCTGAACCAGTTCCACCTGGAGGTCGAGAGCACCATCGATGTTCCGTTGCAGAACGAGGTGGCGGAACTTTTTGAAAAGTTAAGAGATTCTCAATTCCTGGAAGCGAATGGCTTGCGAGGTGAACGGCTTCTGTCACACGGCGATCCGGCAGAGGTCGTCTACAGCCTGATGCTCTGGGAGAAAACGCCCCAAGCCAATGTGCTCCGCGTCCATACGGACAATCTGGATCAGCCCTTCGACCTGAATGAGGGGATGAAATTGGAGCTCGGCAGTACGGCGAAGCTGCGCACTCTCGTTCATTACCTGGAGGTTGTAAGCGAGCTGCGCGATCGATTCCTGCCGCTGACTCCGGAGCTCTTAAGGCAGAGTGCGACCGAAGCCAAGGACCCGATTACCCGCTGGGCTGCCGAGACCTTGAGCCATGAGCCGGGGATCGGGCTGGATGCTCTTCTACAAAAAGCGCTGGATCGGAGCTATTCCGCCAATCCCTCCGAAGTGTTCTTCACAGGCGGCGGGACGCACCTGTTCAAGAATTTCGACAAAAAGGAAAACGGCCGCATCCCGACTGTTCGGGAGGCCACGCAGCATTCGACAAACCTGGTCTACGTCCGGATCATGCGGGATCTCGTGCGGTACCATGAAGCACGCCTTTCGTACGATGCCGATGCCGTCCTATCGGATCCCGACAACCCGGTGCGCCGGCAGATGCTGCTCGACATAGCCGAAGACGAAGCCAAGGATGCCCTTGCGCGCGCATTCCGCGAATATCGGGGTCTTTCCCATGACGAAGTCGTTTCCCGGCTCCTGGGGTCCAGAGCGCAGGATGTGCGTCATCAGGCAATCCTGTTTTTTGCGTGGAAGCCTGAGCCTCAGGGTGATCCGGAAAAGGCCCTGGCGGAGTGGCTGGAAAAGAGGCTCCGGCAGCCTGTCGAGGCGCAACATGTTAGAAACCTGGTGCGCAACTATGAAAATCCGCGCCTGACCCTGGCGGATTACGCGTATCTCCTCAGGGTCCGGCCTCTCGAGCTTTGGTGCGCGGGAGAGCTGTTCAAGAGTCCCAGCCTGGAATGGAAGCGGCTTTTCGAGCGAAGCGGGGAAGCGCGGAAAGCCGGCTCAGGCTGGTTGTTCGAGGCCCGAAGCCGCAAGGCGCAGGACCTCAGGCTTCGCATACGCATCGAGCGGGACGCTTTCGTCCGCATGACGCCTTACTGGAAGAGACTCGGGTTTCCGTTCGAAGATCTGGTTCCTTCACTTGGCACAGCCATAGGGAGCTCCTCCGACCGTCCCGCGGCCCTGGCGGAACTGATTGGGATTATTGTCAACGACGGACTGCGAATGCCTACGGTCCGCCTGGAGGAACTGCGGTTTGGCTCCGGTACTCCGTATCATACGGTGCTCGAGCCGGAGCCTGCTCCCGGAATGCGGGTCATGGAGGGGGCTGTCGCTCGTGCCGTCCGTGAGGTATTGACGGGCGTCGTGGAGAAGGGGACGGCGCGGAGACTGGCGGGAGCATTCGCCAATCCGGATGGAACACCGATCACGGCCGGAGGCAAGACCGGCTCCGGAGACAATCGGTTTCAGACAGTCAGCCGAGGCGGGCAGATTGTTTCCTCACGGGTGCTGAACCGGACGGCTACTTTTGTCTTCTATATCGGGGACCGCTACTTCGGCGTCATCACCGCGTTCGTGCCAGGTCAACAGGCGGAAGAGTATGAGTTTACCAGCGCATTGCCCGTGGCGATTCTGAGGCTTCTGGGGCCGTCCATCAGCGCCCGCTTCTCAACGCCCCGTCTCCAGCCTCAAATCGTCGGCTGAGCCGGCGTCTTCGCGCCTTTGACTTCGTGAATGCGGGTACTTTCCTTTCACCACGAAGACGTGAAGGCGCAAAGAATCACAAAGGAAATCTTCTCAGCTCTATCGATTGAGCAAACGGAGGGACTCGTATGCCTGGGGAGAGTCCGGTCCGTAATAGTATCGAACCCGATAGGTGTGAGACTTCTCTCCACGCTTCCACGGCGGAGATTGCGGCTGAAGCAGAAGGCTGAAATCTCGCCGGTCGTAGCCTACCTTTTCGAATGTGCCGGGCGCCCAGCTCATACCGAACAATTCGCTGAAATCGCGCCTGGCCAGAGCAACCCAGGTGGCGCCCGCTATGCTTCCCTGGGTTCGCTTCCTCAATCCGGCTTCTCCTGACGCGTCGCTCCTCAGGACCGTGTCCGTCTCCCCTTCCATGGATCCCAGAGCTACCGAGCTCAGGTTTATGTATCCCTGGTCGGACTCGGTATCGTTCGGGGTTATCTTGTACGTGACGTCGAAGTAATCGGCATTTCCGGCCAGCCGGACGCTCCGTTCCAGAAGCGCCCCGCTGGGAGCGACGTCCGGCGCCTGATAGGAAAACGCCACTTCCGCATACTCTCCCGATTCCTGCACTATCCTCCCTTCATAGAACCGGTTGTGCATTCCGGGAAGGCCGCGGCGTGTCCAGGCGGGGAGCCGGTCGTGCTTGGGAGGATCCGGCATCTGGACCCTGAAAAGGTCGCGCAATCCGCCAATGGAAGTGAATGCGCTGCTGTTTGTGTCCTTGCGCACCAGCGCAAAACTGCGAGCGCCCGCATGCGGGAAAAGAATCAGGCGCAGTTTCTCATTCTCCAAGATATAGTCCGTAAACCCGTCACGGTCCACGTCGCATTCCACTGCCACGGCAGAACCCGGCGGGTAAAAGACGATACGGCCTTCACCTTTGTAGGTCTTTCCATTGTTTTCCAGTGTCCATTCCAGCTTGCGGACGTAGGTGCGTTCAAGCGGAACCCGCACCGTGAACGACGGAGTTTTCTCCGGATCCACTTGAGAAACGACGAGGTCATCCGCGCTGACTCTGGCTTTGCATTTGTTGGTACAATCGAAAGGATGCGTAAAGGAGAACTCCACAGTTTCGCCGATCGTTGCAAAACGCGTTGCGGGCAACAGGTCGTACGCGACGTCAAATCGGACCGGAATGCGAGGGGTGGGCCGGATATCGACCCGTGGTTGCCCCGTCTCCTCAGATGGCGCGTGCGGTCCCTTGAGAAGTTCGTATGGGATCCGAAGCGTTTGCCTGCCCGTGGAGTCCTTGGGCGCGGGTATGTCCACGTCAAGTATCCGCGTCGCCGGGTAGTAACGGCGTTCCAGGATCTCTCCGCCGGCGGTAGGGGCCCCGGTTGGCTCGCGATTGAGCCGCAGGCGCAGCGACGCCTTCCCTTTGCTGTACAGGTCGATCAAAAGGGCGCCGGACTCCGAGCGAACGGAGGTTAATTCGGCCGTAGAGTAATAAATTTCGTCATTCGTTTTCTGTCCGTCTGCGCCAGTGAATCCCAGCTCCTTCAGCCCCACCCGCAGGGGAAGGAGAAGAGCGTCCCGCCCGCCGACTTCCAAAGGCGGAAGTGTCAAGTTTTCACCCGTTCTCGGGTCCCGGACCAGGACCTGGAATCTGTAGGGACCCGTGGCGAAGTTAGTAATGCTCAAGAACCCGAAGGAATGTCCTTTGCCCGATTCTGCGGGGGCGTTTGCCACCAGTAATGAAAGATAAGGCTGCTGGAGAGCTAATCCCTTTTCGAGCCCCGGGGAAAGGGCTCCGCGTTTGATTCCGGCGGTGTCCAGGAGACCTTCGAGTATCCTGCCAGCGGCTCTCTTCTCGAGAACGCTCAGGACAGGCTGATGGGGCAAGGGGCTTTCCGGGGAACTGGTAACGCTTCGCAGTGGCACCCACCGGTCGAACTCCGACTGCAGGACTATCGCAGAGCCCTTGCCGAATTTGTTTTGATATCCTGATGCATTGCCGATGGAGAGGGGCGCGGCCCGGACTCCTTCATTAGGCTCCGTTCCGTTCCAGGGAGGAAACAGCGGCTGCAGGTCCGCTCCTTTTGGCGGCTCCGGGTAGGCCACTACAATCCCGCCTTCCTGCACGTAGGCGGCAAGCAGCCGCTGCGCGCGGTTTGATAGCCGCATGTACTCCGGGACCTTGCCGTCCTTGTACATCGAGCCCGTGGGAACCGGCAGCAGAATCATCCGATAGCGGCGGAGCTCCGGAAGGCCTTCGTAGTCGAGGTCGACCAGTTCCGCGTTCACCTGGTTAAAGAAGGCGAATTGCGTCGCTGCCAAAGTGCGGAAGCGCACTCCATCGACGTCTTCCCGCGTGAGCCGTTCCTGCGGATAGCTCCCGATTGTATGCGCGATGCCTATGTCCGCCGCGTAATGCGACGCTGCCAGGAGGCGCCCCATTCCCTGGATCAGCCTACCGTTGCGCAGCGAAGCTTCCGCGCGCGGACGAAGGTCGCCTTCGTAGCCGATGGCGGATTCCCAGGAATAGAAGTAATTCGACCAGGGGCATTCATAACCCGCGGGGAACAACGTCTCTTGAAGCGGGAAATAGTTTATCCCTCTGACCCCGTTCTGAATGAGAAAGCGGGAACTGATCAGCGTGTTGGTGGGGTCGGTAGCGCGAGCACGCACGTCTTCCGCTCCTGCGAACCATCCAGCCTGGTACTCGATGAAGAAAGGAGGGAAGCCGCGCTGGGTCTTCAGGATTTCGGCCAGAAACTTGGCGTCACTGGAGTCTTCGGCGCTCAGCACGTCGGATCCGTAACCTTCTTCCTGATAGTATTGGCCCATGGCCCAGAAAGGCTCTCCGATTAAAGGATCCGACGCCGAGGCGGTGACGCGCATATCCGCCGGGTTGAAATAAATGGGGATAGCCTTGTCGCGCGCCGCTTCGCGGAGGTATTTCCGGAGCAAGTTCATGTACTGCCAGAACCGCGGGCCGTTGTAGTTATAACGACCCACGGCCTGATCGTCGTCTACTTGCAGTAGTATGACGTTCCCACCCCGGGACGCCAGGTATGGACGCACGACACCCATGACGTCCTCGTACCATTTGCGGGTGGCTTGAAGGTGGGTCGGGTTCTGCAGCCAGGCGTCCGCTGCCTCTTCCGAGAATTCGTACTGCAGCGCCGACAGCGCAGGATAGCGGCCCTCCAAAACGTCTTTCAAAGGCATCTGGTGTTCCGGCTTCAACGACCGCTGGAATTCGGGCTTGGTCAGCAGCCAGTCCGGATAGCCGCCATTCTTCCACTCACTGCAAACAAAAGGGCCGGGTCGCACCGAAACCTTGAAGCCCAAATCGGAAAGGAGCTTGAGCAGACCCTTCAGGTCGCGTCGGGGATTGGCCGAGCCGTCCAGGTCGAGGGAATCTTCGGCCGGCTGGTGCCAGTTCCAGATGACGTAGAGGTCAATGGTGTTGATTCCGTGCTGTTTGTAGGAAAGCAACGCCTCTTCCCATCGATCGCGCGGCATCCGATAGTAATAAAAAGCCGCGCTGTGCATGAAGAACGGCTTGTCATCGACATGGAGCTCCGGATATCCGTTGACCATCACCACCCTACTCGGAATTCCGGACCGTGGGAACTTTTCAGGATCTCCGGAGACCTGCAGAGTATAGATGACTCCCGCAAGGGCGATAAGGGCGAGAAGCAAAACCAGCGGCCGGTTACCTTGCATGGGCGAAACCTCTCCTTAACCCACTTGGTGGGACACAACCAAAATCTTCTTCTTTGGTGATTCTTCGCGTCTTTGCGTCTTAGCGGTGAATGCGCCGTACCTGTTTTCACCACGAAGACGCGAAGGCGCAAAGAATCGCAGAGATCGCTAGAAGCTTCCAGTCTGAGTTGGTCGCGAAACGTCCGCAAGCTCTCCAGCACTGGCCTGAATTTTTGCAATGGCTTCCGCGATATCTCTCACATCGTTGGCATCCCCAAGGAGTAGAGAGTGGTGCAGCCAGACAGACTCCTCGTATGCCGCCTTTTCCGCTACCGGGCATCTGACTTTGCTGTAGTCGACCTGCGAGCCGGCAAAGACTGCGAAGTTTTCCCGGCGAAAATCCCAGAGCGGGGCGCGATACACGGGCTCATAAAAAGCGCCTTCGGCAGGAATGCCTTCAGCGCGCAAGGATCGCAAGAAGACGTCCCGATGGGTTCCCCCGAATCCTGATGGATCGTAACGCAGGAGATAGTGGTAGATCGCAGGCCGCGTGATGCGAGCGTCCCAGGATAACGGGCGAATTCCGGTGATGCCTTCGAGCTTCTGGGCGAGCAGACGGGCGTTTTTCAGCCGCCGTTCTGTCTGCTCGGGCAAACGGCCCAGCTGAGCAAGAAGCAGAGCGGTCTGGAATTCCGTCATTCGATGATTGTGGCCGATACTGCGGTACTTGTATCTGTCCGTTGGGCTGGGACGTCCGCAGTTGATGAGGGTCTGGCAGCGCTCGTAAAACTCCTCGTTGGATGTAAGGATCATGCCCCCTTCGCCGGCGGTCAGCAACTTCGAAGACTGCATGCTGAAGGAGCCAAACGCGCCCAGGCTTCCCGCACCCAGCCCTTTCCACTGCGCGCCGTGAGCGTGAGCGCAGTCCTCGATTACGAATAATTGACGTCGGCGCGCAACGGGCAAGATTGCGTCCATGTCGGCCATCTCCATTCCGAGATGCACCGGGATCACGGCCGAAGTTCTCGAAGTAATGGCCGCTTCGAACGCCTTCGGATCCATGCAGTAGTTTGCAGGATCCGAGTCTACAAAAACGGGGACTCCCTGCGCAAACAGGACAGCGGCGGCCGTTCCCACCCACGTATACGCGGGAACGATCACTTCATCGCCCGGACGCAGGCCGCCTGCCTTCAGCGCGACCTCCAGCGAGACCGTCCCGTTGGCACAGGCAACACCGTAACGGGCGCCCTGAAAGGCGGCAAAGCGTTCGTTGAGAATCTTAGCATACGTGTTGGGGGAGGGATATCCGCCCCAATTCCTCCCTTGCAACACGAGCATCAAAACTTTCTTTTCTTCTTCGCCGAATTCAGGCCAGCCAGGGAATGGTTTGGTGCGGATCGGCTTCCCGCCCTTTATCGCAAGTCTCGCCATGAGCGCCTCTGCTTCGTGGGCTGGTCCATTATAGATAAATTCGCCTGGATTCAAATCCAGAGTCTGGCCATGAATTCCACGGCGCAGCCCAGCCGCAACCCAAGAAAATCTCACCACAAAGACACGAAGACACGAAGACACAAGGATCCGCCAAGTTAAGTTCCTGTCTGCGCGAATGTTCGTGTCTTAGTATCTTTTTGGTGAAAAAACGTGCGGAAATTCAAGACCGGGCTACCACTCTGGCGAATTTGCGAATTCAGCCTTGAATCCAAATGGACTGTATCTTACGATGAATTTCTAGACTCCTATGACGCGAGGAGCGACATGAGCGACAACAAGCGCATGGATCGACGTACCGCACTGAAGCAGATTGCCGTGGGAGGTGTGGTGATCGCGACGATTCCCATGCTGGACAGGAGCGGGAGCGCGCTCGCCGAGGGCCAACATGTGCATGCCATGGCGGCAGCTCCGGTTGTGGCAGCCGAGCCCTGGAAGCCCCTCTTCTTCAACGCGCATCAGAACGAGACGGTGATTGTTCTCTCGGAATTGATCATCCCCACGACCGACACACCCGGCGCGAAGGCAGCCAAGGTAAACGAGTTCGTCGATTTGATGTTGAGCGAAGAAGGCGAAGACAGGAAGACGGACTTCATTCGGGGCCTGAGCTGGACGGACAAGAAGAGCAACGAGCTTTTTGGCACGAACTTCAAAGACGCGACGCCGGAACAGCAGAATGCACTCCTGGTGACCCTCTCTTCGGGCAAAAATACGGCTCTTGAAGATCAGATTGGCGTCGAGTTTTTCAACACGATCAAGCGCCACACGATCGACGGTTACTATACGTCGGAGATCGGGTTGATCAAGGAACTGGGCTACAAAGGCAATACGTACCTGGATGAATTCCCGGGCTGCACGCATCCGGAGCACCAGAAATAAACCGCGCAGTGTTACAGTCTTTTCGCAACGAGGGGGTCCGTGGGACCCCCTTTGTTTTGCTGCCGATTTGGGAGGACGCGCATGGGAGAGTTAATCCACACCAGCCACATCCGGCTGGAAAAGATCAAAGGGCCGATCCGCCACGCGTACATCGAGAATTTCAAGGAGCCGGTGCGTTACGGTGTTCACGGCGCCATCAAGAAGTTTTACGGAGTCGAGCCGGAAGAAGAGGTTCCTGCGACTCTCGACCACATGATCGCGGCGATTGGGGGCTGACTGCTCGGCACACTGGCAGGCGCGCTGGAAGTGCGCCAGATCCCATCCGAACCAGGCAAAGTGCGAGCCATGGTGGAAGGGGACATCGAGGCTGTCGATCGGGTCCTCCGGATCACGACGATCCGAGTCCGCTACGAACTGCGAATCCCCCAGGGCAAGCGTGAAGCCGCCGAGAGGGCCCTCGCCACCTACGAACAAAAATGCCCGGCCGCCACGAGCGTGCGCGGTTGCATCGCGATTCAGACCACCGCGGACATCGTTGAAGAGTAAACACCTCAGACCTCAGGGATCAGACCTCAGACCTCAGACTACAGAGAGTTAGGCTGAAGTCGAAGTCAGACCCAAGTCCCAGGCGCACGCGACCGGCATCTGAATTGGCCACGGAGCCACAGAGGCACAGAGGGTGAAAAAAATAAATTGAATCTCTGTGGCTTTGTGGCTCTGTGGCAACATCAGAGGTCGAGGTCTGAGGTCTGAAGTCTGAAGGCTGAGGTCTGAGGACGTCATGCTCCCGATTGCTCGTATTCGCGAAGCGCAGGACGTAATCGCCCGCCATCTGCCCCGGACGCCGCTGGTTCCTTCTCCCGCCCTGAGTCTCTTGCTCGGAACCCGGATTTTTCTCAAGCTCGAAACCTGCAGTCCGGTCGGTTCCTTCAAAGCGCGCGGCGCTTTTTTTGCGATCTCCGAGTGGCTGAAAACCATTAACAAAGCCTCGCGGCATAGCCGGCCTCGCCTGGTGACAGCATCGAGCGGAAACCACGGACTTGCCGTGGCCTATGGATCCGGAATCCTGGGTGTCGATGCCGCCGTGTATGTTCCTGAGAACGCCTCCGCGACAAAAACCGAAGCAATCCGCCAGCACGGGGTCGCGCTGGTGCGCGCCGGCAAGGACGTGGATGAAGCGAAGGCTCAGGCGCGCGACTATGCTGTCGAAGGGGGCGGATGGTGGCTCGAAGACGGCCGGGAGCCCAACGTGGCGATCGGCGCGGGCACCATCGGGGCTGAGATTGTCGAGGATCTGCCCGAAGCGGATGAAATCATCGTTCCGGTAGGGAACGGAGCTCTCATCGGCGGCGTCGGCAGCGCCGCGCGGGCTCTGAGCCCGGAGATTGAAGTGACCGGCGTGCAGCCGGCGAAGGCGCCTGCAATGGCCCGCTCGTACCACGCCCGGAAACCGGTCAACACCGACGCGTGCGACACCATCGCCGATGGTCTCGCCGCGCGCGTGGCCATACCCGAAGCCGTGGAACTGATGTGTGAAGTGGTCACGAACATGATCGAAGTCACAGAGGTATCCATTCGCCGGGCGGTCCGCGCTCTGGCAGACCAGGCGCATGTTCTGGTGGAGCCCGCCGCCGCCGCAGCGCTTGCAGGGGCGATCGAGCGCCGCGAGCAGCTCGTCGGCAAAAACGCCGTTCTTGTCCTCACCGGCTCCAACATCGATCGCGCCGTCCTCCTGCAGTGCCTCCAATCCGATTAACCCTCCGCCTTTTTTTCACGACAAAGACACGAAGGACACAAAGAGCGTTAGCCCAACTTCCACGGTTTTGGAGCCACTTTTCTTTGTTTATGCTGGGTTACGCCTGTTGTTAGTCACTATGTGATCCAACTAACCCCTTGTTTCGGTCGGGTTTTTGACCGCCCTATGTCGAAACGTCACACGTCACTATATGCATGTGTCCGACCATGAATGTCAATAGTGAGAATGATTTTCGTTAGTCACTATTTTCAAATTTGGAATCTACCTTCTGGGGCGCATCCCCGTTCCTTTGACCCCCTCGCGGATGACCTTCTCGATGTCCTCCGGGGCGTTGCCGTGCTTCCACACGTTATCCGTGAGGTCCAGATCCTCCATGGTCCCTTTTCCGTCGGGTTTGTGGCACATCTTGCAGCTGGCTTCGTAGACTTTCTTGCCGAGATCGAGCTCCTGCTCTTGGGTGAGGGTTTCCTTTGCCCCCTTGTCTCTGGCTTTAGTCTTGTCCTCTCTTTGTGCCGTTGAGCCTGTGCTGGCCAGTCCCACCGCAAGAAACAGAAGTAAAATGCGCCAACATGATGGTTGTTTCATGAATCCCTTCCTTTTGAACTGTATTCGCCCCGAGCGGGCGCAACCTCTAAGATACGAGCAGGCTTTTTGCCGGTCAAGCAACAACCGCAGGCTGGGTGCCATTACAAGTGGGAGTCAATTCATGCGGCCTTTAACTCTCCCAGAAGCTGTGGAGAATTGGATTCGTGGAATTCGTGGCGGTTTTGCTGGCCACGAATTTCACGAAAAGGATCACTGCGAGAATTGGATGTCATCGTGGTTGAAGTCTGCGCCGGATCTGATACATTCGCCATAAGCAAAAGGAGAACTACGTGAAGAAATGGGTCGGCACTGAGGATCTGTGCGCGCTCTGGGTTGGGCTTTTCTTTTTTACCGCCTCCCTGGGAGCGATCGCGGGAATTGACCTTCTGGGTTGGGCTGCGTCCACACAGGTGTGGATCGACGTTCGCAGGGCAATCAAGCCGGTGTCCCCCGCCTACTCCGAGGTGCCGGCCGTTGCGGCGCTGGCTCTCACCTACCTGTTGTCCCTGGCCGCGATGACCGCCGGCGCTGTGGCGCTGGGGATGAATCTGAAGAAGTTTGCGCTCGGTTTCAGCCTCATCTTTTGGTCGAGCTACTTCTGCTGGTTCCTGGGCAACTGTGCCTACATTGCAGCGACGCCCGACAAGCTCGGAGCGTTCCGGATATCGTGGTCACTGCGTCTGACGGGAGAAGCAGGATTCATCCTGGCGTTGCTCGCCGGCCTGGTACTGGGAAATTTTTTCCCGCGCGCTGTCTCCTTTCTTCAGGAAGCGACACGCCCGGAATGGTACATCAAGACCGCAATCGTGATCCTGGGAGCCTCTCTCGGCGTTCAAGCCGCAGGCGCAAAGGGGCTGGCGACCGCGATCCTGTTTCGCGGACTGGCCGCGATTGTCGAGGCCTACCTCATTTATTGGGCTCTCGTCTATCTTGTGGCCCGCAAGTTTTTTAAGTTCAGCCGGGAGTGGGCAGCGCCTCTTGCCTCCGGCATTTCGATCTGCGGAGTCTCCGCGGCCATTGCCACCGGTGCTGCGATCCGGGCACGTCCGGTGGTCCCGGTAATGGTTTCGTCGCTCGTCGTCATTTTTGCCGTATTCGAATTGATCCTTCTACCCTTTGCCGCCCAGGCGTTCCTGCACCAGGAACCCATGGTGGCAGGCGCCTGGATGGGACTGGCGGTCAAAACGGACGGGGCTGCCGTAGCGAGCGGCGCTATCACGGACGCCCTGATTCGCTCCCGTGCTCTCGCGGCCTCGGGGGTCCAGTACAAAGAAGGGTGGATCCTGATGACCGCGACCACCGTCAAGGTGTTCATCGACGTCTTTATCGGGGTCTGGGCCTTTATCCTCGCTCTGGTCTGGGTCTATGCAATCGAGAAGAGACGGCATGATACGGTCTCTGCCGGCGAGATCTGGCGTCGTTTTCCGAAATTCGTAATCGGGTATTTCCTGACGTTTCTCGCGCTTCTATTGCTTATCATCGCAGATCCCGGCGCGCTCGACGCGGCGAAACTCGCTGCGGCCGAGAGCGGTATTTTCCGGGTGCTGTTCTTTGTGATGACGTTCTTCACCATCGGGCTGACTTCGAATTTCAGAAAACTCTGGGAGGAGGGGATTGGAAGGCTGGCGCTTGTCTACGTCGTCTGCCTGTTTGGATTCATTATCTGGATCGGGCTGGCGATTTCATGGCTCTTCTTTCACGGCATCAAGCCGCCCGCGGTGTGACCGATGACGAAGATCTCCGACGAGCTGCAGAAAGTCCCTTACGAACCGCTGCTTCCGGCGGAAAAAAAGCTGATCGTCTGGAGCCTTGTGCTCGGAACCCTATTGATGGGTTTGCTGATCTGGGTCAGCTACCGCTTCTTCCCCGGTCTGTGACAGATCTCAGACCTCAGACCTCAACTAGGTTGGTCCATTCGTCACGAGTGGTCTGAGGTCTGACCCCTGAGGTCTGAGGTCTGACACTTACAGGGCGCCTTCGATTTGCAGGAGCTTTCTCTTGATGTTCAGACCGCCGGTGTAACCTCCGAGGTCGCCGCCCTCTCGAACAATGCGGTGACAGGGAATCACGATAGGCACCGGGTTGCGCCCCAGCGCATTGCCGACGGCGCGGCTGGCGTGGGGTCGGCCGATGCGCCGGGCGAGCGCGCCGTAGGATGTGACGCGGCCCGCCGGAACCTCGCTGGCGGCCTCCAGAACGCGCCGCTGAAACGGCGTGGTCAAACTCCAGTCGATGGAAACCTCGAAGCTGGAACGGCGTCCCGCGAAATATTCCTTGAGCTGAGCGCCGATTGCCGCCACCCTGTCCTGGGACCGGAGGACCTCCCTCTTGAGCCGGGCGCGCAGCTCCGACGCGAAATCGCGCTCGCCGAGCAGGAACGAAATGCGCACCAGGCCCTTGTCCGTGGCCGCAACGAAGAGCCTGCCGACAGGCGTGGACATTTCCGTGTAATAAACAGGTGAGACGCTCTTTGAAGACGATACGTTCCCGTAAGAATGTTTGAGGGTCTCCAACGCTTTCCCGTAGGCTTTGAGCTCGCGTTGCCCTTGTTCCGTTTTCAGCCAGCGCTCGAGCTCCGGCGAGGCTTTGGCGTCGCCGAGCAGGTACGCGATCAATTGTTCGTTGAAGCGGATACTCATGTGTTTTCTTCCCTTCCAGAATTAAACATCTCTCAGCGCGGCACGCAGCTTCTTGATGGCTTGATAGACGTTGGCGCGGGCGGATTCCGCCGTGCACCCCAGGGCCTCGCCAATCTCCTCGTAACTCAGCCCCTCAAACTGTCGCTGCATCAAAGCTGCGCGCTGCTTGGGCGGCAAGACCGAAACCGCGCGAACAATGCTGTGCTGCAGTTCAGTCCGGCGCCATGAGTTCGCACTGGCATCCTCTATGGTTTCCAATTCCATATCGACCGCCCTGCTGCTTGCCCGTTTGCGCCGTCTCAAGAAAGTGAACGCCGTGTTGGTGGCGACCTTGTACAACCATGCCCTCAGATTCGAGTTTGCCTCCAGCCGATCGACCGCACGGTAAGCCCGGAGGAAGGCGTCCTGACAAACGTCTTCGGCATCGTGGATGTTGCCCAGAAGACGTCTCAGATATGCCAGAAGCTCCGGCCTGTAGCGCTCTACCAATTCATCAAAGGAGCAGGGACTTGCGGTCATGATGTGTCTTCCGCCAGATATAACACCAGATCTTCCTGAATGTGAAATCTCCCGAGAAGAAAGGAATCCAGAATTCAGAATCCAGAGAGCCGAGCGATTACGTCCCATCTCTCTTCTTCTGGATTCTGGATTCTGACTTCTGGATTCCCAGTTTGTTCAGAGGAGAGGCCGCGGCGTGTAAGTCGCTATCCTGCCTTGTCAGCGGTGAGACCTATTTGCGCGACCAGTTGGAAAGTCTCCCGCAGTCTCAAGTAGAGGTCGCGGTAGATCCCGTAAAATTCCTGGTAGAGGCGGCTGCGTGCAGGGTCCGGGTTACTTTGTTCGGTGACGCGGATGCAGACGCGGCATGCTTCTTCGACGGACCCGAACCAACCGGATGCTGCCAGCAATGCGGCGCCGTACGCGGATCCCTCCGTCGCGTTGATCGTTACCATCTCGCGCTGGAAAACGTCCGCCTGAATTTGCCGCCAGAGCGGACTGCGCCCGCCGCCGCCGGACGCGCGGATCTGTTGGGACGCAACGCCCATTGCCTTGAAGATCTCCAGGCCGTCGCGCAGGGAGAATGCCACTCCTTCCAAAATAGCGCGGATGACGTGTGCCCGCGTGTGCCGGGCCGTTAGCCCGAAAAAGACGCCGCGCGCATTCGGGTCAAGATGTGGCGTGCGCTCTCCCATGAGATACGGCAGGTAGAGCAACCCCTCGCTGCCCGGGGGGACCCTTTCTGCCTCCGCAACCAAAAGTTCGTAAGGATCCTTACCCGCCCTTCTGGCCTCCTCGATTTCCGGCGCGCCGAAGTTGTCGCGGAACCAGCGGAGAGAAAGCCCGGCTCCCTGCGTGACCGCCATGACGTGCCAGCGGTTGCGGACTGCGTGACAGAAGGTGTGCACGCGGCCGCCCGGATCCATATGCGGCTCGTCTGTATGAGCGAAGAGCACCCCGCTGCTGCCAATCGTGGAGCTAAGTATTCCGCTTTCCACGATACCGTTCCCTACGCCTGCGGCGGCCTGATCACCCCCTCCGCCAACGACCGGGGTTCCCGCGCGGAGGCCGGTGGCAGTCGCGGCTAAGGTCTGGATCCGTGTCGTGGGTTCTTCCGATTCCCCGACGAGGGGAAGCACGCTGCGATCCAGCTCCAGCGCCTGGAGAATCTCGGACGACCATTCGCGTCGCGGCACATCGAGAAGCAGCGTTCCGGAGGCGTCGGAAACTTCGGTGGCAAACTCGCCCGTGAGGCGAAATCTGACGTAGTCCTTCGGAAGGAGCAGTGTCCGCATCCTGCGGTAATTGTCGGGCTCGCGGTCTCTCACCCACAGAAGCTTCGGCACGGTGAAGCCGGTAAGCGCGGGGTTGCACGTAATCTCCTTGAGCCGCGCAGCGCCCATCCGATTGGTGAACCAGTCCGACTGTGCCTGGCTGCGCTGGTCGCACCAGATAATGGCGGGCCGGATGACCTGATGCGCTTCATCGAGAAGGACAGCTCCGTGCATCTGTCCTGACAGCCCCACGCCTGCAATGTCTTCCCCCTTGAGATTACCCTGGGTGATCGCCGCCCGGATCGCTTCCTGGGCGGCGCGCCACCAATCTTCGGGGTCCTGCTCGGCCCATGTGGGCTGCGGCTGCGACATCGGAGCGTGTTCCGCCGATGCGGCCGCGCGCACGGCGCCGGATTCGTCAATGATGACGGCGCGCGACCCCGTTGTCCCAATATCCAGTCCTAACCAGTGGCGCATCTCGCTTGACCGATTGGGGATTGTAGTTCCAAATCCGCAATCCGAAATCTGATTGGCTTGCATTCTAACACACGACAGAAAATAAACTGGCTAACATGGCACTCCTGGTCCACAATCATAAACAACTTCATTGCGCCGGAGGGATTTCCATGAGGCGAGCTCTGATCTTCATTACAGTTCTGTTCTCGGTCTTGACCGTTGTTGCAGGGTACAAGGTGAAGCTGGTCAAGCCAAAGAAACCGTCACAATACCAGGCGAGCACGACCGTTGACGGCGTTACTTACTCCGCGGACTTGCTCCTCGAGGGGAAGAACCAGAAGGACTATTTCTGCAAGGAGCTGACGCCGTCGAACGTCATCGCCGTGCGCCTCGCCGTCTTCAACTCCGGGAAGCTGGAAGTCCTGCTCCCACTGGATGGGATCCAACTCCTGCCGCCCGAAGGAGAAGGGCTTGCTCTGCTCGCTCCGGACACGGTGGCCCAAGCCGTTCTTCAAGGTCTGATGGTGACCGCAGAAATGAAGGACAAAAGGCAGGTGGCGGTGTCGCCTAATGTCCGGTCCGGGGATCCTCGATATGACCGTACCGACCCTCGCTACGATCCCAGGCTCGACCCCAACGATCCGAGTTACGATCCAAGGGACCCGCGCAACCGGCGTTCCGGAGGCCAGAACGGGCCATGGGGGCGCCCCGGTGTGGACGTCGTTATGAATCCCGGCGGGGGCGCGGGAGGCGGCGGAGATCTCTCGCAATTTGAAAAGCAACTGGTGGAGAAAGATTTTCAGGACAAGGCGCACGGCGCCGAACCCGTCGCGCCTTCCCTGACTCGAGACAAGTTCCTGTACTTTTCCATGGCCAAGCCCCCTTCGTCACCGAAGGGTTTCGTGCTGCGCATTCCCGCCAGCAAAGGCATCCCGCAGGAAGTCCTCCTGAAGTTTTAGGAACACAATCCCACCACAAAGACACGAAGACACAAAGGTTTTCTTTGTGTCTTCGTGGTGAACGACGGCACTCGTCGATCTGTTAGAGTCAGGAGTCCGATCCCGAAACTCAGGGAGTCAGTTCCCGTCTCAAGTAACGCTCGATCCACGCTCCCCAGCGGACTCGTCTTCGGGTTAAACCTCTTTGCGTCAATTCGTTAAAGTGTTAGCCGCGAACCGCCGGGCAGGCTCTTCAGACAACGAAGCTCCCCGCCGTCCTGGCGGTCCGAAAATTGCTATGTGAAGCCTGGGAGTGGGCCCGGTTCGACGGGGTTGGGTTCCTTCTGGAAGAATAATGTTCTGAGGAGAACTGAGATGCCAGTAGTTTCTAAGGTGCGTGTCCTGGTTGCAGACGACGACCCGGGTTCCCGCCGGATCATGCAGTTGGATCTAACCAAGTGGGGCTACGAGGTCCGAACCGCTTCGGACGGGCTCGAGGCCGTCCAGGTTCTTGAGTCGCCGGAAGCACCCAACCTTGCCATCTTGGATTGGATGATGCCGGGTATCGACGGGATCGACATCGTCCGCAAGGTGCGACAGGCAGCCCATGAGGTTCCGAGCTATCTCATTCTTCTCACGTCCAGGATCAACAAGGAAGATCTTGTTCAGGGGCTCGAGGCCGGCGCCGACGACTTCTTGCGAAAGCCCTATGACCGGGGCGAATTGCGTGCCCGGCTGAATGTTGGCGCGCGCGTGGTGGAACTTCAGCGGCGGCTTTCCGAGCGTGTCCGCGAGGCGCAGGCCGCGCTCTCGCGGGTCAAACAACTCAGTGGGCTTCTTCCGATTTGCTCCTACTGCAAAAAGATCCGGAAGGACGGCAGTTACTGGGAGCAACTGGAAAGCTACATCAGCGAACACTCCGAAGCGCATTTCAGCCACGGAATTTGCCCCGGTTGCTATGACAAGGTCGTCCGCACGATGTTCGGGGATTCCGACCAGAAAACCACCATCTAGTTTCTGTCGCAAAACCAAGGACCCCGAAGGCGTCCAGCGGGAAAACTCAAGATGTTTTCGGAACGAGCCCGCAGAGGTTCCGTTCCTGAGAGCGTCCCGCCGCGGGGGACGCACCCAGGAGAACGCAGTCTTTCCACCCATTAATCGCCCTCCGCCGCGGCAGGTTCGTTCTCGGAATCAAGCGTTGTCATCTCGGCCATCAACAGGCGTTCGCATTTGGCGGGTGAGGCGGCGGCCTTGTCCAGCGCGCGTTGCCGCTCTGGAGACAGAGCTGTATCCACCCTCGGCAGCCAGAAGCCGGAAACCAGAGCCAGCGCAGCGAGAACGACCCCCACAAGAAACACGTTGTGAAGCGCGCTCCCCAATACGCCCGCCATTGCCTTCAGCAGCGACGGCGGCATCTGAGCTCGCAGGGCGGGATCGACCAGCGCGTTCAGATTATGGGCAGCGCGCGCGACTTCTGCCTGCGATAGCCCGCTAGTCCGCTGAACTTCCCCAAGGTGCGCCGAGATACTCAGCATCATCACCGTCCCCATCACCGCAATTCCGACAGTCTGGCCGATCGAGCGCGAGAACTGGTTGAGCGATGTTGCGATGCCGAGCTGGCTGCGGTCGACCGAGTTCTGCATTGCGATCAGCAGCGCGAACATCACCAGCCCCATTCCGCCACCCATCGCTGCGACGTCGGTCAGCAGCTTCCATCGTGGCGTTGTCGCATCGAATCTCGATAGCAGGATGAAACTGGCTGTGAGGACAACCAGCCCAGCCAACACTGTGGGACGGTAGCCTACCTTCAGCATCAGCCTTCCACCTACGACCGCGAGACTGACCCATCCGAGCAGAAATGGGGTCAGCATCTTCCCCGCGTCAGTAGCTGTTCCGCCCATCGTTCCCTGCACGAACAGGGGAACGAACGAGATGGCTCCAAGCATCGCCGCACCGATCAGGAAGCTGATGATCGAGCCGACCGTGATAATGCGGTTGCGAAAGAGCGAGAAGGGTACGATAGGCTCGACGGCCCGCTTCTCGCTACGCACAAAGAGGACGGAGAAACCTAACATCCCCGCCCCCTCAAGGAGCATCAGAGGGCTTGTCCATGTTGCCGGATCGCTGCTTTCAACGAGGACCAGAAGCAACAGGGTTATGGCGCAAGTAAGCCACACGGCGCCGGCGTAGTCGATGACGGGCCGGTCCGAGCGCTTCGGCTCGACGAGCGCAATGCCAACGACGGCTGCGGCTGCGAGGCCGAACGGAATGTTGATGTAGAAGACCCATCTCCATGACAACTGGTCGGTGATGAACCCGCCGGCCAGGGGTCCGATTATCGAAGCCAGTCCCCACACCCCGCTGAAAAGCCCCTGGATCCTCGCCCGCTCTGCAACGGTGTAGATGTCGCCGTTGATCGTCATGCTCAGCGGGATCAACGCGCCGGCCCCCAGGCCTTGAATCGCGCGGAACGCGATAAGTTGAAGGATCGACTGGGACGCCCCGGACAAAGCAGAGCCGAGAAGAAAGAAAAACACGCCGACAAGATAGAGGTTACGCCTGCCGAACAGGTCCGAGAGCCGGCCCCAGACCGGCACGCTGACGGTCGAAGTAAGCAGATAGGCCGAGAATACCCAACTGTACCGATCCAGCCCTCCCAGCGTCGCGATCACCGTCGGCATCGCCGTGCCGACGACCGTGGCTTCGAGTGCGGCGAGGACCATCCCGAGCATGACACCCCCCGTCACTGCCCAGCGGCGGCGCCTCGAGAGAATTACGTGCGGTTTCTCGGCGGATTGTGCGTCGATCTCCGTCAGATTCAGGTCAGCCATCGATCCCGCCCAAATTCGTTGCGTCCGGCAGACTGTCAAATGCACTGATGCACACCGGACCAAAAGATTGATTATACATGGCCGACCTCAGTTTTCCATTTTGGGTCGCCGAGATGGTCGAGACGGGAGTTGGGCCCAATCGGAAGTGCGAGCCCATTCATGCGGCCTTTAACTCCCTCGGAGGCTGTGAAGAATTCAATTCGTGCTGATTCGTGGAATTGGCGGCGGTTTTACTGAGCGCGCCCGGCAATCCGCTTCTGACCGACTAACACCGGACGCGTGCTTAACCTTGCGGAGAAGTTGAACTTTGTATATTGTATTTTGAACTCGGCTCCAGGCACCAGCGGAGCAGCATGAATGGAGGCATCGGCTGTGACCCGATTCGCCATCTTGTACCTCTGCGCGGGCGCTCTTGCCTGGGCGGGGCTGTTGGTCCCTCCCGTCCCTCGGAAGGTGTCCATCCAGAAGGCGAGCAGCAGGTCGACGGAAACCAACCGGGGCGCGGATACCCGCCGGAGCATTGTCAACTCCTTGGGAATGCGGTTGATGCTGATTCCGCCCGGCGAGTTTCAGATGGGCTCCCCGGATTCGGACGGGGAAGCATCGAGCTCAGAGAAACCCCAGCACCGGGTGAGCATCCGCCGGCGGTTCTACATGGGCGCTCACGAGGTCACAGTCGACAACTTCAAGACCTTTGTACAGGCAGCCGGTTACAAAACCGAAGCCGAACAAGAAGGGGGCGGGTGGGGCTGGGATCGATCCTCGGGCAAATTCGTTCAAAATCCGCGATTCAGCTGGAACAACCTGGTTATCGAGAAAGCGGATTTCGTCCTGGATGGCAATCACCCCGTCGTCAACGTGAGCTGGAACGACGCTTTGGCCTTCTGCCGCTGGCTGAGCCGCAAGGAGGAGCGCGCCTACCGCCTGCCGACCGAGGCAGAGTGGGAATACGCCTGCCGCGCCGGGACGAGCTCACGGTACTACGTCGGAGACACGCTCTCTCCGGAGCAGGCCAACTTCGGCAAGAGTCGGGGAAGTCCCGTACCCGTCGGTTCCTACCAACCCAACGCTTTCGGCCTGTACGACATGCACGGTAACGTCTGGGAGTTCTGCTCCGATTGGCACGACGATTCGTACTATCAGCACTCGGACCAGGTGGATCCTACGGGACCGAGCGAGCCGGGTTCTGCCAACTATCACGCTCGCCGGGGAGGGGACTGGTTACACGGAGTCAAAGACTCACGCTCGGCCGCGCGCTACATCTATAACTACAGGCCGCAGGCCCGCTATAACGTCATTATCGGGTTCCGTGTCGTGCGCGAGCCCTAGCGGGAGTTTATCGTGATGAATACGTTCCATCGCACCTCTTCCCGGGTGCACATCAATACCGCGTCCGAGTTCCCGCGCGCAGCGCTGTCAAACACCAGCAAACCGGCCTTTCGGGAACGGAAATCATGCTAAGCTAATGGGACAACATGACTAGATGCCTTGCTCTGCTATTGCTCGCCGCCGCCGGTTTCGACCATTCGACGGATTGGCCATCCTACGGCAATGATCCGGGCGCAATGCGGTATTCCACATTGCGCCAGATCCATACGGGCAACGTGGACAGGCTGAAGCTTGCCTGGACGTTTCGTACGGGCAAGCCCGGCTCGGAGGCGATTCCGATCGTTGTGAACGGCATGATGTATGTGACAGCCCCGGATGGCGTGTATGCGCTGGTGCCGGAGACGGGCGAGCTGCTGTGGAAGTACGACGCGGCGCCCATGGCTCTGCGAGGGCTGGCGTACTGGCCCGGGTCAGCCGGCCTGCATCCGCGCGTGTTGGCGGGGAATGGACATTTCCTGCTGGCCGTGGATGTCGTCACCGGAAAACCCGCGCCCGAATTCGGCAACCAGGGACGCGTGGACTTAAAGAAGGGCGTGTTGGGCGACCTCGAAGACGGCCAGTATGAGCTGCAGTCGCCCGCGGCCGTTTTTGAAGATGTGGTCATTACGGGTTGCAGCACTGGCGAGGGTCCCCCCAGCGCGGGACCGTATGGGGACATTCGCGGCTGGGATGCCAGGACGGGCAAGCTGCTGTGGACTTTTCACACCGTGCCCCGCCCGGGCGAACCGGGGTCGGAGACCTGGCCTCCCGGTGCCTGGAAAAACCGGTCGGGCACGAATGTGTGGGGCTTCTTCACGATCGATCTGAAGCGCGGGATCGTGTACGCGCCGCTGGGTTCGCCAACTGATGACTTCTATGGCGCGGATCGGGTTGGGGACAACCTCTATGGGAACTCGCTCGTGGCGCTGGATGCGCGCACCGGCGAGAAGAAATGGCACCGGCAACTGGTCCATCACGACATCTGGGATTATGACCTGGCCGCGCCGCCGGCGTTGTTTGACATTCGCCGCGCGGAGCGCGTCATTCCGGCCGTGGCGCAGATCACGAAGATGGGTTTGTTGTTCGTGCTCGACCGTGTGACCGGGGAACCGGTCTACGGGATCGAAGAACGAGCCGTGCCGCAGACGGAAGTTCCGGGGGAAGTAACCGCAAAAACACAGCCGTTTCCGCTGAAGCCTCCGCCCCTTGGGAAGAACGAGTTTCGTCTGGAGGAGATGTACGACCGGTCGCCGGAGCACGCACGTTTTTGCCGCGAGCTGTTCGCGGCCAATCAAATGAAGATCGGCGGTCCCTACACTCCCCTGCCGCTCGAAGGCAACGCGCTGTTCTATCCGAGCACGCTAGGCGGCGGAAACTGGGGCGGCGTATCCGTGGATCCTTCGCTCGGTCTCCTGTTCGTGAACGTGATGCACGTAGCGCAGTGGGGGCACATGGAGAAGCGCGGCTCCGGCTACGTGCGTACGTCGGCCTTTGGACGCTATGCGCGGTTCTGGAATCCCGAGACACACACACCGTGCCAGAACCCTCCGTTTGGAGAGATGATCGCCGTCGATCTTGCCTCGGGGGACGTCGCGTGGCGATCCGTTCTGGGGAGAATCGACGCCCTTGAAGCGATCGGCGTACGGGATACGGGATCTGTGAACCTGGGCGGAAGCATAGCCACCGCGGGCGGTCTCGTCTTTATCGGGGCGGCCAACGATTCCCGATTCCGGGCCTTTGATTCGAAGACGGGAAAGGTGCTTTGGGAAACGCGGCTGGAGGCGAGTGGACACACCAGCCCGATTACCTACATGGGGCGCG
Organism: Acidobacteriota bacterium; assembly: GCA_003225335.1. GTDB lineage: Bacteria > Acidobacteriota > UBA6911 > UBA6911 > UBA6911 > Gp18-AA60. Next base: position 23,957 of record QHZE01000141.1, read on the forward strand.
ACGGAAGGCAATATGTGGCGCTTATGGCTGCCGGCGGAGGAGCGTTTCTGGGTGGAGGGCTGAGCAATAGCCTGGTGGCATTTGCGCTGCCGGATGTCCCTCGCACGCCGCTGCCGGATTCGGTTTCCAAGGCCGTGGCTGCGGCGGCCCGGGCCCGGCGCGGGTTGCCGAAAGTCGGCGCCTATGCGCCGCTGGCGCTGCCACCCGGCGGAGCGAAGGCTTTGGTGGCGAAGGCGTGCGGCGCAGGTTGTCACTCCATCGAGGTGGTGACCAGCCAGCGCATGAGTGAGAAGGACTGGGATGCGATGGTGCGTGCCATGGTGGCGCGCGGAGCGCAGGCGTCCGAGGCGGAGGCATCGGCGATTGTGGAGTATCTGGCGAAGACGCTGGGGCGCTGACACGGTTCGCCGTTCAGCGCATAGGCGAGCAGCCCTTCAGCGTCGCGAGCGTTATCGATCTGCAGACTGCGCTCGAAACGGACCGGACCTGAGTGACCTTCCAAGGTTCCGCCATGCAATCTGGACCTTGAACCCAGGGCTCGCGCCCTGGGCTGTCCTGCTTGACCCCTTCGGGGTCCTTGGTTGCCAGAAACTAGCTAAAGGTTGGGGGGCGGTCAAGCCGGCGTCGGAGCGTAACGAATAGTTTTGCTTTCATGGCCGCACTCAGTTTTCCATTTTGGGGCGCCGAGGGGGAGGCAAGGGCAAAGTCGTTGCTTGGACTGTCACTCTTCTCTTGTCAAAGCCGTCACGAGCCCGACGAGTTGCGGGAAGCCAAGCTCGAGAAGAATTCGAGCACTTTATTCACCACGGAGAAACGGAGTACACGAAGATGCACGGAGAACCCTGATGCCTCTGTGAAATCTCCGTGCCCTCCGTGTCTCCGTGGTGAAACAGGACATCTTGCCGCTGCAGGGTCACTGTCTGCATCGCAACCCGGCTGCAGGTTTGTGGAAGATCCCTGAACGATGTTTTTGATTGACAACGAGATCGGCATCCGACTAGGTTCGCTTCGTATTCCCACGCATGAAAATCAGATTCTCGAGAAAGGGTGACTATGCGCGCCAGAAAGCTTGCGCATTGTTGGCTTCGACTGGGTCTGGCCGTCTTTGTCATGGCGAGTGGAACGCTTCGGGCCCAATCCGACAAATCGACGATTCGCGGCAGCGTCACGGACCCCTCGAAGGCAGTCGTTCCAGGAGTTGAGATCACGCTGACCGAGGTCGAGACGAACGTCGCCGTCCGCACCGTCCTGAGCGACGCGAACGGAAACTTCGAGATCCCCGACCTCAAGCCCGGCCTGTACCGCCTGAAGGCGGACCTCGCGGGATTCAAGGCCTTCCTGGCCGACGCCGTGCGGCTCGACGGCGTCCAAACGCGGCGCATCGACGTCACGCTGGAAGTGGGCACCACAGCGGAGACCGTGACTGTCGAAGCTGGCGCCGCGGTCATCACGACAGACACCGGCACGATCGGCGGCGGCGTCGACAAGCGCCAGTTCGCCGACACGCCGCTCATCGATGTCTACCCATCCCCCTTTGCCGTGCTGACGACCGTTCCCGGGATTCAGGGGAACGGGTGGGACATGGTCATCTCCGGCCAGGGCCGTACCCAGTACTCGCAGGCCATGGACGGGATGGAGAACGACCGGACCGGCGAGCAGTCCAACAACATGAACTTCTTCGAGGAGGTCCAGGTCGCGACGGTCAACGCCTCGGCCGAGAACTCGCGCATCGCCGCCTACAGCATGACCTCAAAGCGCGGCCAGAGCCAGTTCCACGGGACCGTCTACTACAAGCACTTCAACTCGGGGTTGAACTCCCGCCTGTTCTTCGACACGCGCAAGACGCCGTTCATCCAGCACGAGTTCCAGGCGGAGGCGAGCGGCCCGATCTTCAAGGACAAGACGTTCTTCTACGCCGGGTGGATGGAGCAGAGGATCCCGCTCGGGTTCTTCAAGCTGGCCAGCGTGCCGACGCTGAAGATGCGGCAGGGCGACTTCTCGCAGTTCAGCAACAAGATCATCGACCCGCTCACAGGTCAGCAGTTCCCCGGCAACGTGATTCCGGCGAGCCGGATCAATGCGGTTTCGGCAAAGGCCCAGGAGTTGTACTTCCCGGCGCCGAATCTCGGAACGTCTGACACGCTCACGAACAACTACGGCTGGACGCAC
>QHZE01000142.1:0-17685 GCA_003225335.1 Acidobacteriota bacterium
TTGAACAGATCCTGGAACCACATTCCGCCAATGACGAGGACGTTCCACGGAAAGTTGCGCCGTTTGAGCGTATCCTCGAACGTCCGGTCAGGGCCGCCATGCCCGTACGCCTTCCTGGCTTTTTCCTCACCACTCAGAGCGAAAAGCATGTCAAAGGTCTTTATAAGGTCGATCAGCCCCATGCTGGCCGGCGCCTGGAAGGGCTTGTAGTGCTTCAGCACGGCGAGCCCGGCCATCAAGCTCGTGAGCCGCTTGCCGCGCGCCGCGTCGGTCACTTTCTGAAGGTCCTTCGTCAGGCCTGGAATGTCCAGGAACTGCGGAACCGGGGCCCAATCCTTGTTTTGCTTGTTGACCATGAGGGCCGTTGCGACGCCGCAATTCGGGTGGCAGCCGCAACTGACTTGCCCCCACTCGGCCTGCGGACCGCGGAGCGTGTCGGCAAAGTCAGCAAATGCGCCGTACAGGGACAGGGGGAACCAGTCACGCGTGGGCTCACCGATGCCGACTTGCTTCTTGACGTCATAAGCCAGGTGCGACAGCGTGTAACGCTGGCGCAAGCGGCGTTCCGGGGTAATGTCCTCATCGCGGCCGGTAAACGAGACCGGCTGGAAGGACACGAAGTCGATCTTGTCGGGGTTGTCGATCGCGAACCGGATAACGGGCCCCACCTGGTCGTTGTTCACGCCGTTGACGATAGTGATGACCGGTACGATGCCGATGCCCGCTTCGTGCAGGTTCTCGATGGCGCGGAGCTTGACGTCGAACAGGTTTCCGACCTGGCGGTGACTGTTGGCATCGTTGCCGATCCCGTCAAATTGGAGGTAGGCCAGGCGCAAACCCGCCTCATAGGCCTGTCTGCAAAACTCCTTGCTCCTGGCAAACTCGATGCCGTTGGTCGCCGCCTGAACGCTGACGTAGCCCAGCTGTCGCGCGTAGCGGGTAGCGTCGAGAAAATAGGGAGACAAGGTGGGCTCGCCGCCCGAAAACTGCACCGACATCTGCCGCTTGGGCTTGATTTTGACGGCGTTATCCAGAATCTCCTTGATCTCGTCCCAGGTCAATTCGTGCACATAGCCCACCTGGTTGGCGTCCATGAAGCACGGATCACACATCATGTTGCAGCGGTTGGTAAGGTCCACGGTAAGGACGGCCCCACGGCCATAACGGATCGAGCTGGAGCCGTGGTTGTGGAGGTCCTTGTTAGCGACCGTGGATCGGGCATTCCTTGACCATCCACACCTGGCCGTCGCGCTCGATGATTTGGGCCTTGATTTCGCCCACCTTTTCGTTGATGAGCGTTTTCCAGTCCTCCTCGCCACTTAGGATCATGTCGCGGGCTTCCTTCACGCAACCCGGGCAGAGTGAGTCAGTCTCCCGGGGCCATCCCAAGGTAGGCTTGGTTTTTTGCCAGGATTTCAGCACGGGCTTGTCCGACCACTTGGGGATGAAGGAAGGGTTGGGTTTGTACTTGTTGAAGAACTGCAAGCTGTCGAACATCAGGCCGGCGGATCGGGCTATGACCCAGTCGGCGTACTTCGTCACACGTTTGCGTTTTACTCGGTTCATGGTCATTTACCTCGTCCAATACATCTGTTTAACACCCCAAGGGAGCATTGATACTCAGGCGCTCCCTTGAGAAAGTCGAAAGGTAATCTATGCGAAGGAGAGAGGGGAATCCGGTTATCGCCCCATTTTATAGGAGGGAAACTCCCTACCGGACAAGTCCGCGGTGTTCTTCAAAAAATTCTTCGCGTCTTCGCGGTTAATTCGGACTCCGATTGACCGCGAAGGCGCGAAGGACGCCAAGAAGCACGAAGAGGTTAGGAGAGCAGGCGCGCGGTCAATTGGGAGGGCGCGAGGGACGTCTTTCCATGTCGATTTTTTTCAATTTTTCCAGCTCGTTTGTAAGACGTTTGATGCGATCCTCTCGTTCTCTGATTCGCTCGTCCCTGTCGCGCACCTCCGACTTCAGCTTCTCAAGGTCGTTCTGAAGTTCAAGGATAAACTGAGCCTGAGGTTTGTAGGGGCTCTCTGGGAAGCTGGCCGTCAGCCGCTTGAGCAGCGACATGGCCTTTTGAGGATCGTGCGCCGGATAGCCGGGGAGGGCGTAACTGATCGCGAGCCGGAACAGCACCCTGTCCTGGTTCTTTTCTTCCGGATTCTTGAGCAGATAATTTTCGTAAGACTCTGCGGCCTCCGCGTAGTACCCCTTCTCGAAATAGACCTCACCTTGCTGGAAGTAATCGGGCGGGGGAGTCGTGGGTTTTGGCTCAGGTATAGGCGGCGGAGTGGGCGAAGGTGCGGGCGGGGTTGACGAAGGAGGCGCCGGCACGGACGGAGATGGTGGGGCTGCGACCCGGGGCTGCTTGTGACACGCGCCGAGTGTGAAGGACAGGCCTAGCAGGATTACGGCGAACAGTCTTGTTCTCAATTGTGTCCCCGTTCTACAAGGGCGAAGAAGTGCGGTGCGTCACCCCTTCCTGGCTGCTTCCCAAACGCAACAAGAGCCAAAACACGCTCCCGCTCCCGTGGTTGGAATTGTCTTCCACCCAGATGGCGCCTCGATGGGCTTCCATTATGGTCCTGCAAATAGCGAGTCCCAGGCCGACCCCCTGACCGGAGATTTTCTTTCCCTGTTTGACCTGGTGGAATTTCTCGAAAATCTTTTCCTTGTGGGCGTCAGGCACGCCGGGTCCGGAGTCCGAGACGGCCACCAACGCAAATCCGGCGGAGTCCCCATCCTCTGTTACCTTTTCCCTCCATGAGGCTGGCATTGTTTCCGGAAGCGCAGCCACCGAGAAGGCGCGGACTTTAATGACACTGCCTGGGGGAGAGAACTTTATAGCATTTCCCAGGAGATTACTTAAGACCTGAATGATTCGGTCGCCGTCGCACTCCACAATCAATGGCTTTGCCGGGAGGTCCGGCTCGACGCGTATCGTCTTCTCGAGCGCCTGGGGTTCGAGCTGCGAGACAACAGTTTGTATGAGGACCACCAGTTCCTGTGTTGTCAGCTCGTACTCCATCACACCCGCTTCCAGCCTTGACATATCCAGGAGGTTCTCGAGCATGGATGAAAGCCGCTTGCTGCTCAGGAGATTCAGATCGAGCAGGCGTTTCTGCTTTTCCGTCAGAGACCCTGGTATTTCCTCCAGGAGCATGTGGGTTGTCTCCTGCATGGAAGCGAGAGGCCCCTTGAGCTCGTGGGAGACATGGGAAACGAAGTCCTTTTTCATCTGGTCCAACTCGTTCAACCGTGCGGTCATCGTGTTGAAATCTTTGGCCAGGAGCGCGAACTCATCGTTGCGGGAAGCGTCGAGGCGGTAGTAGAACTTACCTTCCGCCACAGCGCGGGTCCCTTCGGTCAGGTGATGGAGCGGCTCCGAAATCGATCGGACGATGAAGAAGGAGACAAGGAAGCTCACCACCAGTGCGATGGCGGCCGCGCTCCAGGAGATCCACTCCGCCTTGGCGCCGGTGTCGGCAGCCTTCCCAACCTCGGCTTCGATGGTGCGCAGCGAGACCTGGTGCACGGTCTGCACCTGTGCCCGTAGGCGCTCCAGGTGTTGGTCCAGCTCCGAGGGCATTGTGCCCGGGGTTAAAACCGCCAGCTCGCGCGCCAGCGCCTGGGAAAATTCTTCCCAGAACTGGACAAGCCGGTTGATTTCTACTTGCTCCCGTTCCGAGCGTCCAAGGTACTGCATGTCCTGCAGGCTGGACGCGAAACCCTCCTTAAATTCTCTGAGTTTCTCGACGTAGTCGGGGTCTCCCACAATGAAAGACTTCTTCGTGTACTCCTCCACCAGGTCCCGGTCCCGCATCAATTGAATGGATGTGCGCGCGGCGCTGAAGTTCAGCCCCGAGAGGTTCTTGTTGATGGACTGCATGTGATGGATGGATGCGACCTGATACACCAGTACAGCCGCCATCAAGGCGATGAGTATGGCATAGCCGGATATGATCTTGGTTGCTATTCTCACTCAATCAAGGCCGTAGGACTTCAGCTTGTTGCGAATGGTTTTCACATCAAGGCCGAGCAGGCGCGCTGCCTCGGCTTTGTTGTTCCCGGTCTTCTGAAGAGTTCTCAGAATGAGCTCTTTTTCTGCGTCCGCCGCGGTGATCCCCATCGGCAGCACCAGCATTTCCGAAGGCTCTTTCCCGGGGCTAACAATATACGGTGGAAGGTGCGAGGGTTCAATCCAGTCTCCTTTGGCAAGGATTACGGCTCTTTCCATGACGTTTTTCAGCTCGCGTACGTTTCCGCGCCACGAGTACGCTTTGAGCATCTCCACGGCCTCGTCGCGAACCGCTTCCACCCGGGTGTTGTGCTTGTAGTTGAATTCGCGAATGAAATGCTGTACCAGGAGCGCAATGTCACCCTTGCGCTCGCGCAGGGGCGGCAAGGCAACAGTAAACACGTTCAGCCTGTAGTAGAGATCTTCGCGCAGCTTGCCTGCATCGACGGCCTCCTTCGGATCCCGGTTTGTAGCCGCAATCACGCGAACATCGAAAGCGAACTCCTGCCTGCCGCCCAGCCTTCGAACGCGCCCGTCTTCCAGAACCCGCAAGAGTTTGGGCTGGAGCGATGGCGGCATCTCTCCAATCTCGTCCATCAAGAGGGTCCCGCGATTCGCGAGCTCGAAGCAGCCTGCGCGAACACCCACGGCCCCGGTAAAAGCACCCCTTTCGTGGCCGAATATTTCGCTTTCCATCAGGTTTTCAGGAATGGCCGCGGCATTGATCGCTATAAAAGGGCCGTCGGAACGGGCACTGAGCTTGTGAATGGTACGCGCCACCAGCTCCTTGCCTGTGCCGCTTTCTCCGGTGACGATCACGGAAGCATCGCTCGCGCTAAGATCCTGTATCAGCTGGTAAACCTCGCGCATGGGCTTGCTGGTTCCGACAAAATCACCGAAACCAGCCCCTTTCTCCAACTGCGAAGAAAGCTTTCGAAATTCCTGCCGCGCTTGAAGGTCTTTCCCTGCAGCCTCGAGTATCGCTCTCAGCTTGGAATAGTCGAGCGGTTTGGTCACAAAGTCCTGGGCGCCTTGCTTCATGGCCTCCACGGCCATGTCGATGCTTCCTTGGGCTGTCACCAGGATCACGGGCCGGGCGGAGTTGCCGGATTTGAGAGACCGCAACAGTTCGAGCCCCGAGAGCTGCGGCATCACCACGTCGGAGATCACAATATCGGGATCGTAGGATTCCGCCAACTCTCTCCCCTCTGTCCCATCGGAAGCGACACGCACCTCAAACCCCCACTTCTGAAGGAGCATCTCCAGGACCTCCCTCATCGCCGGCTCATCGTCTACGACCAGGACTCTTGTCTTGTGGCTGGTCATTGTCTAAATCTTCACCCCTCCACCGTCCCAACCTGTGCGATGTCATTAAAGAGACGGCTTTGAAACGATGCCTGAAACAGATTCAGCAAAGTGGGAAGTATACCTGGATTCGAAGAACCCCGAGCATCCAAGTTCAGTTTTTCCGAGGAAAATTTCCCTGATCATCAGAAGGTGTGGAGGTGGGCCGTGTTTTGGTGGACAACAGCCTGAGCCAACAACTGATAGTGGACTATCCATGCGGGGTTGGGGAAAATTTCCCGCTAAGAAGACGTCAGTCTTGAATTTCGCGCACGGCCGAAGGTTGGTTCAACCTCTTGTCTGGGAAAATGTTACAGAGTTTGAGCGGTTTTGGTACGGGCATTGCCTGCGATGTAAGAGTGTCCACAACATTCAGAAGAGGAAGAAGGGCGTGAGATTCAGACTCTTTTGACGCGTATGGGTGCCGCAACTCTGTTGGCTCAGAAGAGTCGATGAAACGACACTGACGTGTATGGATTTCGTTGTGAATGGCGGAGCTCGCTTCCCAGGAAGAAAATCCGCGGACGGGCGCCGCTTCTTGGCGTTCTTATTTGAGGAGAGTGGCCTGCAGATCCGCCTGGATCGAGTTTCTGTGGCACGGTCCTCCGCGGAACAACAGGATTCAGCATGGTCGCGAACAAGTCAATCATACTCGTCGTCGATGACGAGTCCGCTTCGCGTGAGACGCTTGAGATGGCCGTCCGCAGCTGGGGGTACGACGTATGCCTGGCCCGAGACGGAAAAGAAGCGCTGTCTGTCTATGCAAACAGACAGCCGTCAATCGTAATCTCGGACGTGGTGATGCCGAGGCTGGACGGCTTGGGTCTGCTCCGCTCGCTCAAGGATATCGATCCCGCAATGCCCGTGATTCTGGTGACCGCTTACGGAAAGATAAATGATGCACTTCTCGCAATGAGGGAAGGGGCGTTGGATTTTCTCACCAAGCCCGTCGATTTCAAAAAGCTAAGGGACTTGGTGGAAGAGTCTCTTCCCGTACAAGAGGGGAATTCCGGACGGTCTGACCGTTCGCAATTTTCCTTTCCTCCCGATTCCGGACCCCGCCACCCGGAATCGCTTTCCTTCCAACAGCGCATTCAGCCCACTCAGCAGCAGCGCCTCAAAACCGGAAACTTCTCCCCACTTGGCGGCCGGTTCCGTGGTCCAGGTTCGCGCCTAGCAGAAAGCTAAAGTTGAATTTTTGCAGGCCGAACCTGGAGCGCGGCTTCCCTCCCCTTCACGATTTCACCAGCCGGAGCCCAAAACTTGATGATTCTTTGTGTCTTGGCGTCTTAGCGGCAAAGTCTGCACCCAATTTACTACGAAGACGCGAAGACGAGAAAATCACGAAGCCTTTTCAGATTCCATAGAGAAACTTTGACAGCCTTCTGGTATCAAATCAGTTTGTAACCGTCGGGAGAGGGGACAAACGCCACTCCGAACATACCTGTATGTAGGTTCGGAGTTCGACCTTTAGGCTGCTGACACAGTTGGCTCTCTGTGTAGCCTAAAGCCTGAGCTACGAACACGGAGGTAGAGATGGGTCTGACAATGAGTGAATCGGCGAAAGGCACTCCGCGGAGACTCCGCAAAAGCGGGCGGGACGCGATTTCTGTCACCCTGATTTTCCTACTGCTGTTCGCGCCCCTGGCTAATGCCGGGCGCACGAAACTGAAGCCGGGGTGGAACCTCTTTTCGCCTCAGCAGGACGTCGAGTTGGGCCGCAAGGCCTCGCAGGAAGCGGAGCGCCAGTTGCCTCTGCTGAATGACCGAAGAGTCGACAGTTACCTCAACAGCCTGGGCCGTCGTCTGGCTGACCGGGCGCCTGGAGAGCGCTACCCCTATCAGTTCAAAGGAGTCAACGACGCGACCATCAACGCCTTCGCTCTCCCCGGGGGGTTCCTCTATGTCCACCGGGGTGCCATCGAAGCGGCCGACAACGAAGCGCAGCTTGCGGGTGTCATGGGTCACGAGATAGGTCACGTCGCCCTGCGCCACGGGACCAACCAGGCGACCAAAGCCTACGCCTGGCAATTGCCCCTGGCGGCATTTGGAGGGATTGTCGGCAGCGACAGTCTGGGCGGTGTCATCGCGCAGCTTGCCGCTGGTATCGGAGTAAATTCGGTCCTTTTGAGGTACTCGAGAGAGGCCGAGCGCCAGGCGGATCTTATAGGAACGCAGATCCTCTACGATAACAACTACGATCCTCGCGCGATGGCGCAGTTTTTCGAGAAGATCGAAGCGGAAAGCAAAGGCGGGCGCGCGCCTCAGTGGCTCAGCGACCATCCCAATCCCGAGAACCGCATGCAGAGCGTCCTCAAGGAAGTCAACAATCTCGGAGGTCTTCCTTCGAACTATAAAACCGACTCCGCGGAGTTTCGTGAGATCAAGCGCTACTTGCAGTCGATGCCTCCGCCGCCGAAAGGGGGGTCGCAGCAACGCCGCAGTCGACAGGGACAGTCGAGCAAGCCGCCGCGACCTTCGGATCGCTACCAGTCTTTCCGAAGCGACTCTGTCGAGCTCCGGTATCCCGATAACTGGCGCGTTTACGAGCGCAACAGCACTCTGACGATTGCCCCGGACGGAGGGATCGTCGGCGGCGAGAACGGGCAGAACCTGCTCGCATATGGCGTGATTGTCTCGCTCTTCGAGCCCCGGCAGGACCGCCATGGCCGCATCACCCTCGAGTACGCCACGGACCTGCTGATCGATCAGCTGCGCGAAAGCAATCCTCGCATGCAGGTCCGCCGCGATCACGAGAGCGTGCGCGTCGGAGGTCAGCCGGCTCTTTCGACCCTGCTGGAAAACGACTCGCCTGTCAGCGGGCGTGAGAACGTCTGGCTGGCAACAGTGCTGCGGGCCGAAGGTCTCGTCTATTTCGCCTGCGTGGTCCCGGAAGGTGATTACAACGAGTACAGGCGCACTTTTGAAAAACTGCTCGACTCTGTCCGCTTCCCAGCCTCCTAGCCCCAACTACCTCAAAAAACTCACCGCGAAGACACGAAGGCGCGAAGAACCGCCACTGTGCCTTCGGGAAGCCTCAAATAAAGCCCTCTGATGTATGATCCTTGTGGTAGAAATGCGGCATGGAACCTAAAGTTCAAGTATCGCTGGATGTGACCTCTATCGACGAAGCGCTCGAACTGGCGCATCAGGCCATGGAAGCGGGGGTGGATTGGCTCGAGGCCGGAACCCCCCTGATTCTGGCCGAAGGGCTCCACGGCGTACGCGCACTGCGATGTGAGTTCCCGGAAGCGCCCATTGTCGCAGACCTGAAGACCATGGACGGCGGCTATCTGGAAGCGGAGATGATGGCCAGAGCCGGGGCTTCCATGGTCGTTGTCATGGGGCGGGCGCACCCGGCCACGATCAAAGCGGTCGTGCGGGCGGCGAAGGACTGCAATCTGAAAGTCATGGGAGACAACCTTGCGGCTCCCGACAAGGCGGCGTGCGCAAAGCTGATGGAGGATCTTGGCGTCGACTACGTCGTGCACCACACGGGCTACGACGAGCGGCGCGAAGCTCCCGCAAGCCCGCTGGATGAGCTGGACCGCGTGGTCCGCGCGGTGTCGATTCCGGTGCAGGCCGTGGGCGGCCTTACCATCGAGCAGGCTGTTTCGCTACCCAAGCGTGGGGCCCCTCTGGTGGTTCTGGGGGCGCCCCTGGTCATCGACGCCGACGCTTTCCATGCTGCCGATCGGGATATCGTTGCAGTGCTGCGTGAGATAGTCCGCCGCATAAAGGAGGGATGACGGATGAGTCAGAAAATGCCGGCCGTGGTTCATTACGACCACAAGGACGGGGCCGTTGAGCTGAGGGACGTACGGGTGCCGACAATTGGGAAAGAAGATGCGCTCCTGGAAGTGCGCTCCGTTTCCGTGTGCGGCAGCGATGTGCACATGTGGCGCGACAAACTCGGGCACAAGCCGCGCGTTCCCGTGATCCTGGGGCATGAATTTTCGGGCGTGGTGGCACAGGCCGGAAAGCGCGTCCAGGGATTCAAGGAGGGGGATCGCGTCGCCAGTGAAACCGCGGCGGAAATATGCGGGATCTGCATCCTCTGCAGGACCGGCCAGTATAACCTGTGCCCGCAGCGCAAAGGATTCGGGCATTACGCGGACGGCGCCATGACCCAATTCGTGAAAGTCCCCGCTCGCTGCCTGCACCATCTTCCCGACGGGCTCCCGTTTCGCAAGTCGGCGCTGCTCGAGCCTTCCTGTGTCGCTTATCAGTGCACTGCCGTGAACACTCGTATCCGGCCGGGGGACTTCGTGGTCGTGCTCGGCCCGGGCCCGATCGGCCTGCTTGCTCTTCAAGTGGCCCGGCTTCAAGGCGCTTTGAAGGTGTTTGTTTCCGGCGTAGGGGAGGATGCTCCGCGGTTGGATATCGCCGTGAGGCGGCTGGGCGCCGATCGTGGGATCAACACCTCCCTGGAGGACCCCGTCGAAGCGGTCAAATCCTTCGGAGATGGTCTCGGAGCGGACGTGGTCATCGATGCGGTAGGCATTTCAGAGACGCTCCGGCAGAGCATCGCAATGGTGCGTCCGGGAGGGCAGATCACCAAGGTGGGTTGGGGACCTGCTCCCGTGGGGTTCAGCCTGGATCCTCTGGTGGCCAAAGGCGCGACATTGCAGGGGAGCTTCTCTCATAACTATGGGACCTGGGAACGCGTAATCCAGCTCGTCACAGACGGCAAGATCAATGTCGAACCGCTGATCAGCCGGGTGGCGCCGCTGGAAGGCTGGCACGAAGCCTTTTCCAAAATGGAAGAGCGCGTTGAAGTAAAAGCTGTGCTCACTCCCAACGGCCCCATCTGACATATTTCAGTACTTCGCGTTTTCTTGCGTCCTTCGCGCCTTCGCGGCGAATTTTCGTCTGCGTAAACTGCGCAAAATGAAATCACCGATGACCACCGATCCGTGTTCATCGGTGGTTTCGTTCATACTCTTGGTTGCGCCTACCGGGTGACACGGGGGATGACGGAGCCCGATAAAGAAGTGACGGCGGATCTGCTCGTGATCGGAGGAGGCATCACGGGAGCGGGGATCGCCCAGGATGCTGCGGCGCGAGGCCTCAAGACGATTCTGGTTGAGAAAGGGGACTTCGCCAGCGGGACCAGCTCTCGGAGCTCCAAGTTGATTCACGGCGGCCTGCGCTACCTGGAGCAGTTCAGCCTGGGCCTCATGCATGAATCGGTCTCCGAGAGACACATTCTGACGCAGCTGGCCCCTGGTCTGGTGCGTTGGGCTCCATTTCTGCTGCCGCATTTCCGCGGAAAAAGCAAGAAGTGGAGAATCTCGCTCGGGCTCTGGCTGTATGACCATCTCGCGCGCACCGCGGAGGATTTGAAGCACAGGCGTCTGACGGCCGAGCAGGTGCTTCACTATGCTCCCGGGATGAGGCAGGAGGACCTTGCGGGCGGCGCGCTGTACTACGACTGTGTAACCGACGACGCCCGGCTGGTTCTCTCCGTTGTTCTCGATGCCAGAGCTCGCGGAGCGCAGATCCATAACTACGCCGGTGTAGAAGAGCTCGTGCGCAAGGACGGGCGAGCCGCCGGCGCGGTCGTGCGGGACGCTCTTACCGGCGAATCCTGGAGAATCCGGGCAAGGCAAATAGTGAGCGCGACCGGTCCCTGGACGGACGAGACGCTCCGGGCTCTGGGCGAGGCCCGGGAGCAAAAGAAGATCCGGCCCGCGAAAGGCGTTCATATTCTGCTGAGGCGCGATCGCCTGGAATTGCATCAGGTGGCCTATATCCCATCCGCGCGAGACGAGCGCGCGCTCTTCGTCATCCCCTGGTACGAAGGCATTCTGGCCGGAACGACGGACACGGAGTATCGAGGGGCGCCGGACGAAGCGTACCCGGAGCGCCAGGATGTGGATTACATACTGGACGCGCTCAACTGGTCCTTTCCCCGGGCTCGGGTTACCGTCGACGATGTGATTTCAAGCTATGCCGGCATCCGGCCGCTGATCAACGTGCCGGGAAAGAGCACAACGGATGTCCCTCGCGAATACAAGATCTTCGAATCGCCGAGCGGCCTCATATCCGTCGCGGGCGGGAAGCTCACCACATACCGGCGGATGGCGAAGATCGTGGTCGATCGCGTTGTGCGCCGCCTTAAGGCAGAGACCAAAGAACTGCCCGTGCTCCCCAGCTGGACGCATCGTATCAGGCTCGGGAATCCATCCGAGGAGGGGTTCAACCCCTTTGCAAGCGCCGGTCTGACCGAAGACGTTCGCGCGCACCTGCTGGCGGATTACGGTGTGTGGGCGCGCCAGGTCGTGTCCATCCTCGAGGTGTATCCCGAGTGGAGCCGGCCCCTCGCGCCCGGCCTTCCTTACATCCTTGCCGAGGCGCATTTTGCTGTGACGCGCGAGCAGGCGCGCACTCTGGAGGACGTTCTGGCCCGCCGGACGCGCGTAACTTTGCTCGATCCCGGTCAGGGCAGGGAATGCGCGGAGGACGTCTCTCGCATCATGGCTCGAGAGTTGAACTGGGGCGAGGAGGAAAGGCTCCGTCAGGTAAAGCAATATAACCAAGCCCTCGAAACAAAGTACCGCGGCGCCCGGTTCCTCAAGTGACAGACCTCAGACCTCCGACTTCACACCTCAGACCTCCGACTTCAGACCTCAGACTTCGATCTGGATAAATCTGGATACTTTGACTGAAATTCTGGGGCGAGATTTGAAACATTAAGTATGAAACAACAAAAGGAGGCTTCTATGAGCAGAGACTTCACGAAGATTAGGGCTTGGCAACTTTCGGATGATTTGACGGTAGAAGTTTACAAGACAACGAAAAACTTTCCACGAGAGGAAGTTTACGGCCTGAGATCTCAACTCCGGCGTGCGGCGAGTTCCGTTCCAGCCAACATTGCCGAGGGCGCCAACAGAAGCAGCAAGAAGGAATATCTGCAGTTTCTTTCGGTTGCTTCAGGTTCACTCGCCGAAGCGCGCTATTTCCTCCATCTCTCAAGACGGCTCGCTTATATGGGCGAGGTTGACTATTCAAGAGCGAGCAAGCTGGCCGAAGAAACGAGCAAAACCCTGAGCGGCCTAATCCACGCCCTGAAGGCTGAGGTCTGAAGTCTGATCCCTGAGGTCTGCTTTAACGAGCCGGTAGGAAGCGTCCTTTCGCATATTGCCGGAACTTTTCGACATATTCCCGGCGGGAGCCTGAAAGCGGCACGGTATTCCGCAGCTCATTGAGGACGCGCTCGGTTGTCAGAGCTTCGGCATTCTCTGCGAGAATTCCGTACAGCCCGGCAACAAGCGCCTGCTCGATCTCGGCGCCGCTGAAGCCTTCGCTCGCCACCGTAACGGCTTCCAGGTCAAATTGCTCGGGTTGTTGATGGCGCTGGCGGAGGTGGATGCCGAAAATCTCACGGCGCTCCTCCGCATCCGGCAGGTCGATGAAAAAGATTTCGTCGAACCGGCCCTTGCGCTGCAGTTCCGGGGGCAGGGCCGTGAGGTCGTTGGCGGTCGCGGCGACGAAGACCGCGTCTTTCTTTTCCTGCATCCAGGTGAGAAAGGAACCGAAGAGGCGCCGACCCAGCCCGGCATCCGATTCGGAGCTGGACGCGCCGGCGAAGGCTTTTTCAATTTCATCGATCCACAGGACGACGGGGGAGATGGCCTCGGCCGTCTCGAAAGCCTGGCGCAGGTTCTTTTCCGATTCGCCGACGTATTTGTCGAAGAGCTGCGCCGGATCCAGGCGGACGAGAGGCAGCTTCCACTCGAGGGCGATCGTCTTGGCCGCGAGACTTTTCCCGCATCCCTGAATTCCGACCAGCAGTATCCCGCGCGGAGGGCGAAGCCCCATCTGCCGCGCTTTGTCGCTGAAGCCGGCGGCAAAGCGGCGCAGCCAGGCCTTCAAGCTGCGCAGTCCGCCCAGTGAAGGCAGATCGCTGCGCACATCGAAATATTCCAGAGTGCCCGATTGCTCGACGCGTTCCTTCTTCATCGAAATCGCGTGAGCCAGGTCGGCGGAGTCGAGAACGTTGTCGTCCAGGACGCAGCGGCTGACAACGCGGCACGCCTCGGCCGCGGTGAGGCCCTTTAGATTACGCGCGAGCTGGACCAGCTCGTTCATCTCCAGGCGGTTCGTGTAATTCCGCGCGCGATTCAGCTCCCGGAAGGTCTCCAGGATGACCTGCCGCAGCTCCTCTTCGTCGGGGAGCTTCAACTCGAATCGAGCCGCGAGCTTTCTCAGCTCGACCGGCAATTCCAGTTTTGGCGCCGACAATACAAGCGTGATACAGAGCTTTGTTGCTGTTTGCGCGATCTCGCGGAACAGGCGCACCAGACGCGGCTCCGTCAGGTAGGGATGAAAATCCTGGAGCAGATAGACAGCCGGAAGCCGGGACACGTGTATGTGCTGGAGGGCTTTTGCCGGCTCCTGAGTGTCGTAGATGGGCTGATCGGTTCCGAGACGCCGCACGCCGGAGGTCACGGACCACGTGAATAGCGCCAGGCCCAGGCCCTGGCATGCGACCTCCAGAGCGTGCACGACCCGGTCTTCTTCATCCGTCTCCACATAAACGATGGGATGGCGCGACTTGATTAACAGCTGAAGATCATCCATACCGTGCCCACGATTTTGCCACAGAGTCGCCGCGACACGGAGAAGTAATTTGCAGGGGCGGCCCTGCGTGGCCGCCCCTACCAGCCGTCTTCGTGCAATTCGTGAAATTCGTGGCCGTTTTTCTCCGTGGCTCTGTGTCTCTGTGGCCGAAAATCGGCAAACGCCGTTGCTCGGGTTGTGGTGCGCTGCTAGACTGTGAACCCATGATGCTGACTTGATGCAGAGCTGAGACCATGGCGAAAAAGGAATCCCTGACTCCCTTGGGGCGCATCGAACACTTGATTCAGCTGATCCGGGATCACCGCGTGATCCTGGACGCAGACCTGGCCCGACTCTATGGAGTTGCCACCAAAGCCCTCAATCAGGCCGTAAAACGCAACCGGAAGCGATTCCCGCCCGATTTCATGTTTCGCCTCACCGAGGAGGAGAAAAACGAGGTGGTCACAGCTTGTGACCACCTTTCCCGGCTAAGGTTCTCGCCGGTTTTGCCTTGTGCGTTCACCGAACATGGGGCAATCATGCTCGCGAATGTTTTGAACAGTGAGCGCGCCGTCAAAGCCAGCGTGCAAGTCGTGCGCGCCTTCGTCCGCCTCCGGGAGGTGCTCGCATCGAATCGGGAGCTGGTGCACAAGTTGGCAGAGCTGGAACGGCGTACCGCCTCGCACGACGAGCAAATCCAGGCCATTTTCGAGGCCATCCGCCAGCTTCTCAATCCGCCCGAACCACCCCGGAAGAAGATCGGTTTTCGCGTGCGAGACGGCCGCTCCACGCACGGAGTCGAGCGCCGGGGAGGTCACCGGTGACACCGGAACAACGCGCGGAGATTACTTGGATGTCCCAGAGCGGCGAGGACCTCTCGCCCGAATGGCCCCGCATCCATTCGGCGAGGCGCTTTACTTCCGGGTGAGGGAGTTTATCAATGGCGGTCTCGGCGCATGATCCAGGTTAGTTGGGTTGTATCGTCGCTTTCCACGGGCGGGACGCCCGTGCCACGAGATGATCCAAATTTGACCGATTTGTAAACCCTGTGCCCACGAGTGGGGCTACTCACGCTAGTCCGCAATTGAGCGCGAGCGGGTTTTCGTGTAGTTCGTGAAACTCGTGGCGAGTTTTTCTCCGTGGCTCTGTGGCCCGTGACGCTTATAGCTTCCGGTCGAGGGTGAGGTTCTGGAGCATCTGGTCCAGTTGCTTCTGGGCCTGGGCGCGGGCGTTGTCGAGCCTGTCGCGCTCGGCGCGCAAGGCGCCGAGGCGGTTCTCCTGCTGCTCCAGTTGCCGGATATAGCGCTGGCGCAAGGTCGCCTCCTCCGGCGTCTGGCCCAGGCGCTGCAGGTTCCCGCGGACGCGCTCCTGGTCGCGAAAGATTTCGCCCTGCTCCTTTTCCAGCGTCGCCATCTTCTGCGCCAGCTCGTTGATCTCGTTCTTCTTCGCGACGATGCCGCCCAGCGCCTTCTCGATCTCGGGATCGATCGAGCGCTCGCGCACCCAGAGAGCAATCTGCTCGGGGGTGATGTTGATGATGCCGTAGGTGATTTCCTGCGGGCTTTCCTCTCGCACCACGAACTCGGTCGTGGTCTTGGCTTTGGCCTCCACCTTGAAACGGTAGTGATTTGCGGACGACTCGGCGGGTTGCGCGGTCTCGATCAGTTTCCAGCCGGGGCGCAGCCGATGCTCGAGCACGACCGCGCGCGCTTTCTCGTCGTTGTTGCGGATCGTGTAAGTCTTTTTCTCGACCATTTTCGAGTGCATGCGCAGGACGCCGCGGCTGATCTGCACGCGCTCGACCTTCTGGCGTTCGCTGCCGATGTTCGTGGACACCTCGACGCCGACGTCCACGGCGTAGCTCAGGAGACGGCTCTCGGCCGGCTGGATCGATTCGATGAGCCCTTCGCCCGCAAAGGCGTTCGTGTCGATCACCGTGAAGGAACCTGCGTCCAGGGTCATGCCGCTGGTGTTCTTGAGCCACACCGCCAGCCTCGGATGCCGCTCGCCGCTCGACTCGCTGTAGACGGAGACTTTATCTCCTTCCACTTCCGCGTGGATGATCGGGAGCAGCCCCGATTCATTCTTGCGGATCGTGGCAGGCTGCCGCAGCTTGTACTCAAACTGTTCCGCGACCGCCTGTGTCTGTGCCGCTACGGGAGCGCGCTGCCGCATGACTTCACCCAGGCTCCCTCCAACGATTCCGGCTGGGGCCGCCGAGGGTGGTGGCGGCGACGCCACCGGCATATTCATCATCTCCCGCCGGCTTCTGCGCGAATCCTCGAGGGCATCCTTTTCAACGACGACTGCTTCCGATACTGCACCCACCTGAAGGGTAAAGTTCAGGGCGATTGTTCGACCGGGCTGAACTTGAATCCCCTGGTATTCCGAGTTCTGAAACCCAGCCAGGCTTGCCCGGATTCGATAGGTGCCCGGGGGAACGTCCGCACTGTACTGTCCCTTGTCGTCGCTCACCACTTGCCGGACAAGGTTGCCTCCTTCGTCCAGGACGGCAACCGTCGCGCCGGGGACTGGCGCCTGACTCGGATCATTCACAACACCTGCGATGGAGGTTCTTCCGCCTGAAAGTTGGAGTGCGCCTTCATGTATTTGCGGAGTGACCTGCACTCCGGCGGGGAGCGGCACGACGGGGCGGCGCGCGTACAGCGGCTGGGAAAGATTCTGTACGAAGCTGATCGGAGCGCCCGCGACCAGCGAGAGTGTCACGTCCACCCAATCCATCGGAGTCGTGTTGTCCACGATGGCCCAGCCTTGAAGCAATGGTTTTTGCTTGGGGTCCAGGACCACGCGGTAGGTGGTTTTCCAGATGGGCGCTTCGGAAGTGTAGCTGACATAAAGCTGTCTTTCTCCCGAGCCGACGGTCTGGATGCGGAGCCTGCGCACGTCGCGCTGGTGCGCCGTGTCCAGGAGGTCCAGATACCGGGCGATTTCGCTCGCGAGAGCGGGGTCCGTGAGCCGAAGGGCCCCGACGGATTCCAGCTCGACCAGGCGCACTTCACCCGATGGGGCGAAGATCGCGATCTGGACGATCTGAACTGTCGAGCCCGGGGCCGTGGAGCGCGTTTTCACCTCGGCGCTCATCAGCTTTCCGGAGACAGGGCCGGCTGGCATGCGGATTTCCACGCCCGCGCCGCGGATCTGGTTCAGAAAACCGACCAGCCCTTGAGCGGAATTCAGGTCGATGGGAAGCTCCGACAGCCGCCGGTCCAGGGGCGCGGTGGAATCGTACGTGACCCCGGCCACCTGCCCTTTGCCCAGATCGATGACCGTGAGTGATTTCAACACGTCGTTCAACTGGGAGCTCGGGAGCACGATCTCCACCGATTGCTGGCCTTTGACAGTTCCCAGATGCTCGAAGTAGCCCATGCCGTTTTTGTAAAGCACGACTTTTCTGACGGGAACCGGCACGGTCTCCTGCGCACTGAGCGAGGTTGACAGAAACAGTAGCGTCAATAACGATGCAATCCTCATTCGCATAATCTTTCCCCGCCTTGCCTCCTTAGACGGCGGTGCACGTGTACACACAATCTGGACGTGCGAGCCTGTCGAGCTTGCAAACTTTTAAAATGCGTAAACTGCACAAAATGAAACCACAGATGAACACAGATGAACACAGATCCGTGTCCATCCGTGTTCATCTGTGGTTTCATTCATACTTTGGTGGAGCGATGCTAAGGCACGAGAAACCAGCCGGGCGGGATGAAAGCTGGCTTCGGTCTCCCATCCGCGTAGGCGCGGG
>QHZE01000142.1:17695-38282 GCA_003225335.1 Acidobacteriota bacterium
GTGGTGACATCGTCGAGGAGCGGCAACGCCGCAGATGCCCGCCCGCCGCCGCGCCCCTCCGGGCTGCGGCCCGCAGGCCCGCTGGCTGTGTTGCTCGCTCCTTACATACCGCAGCGGGTATGCTCGTCGCTCGCGCCTTGCCAGCGGGCCTGGGGGCCAGCAGCAAAATGTACACCTTATTTCCTGACGGGCCCTAAGGCACGAGAAACCAGGCGGGCCGGATGAAAGCCGGCTTCGGTCTCCCGTCCGCGTAGGCGCGGGCCAATTCCGCCGCCGTGTCGACGATGCAGGCCATCTCTTCATATCGGATCTTGTCGGCCGTGTCGCTCGGCTGGTGATAGTCGGGGTGGACCCCGGTGAAAAACTCTATACCCGGGACGCCATTCTTTGCGAAGTGATAGACGTCCGTCAGGTAGACCACCCTCCACGTGGGATGCTGGTCGGGAATGACTTCGACGCCGCGTTTCTTCCCCACCTCGGCCGTCTGCTGAAACAGGTTGGGCGCGCAGGCAGCAATGCCTTCCACCTTCCCTTGCGACCTCCCGATCATGTCCAGGTTGAGCTGCACGGCGACTTTCTCCATCGGAACCACAGGATGCGCCGCATAGTAGGCCGAGCCGAGGATGCCGCGATCTTCCCCGCTGGTGAAGAAGACGAGAACGCTTCTCTTCCCGGGATTCTGAGCCAGGCGG
The DNA here is from genome assembly GCA_003225335.1 of Acidobacteriota bacterium. Classification (GTDB taxonomy): domain Bacteria; phylum Acidobacteriota; class UBA6911; order UBA6911; family UBA6911; genus Gp18-AA60. The sequence goes on from QHZE01000142.1 coordinate 18,388, forward strand.
CGCGCCACCTCCAGAACGCCGGCCGTGCCGGAAGCATTGTCGTCCGCGCCGTTCCAGATCCCATCCTGGCCTTCGGGGACGGAGTGGGAGCCCAGGTGGTCGTAGTGGGCGGAAAGGACCACCCACTCCTCGCGCAGAGCAGGATCCCTGCCCGGGATCTTTCCGAGAACGTTCGAGGCCAGACCTTCATTCACGCGCGCTTCGATGGAGATCTGTATTTTCTTCCCCAGCGGCCCTTTCTTAAGCTGCCGGGCGTCCGCGCCGAGAGCCTCAGGTTTGAGCACCAGAAGCGGGTTCAGCGCGGATGGCACACCAAGGCCCGGTTCCCGGAGGAAGGCTACAGGGGCATCCTTCATCTCTCGAAAGAAGCCGGCTTCCGCTTCGCTTCCCGTGTCGAGATCCTTGCTGAGATAAACGAGCAGTGGAGCGCCACGCACTGTCGCCGCCATCAGCTTGCCCATCGCCCGGTCAGGTCCGAAAACCTGCTCCGGGTCGGGTGGCCAGGGAGCGCCTTTGCGGACCACGACCGCTTTGCCCCGAATGTCAAGCCCCTCGTAATCGTTGACATTCCGTTCCTCGGCAACCACGCCGTTCGCTGCGTAGACCATTTCGAGGTCCATAGGCCCTTGCGCAGGGTCGCGCCCGATATTTATGAGGACGTAGTCCTTCGCCGAGAGAAGTTTTCCGTCGATCTTGATGGTGGTGGCGGCCTCTGACGGTTTGTACTCGCCAATCTTGTAGGTCTGCCGGAAAGAGGTCCGCAGGGCCGGCTCGACCCCCGAGATCTTCAGCTGCGTTTCCAGGTACAGGGCGGCAACGTCGAGACCGCGGCTAGGCGTACCGCGTCCTTCCAGCGCGTCGGACGCAAGGAAATAGACATCCGCTTGCAGCCGGCGCACCGCCTCGGTTTTAGCAGCCTCCGAGGCCGACCCGGAGCAGGTTGCCAAGACCAGCGCACAAGCTGTGCAAACATGCCATTGACTCAAGCTCATTGAGCCCTCCTTTGAACCTCACAACATACCAGGAAAACCGCGATACCAGCCAAGGATTCGACTTCAGACCTCAGGGGTCAGACCTCAGACTTCAGACCTCAAGGATGGTCTGAGGTCTGACCCCTGAGGTCTGAAGTCTGAGGTCTGATCGGCGATCTACCAGTTGGTGATGGAGCCGTCCGGGCGATTGAAGAGGCGGATGGGACGCGACCGCTCGGTGACTTCGGCGATCATCTGGAGCGGCTTCGGATCAAACTCCACTCCCAGACCGGGGCGCCGATTGGGCCAGAGCTTGCCGCGGCTGAAATCGAAGTGCCGTGGCAGGTGAGGGACCGAGCGCGGACCGGCGCCGGTCATCTCCATCAATACGGGACCTGGAAAGGCGGCGCAGGCGTGGACCAGCGCGGCGGTTGAGACGGGCCCGGTGAAATGGGGAACCAGGCCGACATAGTGCGTCTCGCATAGGGCCGCCAGCTTGTGAAACTCGGTGATCCCGCCGGCATTCGGGATCGTCACCCTGCAATAGTCGATGAGGCGCTGCTCGATGAGCTCGTTGCTGTCCCAACGATCGCCGAATTGCTCGCCTACCGCGATCGGAACTTTGACCTGACCGCGCAGGGTCCGGTAGACGCCGGGATTTTCAGAACGGACCAGGTCCTCAACGAAATAAGGATCCAGAGGTTCGATAAGAGTCGCGAGGCGGACCGCGTCGGGGAGATCCAGCCGGGTGTGAAAGTCGATAGCCCAGTCGCCGTCCTTTCCCACGCCCTCGCGGATCTCCTGGCATCGTTCGTAGGTTCTCTGGACCATCTGGCGGGAATTGAAGGGCGCATCCCCTTCGGGATCGGCAACCGATGTGCGGAACGCGCGAAAGCCGGCTTCAATGCAGGCGCGCGCCGTCTCCTTCAGGCTGCCCTGTCGGGTGAACCCCGTCGAATAACACTCGATGTGTTCCCGCGTGGAACCGCCCAGCAGCTCATAGACGGGGACAGCGAGCGCCTTTCCCTTGATATCCCACAGCGCGAGATCCAGAGCGCCCAGGGCGTGCAGCTTCTCACGCCCCGCGGGATAAAAGTAACCCCGGTACATCAACTGCCAGAGGTGCTCGATCCGCCCGGGATCTTCGCCGATGAGCATCGCCGCGCATTGGACGATCGTGTCGCGAGATCCACCCTCGCCGATTCCGGTGATGCCCTGATCGGTTTCGACGGTGACGAGATTGGAGCTCTGGTTAAAGATAGGCCGGGACCCCGGATCCGCGTAGTACCGGATTCGGGTGATTTTCATCCTCGGGACCTCGCGCGTTTGCGCTCTGATTTCGCGCGCCCCGAGCCCCGCGCCTGCCCCTAGCAGCGTCGATCGGAGGAAGTTTCTTCGCCACACGGCCAGCCATTGTAAACCACATGGCACGGTGTTGCGCGGCCCTAAACTGCGGAAAATGAAACCACGGATGAACACAGATGAACACGGATCTGTGTCCATCTGTGTTCATCTGTGGTTTCGTTTACGCTTTTGGTTGGTGCCGGGCCGTTCGCCGTCACTTCAGATAGGGTTTACGAAGGCCTGATGCAGAGCGCGGGTCAGCTTTTCGGAATCTGACGGGCGAACCAGTAAGGTCAAGCGCAGGGGGGAGGTGTCGATGCCGAGGGCCCCGGTTTCCGTCCGCGCAACTTCGTCCAGAGCTCGCGACACTTCGCTCGCAGGGGCCAGGCCGGTCGCCACCACGGAAATCGCGGCCAGACCTTCCTCAACGGCAAGCCCCTCGCCGAAGCGATCCAAGAGCCGCCGCTTCAGCGCGAGCCAGTCGGGAAGGTCTTCTTTCGAGAATACCGCAACGGTGCCGGAGCCATCGTCCGACAGGCGCCAGAGAGAGACGCCCTCGTCGGCCAGAGAACGCCCCAGACTCGATGCGGGGCCACGGGCGCGAAGCCGAACAAGGTTGCGAGCGCAAGCAACGCCGCAGGCGCGCCGGCCACTGGCCTGATTTCCCACTCGCGTGCCGCCGGCTTCAGAATGCGTAGCGCGAGCGTAGATCTGGATCCCGGCCTTTTCCGCCCACTCCACGGCTTGAGCATTCAGGACCTTGGCGCCATGCTCGGCCAACTCCTGCATCTCGGGATACGAGATTGTGTCCAGCCGGAGAGCTTCCGCAACCACGCGCGGATCGGCCGTGTAGACTCCGTCCACATCGGAACAGATCTCGCAGTAACTTGCGCCGAGAGCGGCGGCGAGCGCCACCGCGGTCGTATCCGAGCCGCCACGCCCGAGCGTCGTGATCTCGCGCTTGTAGGACATCCCCTGAAAGCCGGCCACGATCACGATCTTGTCGCGCTCCAGCTCGTCCTGAATCCGCACCGGGCGCACTTCGATAATGCGCGCGCCTGAGTGCCGGTCGTTGGTCATGATTCCCGACTGGGAGCCCGTGAATGAGATGGCCTCGAGCCCGCGCTTCTGGATCGCCATGGCCAGGAGGGCCATCGCGATCCTCTCGCCGGTAGAAAGCAGCATGTCCAGCTCGCGCCGAGGAGGCGAGTCGGTGATCTCGCGCGCGAGTGCGAGAAGCTGATCCGTGGTACGGCCCATGGCTGAAACCACGACACAGACGCGCTTCCCCTCCCGCGCCACACGCGCGATGCGGTCCGCCACGCGTTCCAGCTTGGGAACATCGGCGACGGAACTTCCTCCGTATTTTTGGACCACAATTTCCATGGCGCCCCGGACGATCCGCTACGAGTTTACCTGATTCAAACAAAAAAAGCGCCATTGGCCACAGAGCCACAGAGGGGCCGGTTTTTCTCCGTGTCTCCTGTACTACTAACGTGCAAATCCTTTGCCGCTTGGAAAGAATTCTTCTTCGCGGATTCTTTGCGCTCTTCGCGTCTTCGCGGTTAATTCCAGACAGCGCTTTCACCGCTAAGACGCGAAGGACGCAAAGAAAACGCTAAGCAGATAGTTTGGTTGCGGCTTTGCTGCGCTGGGAAAATACGAACCTTCGGGGACCGGTGAGTACGGGAGGGCACGACTTCAGTCGTGCCCTCCCGTTCCCAGTGATTTTCATTCGCAGTGGTGAGCCGCGGGATCATGGAAACTCTGGGGCCCACGAGCTTTCTGAGGCATCATCACAGGCAACGACAGCACAGCGAATTCCCTTGCTCCCCCCACGCCCTTCGCCGATAAGAATGCTTGAGCTGTTTTCGAGTGCTCAAGGCTTGAGGAATTGGTGACCACACCGAAGGGATTCAGGCTGACCGTCTGGAAGGCGATCTTTCTCGCCGCGATCGCAGCGTTCTCGCTCTTCCGTCTGTCCGAGAAGTCGCGGACGCTCGACCCGGAAGCGAAAAGAGTGCTGAAGAGCTGGCTCGTAGCCGAGTACGCGCGCCCGGTCCTCGCATCGATCAAGGGCTCGAGGATCGACGCGGAGAAGGCACGGAAGCTGGCCGACAGCTCTGCCGTGGAGCTGACCTCGATCAGCGCGCGAGGTTGCGGCAAGGAGTCGGAGGTGCGGGTCGAGGTGACCGTTGCGGGCCGGACGCCGCCGGATGGGCAGTCGGTGAGGTACTTCCGTATGAGTTATTCGCTCCTCGGGTGGAGCCTCGAGCATGAGAGCAACGCGTTCTTCTACCACCTGACGCTTTGCGGAGGCTGAGGGCTACCGCCACCGAATCATCCGGACCACGAACCTCCACGGAACAGCAGAGCCGCAGCCAAAAAAACCTCACCACGAAGACAGGAAGACACGAAGATTCACAGGGGCAAGAACGTGGTGGATCTTTGTGTCTTCGTGTCTTTGTGGTGAAGATAGGATTTGCCCGGAGGTCTTTGCGTGCCGGTTCAGCGGGAGTAAGATTGGAAATTTGGACTGACGATGCTAGAGAAGATCGCGGTGCGCGGCGCGCGCCAGCATAATCTGAAAGACATCACTCTGGAGATCCCCCGCCACAAGCTCACGGTAGTTACCGGCTTGTCCGGGTCGGGGAAATCCAGTCTCGCCTTCGACACCATCTACGCGGAGGGTCAGCGCCGTTACATCGAGTCGCTCTCCGCCTATGCGCGCCAGTTCCTCGAGCAGCTGGAGAAACCCGACGTTGACGCTCCTGTTCGCCTCGATTGGAAAACCGCACTGTCCTGTGTGCGGCAAGCCGATTTCGCACCAGCCGCTGGGTCAGATCGTAGATTCGGTTCTCGCCTATCCGGAGAACGCCCGGGTAATGATCCTGGCGCCCGTTGTGCGCGACCGCAAGGGCGAGTTCAAGAAGCTGTTCGAAAAGTATCTCAAGAAGGGGTACTTGCGGGCCAGAGTGGACGGCCAGACCTGTAACCTGGAGGACAATATCCGGCTTTCGAAGACCCGCACGCACACGGTGGAAATCATCGTGGACCGCGTCCTGATCAAGGAGGGAGTACGGCGCCGAGTGGAAACCTCGATCAAGGCTGCGATGGAACTGGCGGAAGGTCTGGTAACCGTTGCCGCGCTGGGTATCGAGGAAAAGCTCTTCTCCGAGCGCCAGGCGTGCGTCGACTGCGGGGTGAATATCCCGATGCTCGAGCCGCGCTCGTTCTCCTTCAACTCCAAGTACGGCGCCTGTCCGGCCTGTGACGGCATGGGGACCCGTCTCATAGCCCTGCCGGAAAAGATCATTCTGGATCCCGCACAACCTGTTTCCCGGTTGGAATTTCCAGTGGAAAACAACAGGATTCAGAGCCATCTCCGCGACTCTCTGATCACGGTCGCCAGTAACTTCAATCTGGACGAGAACACGCCATTTGCGAGACTTCCCGCGAAAGCGAAGCAGATCTTTTTCGATGGAAGTCCGGAACCGATTACCTACTATTTTCGTGATTTTCGATATACGGCGGAATTCAAGGGCATTTCCCGGTGGCTTGAAGACCAGCACCGCGATAGCGACAGCGAGAAGCTTCGTGAAGAAATAGAGAAGCTCTTTTCCGTCCAGAATTGTCCGGAATGCGGAGGGTCCCGCCTGCGGGCGGAAAGCCGCGCCGTGAAAATGAACGGGAAATCCATATCCGATTTTTCCGCCCTCCCTCTGGAGGATTGCCTTTCGGAGTTTCGCAAGATCACTCTCAATTCGCGCGAGGAACAGATTGCAGGCCAGATCCTGAAGGAGATCTGCAACCGGCTGGCGTTCTTGATCGAAGTCGGCGTGAGCTATCTCACACTGGATCGGCCCGTCACTTCGCTCTCGGGCGGCGAGGGGCAGCGCATACGCCTGGCCACGCAGATCGGATCGAAGCTGCGCGGCGTCCTTTATGTTTTGGACGAACCCTCGATCGGCCTGCATCCGCGCGACAACCGGAGATTGCTCGATACGCTCGGGGCCCTTCGCGATATGGGAAACACGATCCTGGTGGTGGAGCACGACGAAGAGACGATCCGCAGCGCCGATCACATCGTCGACCTGGGACCCGGAGCGGGGCGGGATGGCGGCAGAGTCGTCGCGGCCGGAGATATCGAGGAGATTCAGAAGCAACCGGGTTCTCTGACGGGCCGATACCTGAGTGGCGAGATGCGTATTGAATGTCCGGCATCCCGGCGCCAGAGCAATGGAAAGTTTCTGGTGGTTAAGGGCGCGCGGCACAACAACCTGAAAGACCTGACCGTGGATTTTCCGTTGGGGCTGTTCATAGGCGTCACGGGAGTTTCAGGATCCGGAAAGTCATCCCTCGTGGGTGACATCCTTTACAGGGCGCTCTCGCGCAAGCTTCACCGCGCATTGACGGATCCCGGGGAACACGACGCCATCCTGGGAATAGAACATGTGGACAAGGTCATTGAAATAGACCAGTCTCCCATCGGCCGCACACCGCGTTCCAATCCGGCCACGTATACCGGGCTCTTCAGCCACATCCGCGAGCTTTTTTCCCTGCTACCGGAGTCCAGGATTCGCGGATACAAGCCCGGCCGGTTCAGCTTCAATGTGAAAGGAGGCAGGTGCGAAACGTGCCAGGGGGACGGCCTGCGGCGGATCGAGATGAACTTTCTGCCGGACGTTCGTGTGCTGTGCGAAGCCTGCCGGGGGAAGCGTTATAACAGCGAAACCCTCGCCGTGAAGTACAAGGGATACTCCATCGCGGACCTGCTGGACATGGATATCAGCGACGCTTTCGCGCTCCTGGAAAACATCCCCCCCATCGCGGAGAAGGTGAAGACGCTCAACGACGTGGGGTTGGGGTACGTGCAGTTGGGGCAGCCGGCAACCACCCTCTCGGGAGGGGAGGCGCAACGCGTTAAACTCGCCCGGGAGTTGAGCCGGCGCGCGACAGGGAGAACGCTGTATATCCTGGATGAGCCCACGACGGGGCTTCATTTCCACGATGTCAAGAAACTCCTTGACATACTGAACAGCCTGGTCGATCTTGGCAATACGGTTGTGGTCATCGAACACAACCTGGACGTAACCAAGATGGCAGACTGGATCATCGATCTGGGGCCGGAGGGTGGAGAGCGCGGAGGCCGGATCGTCGCTCAGGGGACGCCGGAGCAGGTAGCCCAAGTCAATCATTCCGCAACGGGGCAGGCTCTTCGCCGGGCGCTCTGGAATCGGACATGATCGAGACTATCCGGCGGGCCGTTTCTGAAAGCCTTCACCTCAAGAATTCATTTTTCTCAGCCAACGAAGGGCGGATTGCGGCGTTGGCGCGAGAGATCTGTCAGGCTATGGAGCAGGGACGGAAAATTCTGCTCTTCGGCAATGGCGGCAGCGCGGCGGACGCGCAGCACATCGCTGCGGAATTTGTGGGTAGATTCCGCCTCGAACGACGTCCTCTCGCGGCCATCGCCCTGACGACGGACACCTCGATACTCACCAGCGTGAGCAACGACTATGGTTACGAACAGGTATTTGCGCGCCAGATCCGGGCTCTCGGTTGCGGCGGGGACATCTCGATCGCAATTTCGACCAGCGGCAACTCTCCCAGTGTGCTTCTTGGCGCGGCTGCCGCGCAAGAGCTCGGCATGGTAACAGTCGCTTTGACCGGCAGCGACGGGGGAAAGCTCGGCGGCATGGCCCGATACCATTTGAATGTTCCGCATCCATCGGCAGCACGCGTCCAGGAAATCCACATCACGATCGGACATATCCTGTGCGAGCTCGCCGACGAATACTTTAAATGACGAATGACGAATGAAATGGTTCACGGCCTGAAATTCGTCATTCGTCACTCGTCATTCGTCATTTGAAAGGCTCTGTCCCAACAAGAATCAGTATCATGTCCAAATATCTCATTCGCCCGTATGATCTCAGCAAAATTCGAACCTATCCGCTCAAAGATCGTCCGAGCAAAGTGGGAGTCGGGCAGTTTGCGCGGCCCCACATCAAGCGCGGTTCCGTTTCGGAATTCCTGGAGGGGTTGCCCAACATCCTGGGTGCCCAGAATCTTCGGGATCTGGCTCATGCCGTCGTTCAGGCTCGAGCCTCCAGCAAGGCGATCATTTGGGGTTTGGGGGGCCATGTGATCAAGACGGGGCTGGGCCCGATCCTGATCGACCTGATGGATCGGGGCCTGGTGACGGGTCTGGCGCTCAACGGCTCCAGCGTGATCCACGATTATGAGATTGCCCTGATCGGCTCCACCAGCGAAGACGTGGAGACCCAGCTCGAGCGCGGGGACTTCGGCATGGCGGAAGAGACCGGACGCGGGATCAATGAGGCTGTACGCGAGGGCGTGGCGGACGGCCTGGGCATCGGCGAGTCTCTGGGCCGGCACCTCGCAAGCTTGCATCCGGCTTTCGAACGGTACAGCCTGCTGCTTCAAGCGTACTTGAGAAACATTCCTGTTACCGTGCACGTCACCTTCGGAGCGGATATCATCCACAACCACCCGAGCATTTCTCCTGCGGACACGGGCGAGGGGACTCACAGGGACTTCAGGCTGCTTGCGAGCCTGGTAGCGCAGCTGAATGCCGGCGGGGTATACCTCAACTGCGGTTCCGCAGTAACACTCCCTGAGGTCTTTTTGAAGTGCGTGTCGCTGGTGCGCAACAGCGGAGAGCCGCTTCAGGATTTTACCACTGCGAATCTGGATTTCATCCAGCACTACCGCCCGACGGAAAATGTTCTCCGGCGGCCCGTGAAGAAGGGAGGGAAGGGAATCGCTATCACCGGGCACCACGAGATTCTGATTCCGCTTCTGGCCGCCTGGCTGGTCGAACTGTCCCCCGGGACGCGCAGCGATGAGTGAGAAGCCTCCAGAACCGAATCTCGATCCGGTCGAGATCCGGCAGTTCCGGCAGGCGATAGAGGAGTTCAACTCCGGAAAATTCTTCGAATGCCACGACACGCTCGAGGAGATCTGGCGGGGCATCCGCGGCCCGGCGCGCGATTTCTTTCAGGGACTCATCCAGGTTTCAGTAGGTTTCTACCATTTACGCAATGGAAACCTGCGCGGGGGGGAGAGCCAGCTGGAGAAAGCACTTAAAAACCTTGACGCCTACGGTGATCGTTATGGCGGAATAGAGCTTGCCCGGTTGCGCGGGGAGGTGCAACGCTGGCTGGAGAAGATTCGCCAGGGAGAGAACCTCCAGGCTGCGGTCGCGGATCTGCCCAAGTACCGCTATGAACAATGACGGATCTCGTGCGCTTTTGCTCGGAGTTCAGGCTTTAGCCTGCCCGAGTTGGCAGGCTTGGAGTTCGGCCTTCAGGCCGCACGGATCCCGCAGGCTAAAGCCTGAACTCCGAACCGAGCTCTCGTCAATCGTAAATCGTCAATCGGACTCAGCGGCGGGTCAGGAGCGCTGCCGTTTTCATAAAGGTCTGGAATCGTTCGTCTTTGCGGATAGGATCGAAGTCGGGTTCCCTGCGAATCGCCTCGATATCGGAGAAACCGGTGTTGAGCGCCTGTTTGAGACTCTCGACCGCGGCTTCGACGTCTCCCATGGAGGCAAAGAGGCGCGCCATGAAATAGCTCTTATCAGACGGAGACGTACTGGATCCTGCGGCCACGAGGCTTATCCCTTCGGCCTTGCGCAGAATGGCAGGATCGAGCGCCAGTCCCTTCAGACACTGATGGCCTTTTTGAAGCTTCTTTCCGCCTTTTTTTTGTCGTTTACCGCAAAGTAAACAGACCCCAGGTTGTTGTAGGAGTAGGCGTACTTGGAATTGATCCCTATGGATCGGTGAAACGCCTCGATTGCATCGTTGTAATAACGAAGCTGGGAGTAGGTGATACCGAGCTTGTTGTAGATGTACTCGCTGTTGGGATTGTGGCGCGCGGCTTGGAGGTACTTGATCAAAGCTGCGTAGTAGTCTTTGCGAACGAAGGCCACGTCGGCCTCTTTGGCGGCTTCATTCGCGCTGATAATGTTCTCCGCCTGGACGGGAACATGCACCACCTTCGGAGGACAGCCGGTCAAAAGGACGCAGGCAAGAAGCGTAACCTGCCTGCCCAAGAGCCATCGCGTGTGTGATTTCCGGCCAGGCGAGCGGACCTGCTTGCCTGTCTGAACGATCATCGCTTGAATATCTTAGACCGGGGCGCCTGAGCATTCAAGGCAAGCGCTTTCGATTGACGATTCGGAGTACCGGGAAGTGTTTTTCAATCGTCAATCAACAAATCGCAATCGATCAGAGGCGGCCGACAAAGCTGCTGGCTTTGATGTCGCACTCCATATTCCAGGTGTAGAAGATAAAGTCGATCGGCACGGAGTAGTGCACGGTGATGAAGATCTGGCCGGCGATTCGGGCTATTTTGACATTCTTTTTCGTGATGTAGACGTCGCTTCTCTTTGCCAGCTGGAGAACGTTAGCCATGATGGCCTCATCCTCCAGAAAGTTGGCGCCGGCGCGGCTCGCCTCGGTCCTCAGCTCGGTATCCAGAGTCTTGTAAGCATAGTAATCCGGCCACAGCCGGACTACTGCAAGTATACAAATGGCCAGAACAAGGAGGAATATCAGGCATCCTACAGCGCCTTTCCCTTCCTGATTCTTGTAGTTCAAGCCGCTCCCGTGCATCGTGCGCAAAGTCATCCCCTCGTCCTCTGTAACGAAACCTCTTCAAACTACTGAATCGGCATGGAAGGCCCGCAACTTTAGCATTTACGATTTACGAATCGACCAATCTTTTTAAGGGATCATCCGGTGCAACGGAATCGCTCGGATGCGTGCTTGGTCCGAAGGTTCGAATCCAATCATCAATCGTAAGATCCTCAGAAAGGTGTGAAAAAATCGATCCGCCCGTGGGATGTGAGAGGCTGTGAAAAAATCGTAGCGCCGGCTTCGAGTCGGCAGGAGGTCGGCTCGAAGCCGGCGCTACAATTTTTTACACGCTCTGAGATCTACCTGGGTGGTCATGGCCGGGACGGCCATGCCACGAAGATCCGTCTCGAGGGTGACTGATTCGGCGGTATGAGAAGGGTTGCTCGCTACGTCTAGCGAGCAACCTCATACCGCCCAGTCAGGCCACCACTTCAGACGTGGCGGCCGCTCCGAAGAGCGGGAGGAACTTAGCCAGGGGTGAGCGCCTTCTGCGAACCCCTGGAACCCGTGCCTACGTGATCAACGCGCCCCGGCAGGGCGCGGGGAGGTCCTCGCTTCATGCGCTTTTTCCCTTCTTTCTGCTTTTCGAGCAATTTCCGTTTGCGAGTGATGTCTCCGCCGTAACACTTGGCTATGACGTTCTTGCGCAGCGGCCGCACGACCTCGCGGGCAATGATCTTGCTTCCCATGGCGGCCTGGATGGCCACCTCAAACATCTGGCGGGGAATCATTTCCTTCATCTTTTCCACCAGAGCGCGGCCGCGGGGTTGAGCGTTGTCCCGGTGGACGATGAGCGAGAGCGCATCGACGGGCTCCCCGGCGACCAGGATGTCGAGCTTCACCAGCGGGGATTCCTTGTAGCCTGAGAAGTGATAATCAAGAGACGCATAGCCCCGCGAGGCGGATTTCAGACGGTCATAGAAATCGAGAACGATCTCGTTGAGCGGCAGCTCGTAAGTAATCAGTACGCGGTTGGAGCTGACGTACTCAAAGCCTTTTTGTACCCCGCGTTTCTCTTCCGCCAGTTTGAGGATAGGGCCCACGAACTCGTCGTTGGTCAGAATCATGGCGGTAATCAACGGCTCTTCGAATTTTTCAATTTCGTTTGCGGGCGGAAGCTTGGACGGATTATGGATCTCCATCGCTTTCCCCTTGTTCGTTGTGATGCGGTAGCGCACGCCAGGAGCCGTAGTGATCAGCGACAGGTTGAATTCACGCTCCAGGCGTTCCTGTACGATCTCCATGTGGAGCAGGCCCAGGAATCCGCAACGAAAGCCAAAACCGAGAGCCCCCGAAGTATCCGGCTCGTAGAAGAAGGAAGAGTCGTTCAGCTGGAGTTTTTCGAGTGCGTCGCGCAGGTCTTCGTATTGGGCGCTGTCGGTAGGATAGAGCCCGGAGAACACCATGGGCTTGATTTCCTGGAAGCCGGGAAAGGGCTCGGAAGTCGGGCGTGCTTCTTCGGTGATGGTATCGCCGATCTTGCTGTCTGCGACGCGCCTGATCCCCCCCACCATGAAACCCACTTCGCCGACGGAGAGCTCGTCCACCTCCGTAAACTTGGGAGTGATGACGCCGATCTGCTCTACCGTGAAGGACTGTTGCGTGGCCAGGAGGCGGATCTTCATCCCTTTGCGGAGAGTTCCGTCGATCACGCGCGTCAGAATAATGACACCGCGATAAGGGTCGAACCAGGAGTCAAAGATCAGCGACTTCAACGGTTTGTCGTACTCTCCTTTGGGCGGCGGAAGGCGGTGCACAATGGCTTCCAGGATTTCGTCGGTGCCGATGCCTTCCTTGGCGCTGGCGAGAATGGCATCGGAGGCATCGAGCCCGATGATGTTCTCGATCTGGTCCTTGACCCGCCCGACATCCGCGCTCGGCAGGTCGATCTTGTTGATGACCGGAATGATCTCCAGGTGATGGTCGAGTGCCAGGTAGGTGTTGGCCAGGGTCTGGGCTTCGACCCCCTGGGAGGCATCAACCACAAGCAGCGCGCCCTCGCAGGCGGAGAGGCTGCGTGAGACTTCGTAGGAGAAGTCCACGTGCCCGGGCGTGTCGATCAGGTTGAGGATGTAGTCCCGGCCGTCCCGGGCGCGGTAGTTCAACCGGACAGAGTGGGCCTTGATGGTGATGCCCCGCTCTCGCTCCAGGTCCATGGCGTCGAGGACCTGGTCCGACATTTCACGCTTGGTAAGAGCTCCGGTCCGTTCCAGTAGGCGGTCAGCCAGCGTGGATTTTCCGTGGTCGATATGGGCGATGATCGAGAAGTTGCGTATTAAGCCCTTGTCCTTCAATGGGCGGTTCCCCCCGAGCCTCCGAACGAAGCATGATACACGTCCCCCACGACCCAAACAACCCTGCCGGCCGGCCCGTTTGGAGTTCAGGCTTTAGCCTGCCCGGTGCCAGTGCAGCCTGAAGGCTGAACTCCGAACCTGCGCCCGCCATTACGCAAAATTTGACCATTTTGTGAACTTCCACCTAGGTCCGCTGGGGTCCGGTCGCAAACGGGCGCCGGGCATTGACCTGCCGGCAGATTCGCGCCATATTTCCTCGTGGGTCCCGGCAATCCGGGAGCAGGAACGGAGAGCTAATGACCGAGCCGACCGCGAAGATCATCCCCATAGGAAGCAAAAGAAGGGGGGAGGCTTGCAGGTTTCTCAAGGAAGCCATCCTCCTGATTCCGAGGTTAGTCCTGCTCCTGTACCGTCTTCTGCGCGACGCTCGCGTCAGCCGCGCGGACAAGATCCTGGTCGGCGCCGTTCTGGTCTATGTGGCCAGCCCGATAGATATCATTCCCGACTTCGTTCCGCTTGCGGGTCAGGTCGATGACCTGTTCGCCGTCTCGCTGGTGCTGATGCGCCTGATTTCTGATTCCGGGGAGAGCGTCATCCGCGCGCACTGGACAGGCTCTGAGGACCTGGTGCCGTGGATTTACAAGGTTGCGGGCTTCAGCAAGATTTTCCTGCCGGATCGCGTGGTCCGCGCCGTCTCCGACAGATTTGGCGCGCACTAGCACAATCCACCACGAAGACGCTAAGACGCGAAGAATCGCGAAGGACGTATTCTGCGCGGATTTGACGGAGCTTCACGGCCCGGCATAGCCGCCACCACCGACTTGGCGATTCTTTGTGTCTTCGCGTCTTGGCGGTAAAGGCTGCGCGTCAATGCGCGTCCCATACAAGGTTCTATGCGAGGGAGAGAGCCTGGTCCAGGTCTTCGACGAGGTCGGCGGGGTCTTCGATGCCTACCGAGAGGCGGACGAGCCCGTCGGCGAGCCCGCGCTGCAGGCGCAGCTCTCTTGGGATGGAAGCGTGCGTCATGAGGGCCGGGGACTCGATCAGCGACTCCACGCCTCCCAGCGATTCGGCCAGGGCAAAGAGCCGCGTGGCGCACACAACCCTCTGCGCGGCTTCGAGCCCGCCGCGGAGCTCGAAGCTGACCATGCCCCCGAAGCCCCGCATCTGCCGCCGCGCCAGTTCGTGCTGCGGATGGTCTTTTCTCCCGGGATACAACACGCGGGAGACCTTGCGGTGAGAGGCGAGAAAGTCGGCCACGGCAGCCGCATTGCTGCAGTGGCGCTGCACGCGCAGCTCCAGGGTTTTTATCCCGCGCAGGACCAGCCAGGAGTCATTGGCTCCAGGCACTGCTCCGATGGCGTTCTGGAGATATGCGAGCTTTGCGTGAAGCTCGGCGTCGTTTACCACAATGGCGCCTCCCACGACGTCCGAATGACCGTTCAGGTATTTCGTTGTGGAATGCACGACCGCCGTAGCTCCCAGTTCCAGAGGGCGTTGCAGGATCGGCGTTGCAAAAGTGTTGTCCACCCATACCGGCAAGCGCGCCGCCTGGCCGACCTTGACGCACTCAGCCAAGTCGATGACGCGGAGCAACGGATTCGTCGGGGTTTCCAGCCAGACCATCTTGGTGTTCGGGCGAAGGGCCGCCGCAAGGCTTTCGGGCTTCTCAAGCGATACGAAGGCCGTGTCAATTCCTGTGGAGGGACGGAATACATTCTCGAGGAGCCGGTATGTGCCTCCGTAGACATCGTCGCCGCACACCACGTGATCTCCCGGCGAGAGCAGGTGCAGAGCGGTCGCAAGCGCGCCGGAGCCGCTGGAAAACGCAAGGCCACAGCGGCCTCCTTCAAGCGCCGCCAGGCAGGCTTCGAGGGCGGTTCGCGTGGGATTGCCGCTGCGCGAATAGTCGTAGCCTTTGTGCTTGCCCGGAGCTTCCTGAACGAAGGTGGCGCTGTTGAAGATCGGCGTCATGATGGCCCCGGTGGACGGATCGGGCGCCTGCCCGGCATGCACCGCGAGCGTTGCCAGGCGGGTGGTCTTGAAGAAACGGCTATCCTGAGAGTCCACGGTCAACTCCTTTGTTCGGGGATGCGCTTGGCGAGGTAGTCGATGAGTCGATGGTATCTTCAGGGGAGTGCCCGGCCTCGACGATGTGCCGGAGGACATCGAGCTCCGACACCACTCCGATGAGATTGCGGTCGCGCACCACCGGCAGCTGGGAAATGCCGTGCGCTTTCATCTTGATGATGACCTCGCGCACTTTATCGCTCGCTGAAGTGGTGATCACCGAACCGGGACCCTTCGCGGCCAGCAGATCCGCAACCGTGCCGATCGGCTCGGGCTCCAGGAAGCCGTTCTGGCGCATCCAGTTGTCATCGAAGATCTTGGACAGGTACTTCTGCGCCGAGTCGGGCAGCAGGATGACGATCTTCATCTTCTTTGCCGCCATCTCTGCGTACTTGATGGCCCCGGCGACCGCCGCCCCGCTCGACCCGCCGCAATAGATGCCTTCGCGGCGCACGAGGTCCCGCGTCATGAGGAAACACTCCTTGTCGTTGACGCGAATCACTTCGTCGACCAAGCCGAGGTTCATCGTGCCCGGGAGGAAGTCCTCGCCGATACCCTCGACTTTGTAAGGACGCGGCCTCACCATCGTTCCGGTCTTGACGTAGTCATAATAAAGAGAACCTACCGGGTCCACGCCGATGATCTTGATCTCGGGCTTTTTTTCCTTGAAGTATTTGGCGCACCCCGAAAGTGTGCCTCCCGTTCCCATGCCGGCGCAGAAAGCATCCAGTTCGCCTCCGGTCTGGGCCCAGATCTCGGGAGCGGTAGAGAGGTAGTGCGCTTCGGGGTTCGCAGGATTGTAGTACTGGTTGGCGAGAACCGCGCCCGGTGTTTCTTCCGCCAGGCGGCGCGATACGCTGTAATAGCTGCGAGGATCCTCGGGCTCGACCGCGGTCGGGCAGATGACCACGCGTGCTCCGAAAGCTTGCAGCGCTTTGATCTTTTCCTCCGACATCTTGTCGGGCATCACGAATATGCATTTGTAACCGCGGATGGCGGCCACGAGGGCAAGCCCCATGCCGGTGTTTCCGCTCGTGGCTTCAACAATTGTCCCGCCGGGCTTGAGCAGCCCGCGCCGTTCGTAATCGCGCACGATGTTGATGGCCACCCGGTCTTTCATCGAACCACCGGGGTTCATGTATTCCAGCTTTACGTAAATCTCGGCCGCCACGTGCGAGCCGACCTGGTTGAGCCGGACGATCGGCGTGTCCCCGACCGCGTCCAGCACGTTGTGCACTGCGCCTTTCATCATCGGAGTGGAATCCTTTCTCGTCGAAAAGCGGATCTTAGCTCAGGGAATCGTCCCGGGCAACTCTGGCCACATCTCATCCCCCACCTGACCCGTTACAGGGAAACCGGTGCACGAATCGATGCATCTTGGAAGACTTGCAGTGAATTTCACGAATTACACGAAATTTGTTTCGCTCGCTCGCGGTCATGCGCAAGCCTGTTTCGTGTAATTCGTGGCCATGCTTTCCACCCGTAAGGTACCTAGCGGGAGCGCTTCAGGCCGACCTTCCCGCAGTGCCGTTCGACCGGGCACCTGCTGCACCAGGGCGAGACCGGAACGCACAGGTTCTGGCCGAAGGTGACCAGGATATCGTTGAAGGTCTTCCAATACTTTTTCGGCAGGTTTTTCCGAAGTTCGAACTCCGTGTCTTCTGGAGTTTTGGTTCTTACATAACCCCATAGGTTGGTAATCCTGTGGACGTGGGTATCGACGCAGATGCCGTAATCATCGTGGCCGATTGTGACCACGAGATTCGCGGTCTTACGGCCCACACCGGGCAGCTCAAGAAGGTCATCCAGGTCGCGCGGCACCTTGCCACCGTATTTTTCAACGAGCGTCTGGCACGTCCGCTTCAGATTTTGCGCTTTCGTGTGGTAAAAGCCGACCGGGTATATCAGGCGCTCGATGTCCTTGGCGGGCAGGGCTGCGATTGCCTGCGGTGTGGACGCTCGCGCGAGGAGCCGGTGAGAGGCGGCCTCCGTGACCGCGTCCTTGGTGCGAAGGGAAAGAATCGTGCTCACCAGCGTTTCAAACGGCCGGTCTACCGCCTGATCGGCAATGACTCCGACCGCCGGCACCTTCCATTTCGTGATTTCCCTGCGCAGGACGCGCAGGACCTTTTCCAGCGTCGTCGTGTCCATATACGGAGAAAGGCATGGAGTTCAGCCTTCAGGCTGCACGGTCCCCGAGCAGGCTAAAGCCTGAACTCCGAACGAGGCATGCCTCTGCGGTGCGATCAGCGGGGGGGGCGATTGAAGAGAGGAGCGCTGTCGACGAGTTTGCTCTCCGCGCCGGTGTTGACGCAGAAGCGGGACGGATACAGCGCCGCCCCTCCATACTCACCTTTCTTGGTCACAGCGTAAAAGTTGAGATTGAAATTGGGCCGGCCGTCAGCTCCAAGGAGACGTTTCTCCTTTGTCGTTTTCACGACGCGCTCGAGCGTTTCAATGCACGCCTGTTCGGGAGTCTTACCCTGCCGCATGAGCTCGACCACCGTGTGGGCGCCGCAGACCTTGATATTCGCCTCGCCTCTGCCGGTAGAACCGGCTGCGCCGATCTCGTTGTCTACATACAGCCCGGCGCCGATGATCGGGGAGTCTCCCACGCGTCCCGGGATCTTCCATGAGAGACCGCTGGTCGTAGTCGTTCCTGCAATATTCCCGTTGGGGTCCACCGCCAGGCAGTTGATCGTCCCGTAATGTTTGATCACTTCACCGAAAGCGGTGCCTTCCGATTCCTCGCTGAGCCAGTTGTCGGTTGCCGAAAGTTTTGACTTCCACTCCAGCCATTTCTTGCGGGATTCGTCGGTCAGCAGGTCTTCTTTCTTGAAACCCGTCAGGAGGGCAAAGCGCAACGC
This sequence comes from Acidobacteriota bacterium, assembly GCA_003225335.1. Classification (GTDB taxonomy): domain Bacteria; phylum Acidobacteriota; class UBA6911; order UBA6911; family UBA6911; genus Gp18-AA60. The sequence goes on from QHZE01000142.1 coordinate 36,603, forward strand.
TCCTTCGCCGACAAGGAAGATGTGATCCGTACGTTCCATCACCAGGCGCGCGACCTTGGAAGGGGTCTTGATGGATTTGAGCGCCCCCACCGCGCCGCAACGGCAGGTGAGACCATCCATAACACTCGCGTCCAATTCGACCTCTCCCTCCTCATTGGGCAGCCCGCCGTATCCGACGCTCGTGTCGGACGGATCTTCCTCGACAATGTTGACGCCTGCGATCACAGCGTCCAGAGGCTTCCCTCCGGCCTTGAGGATTTCCATCGCTTTGGCCGTAGCCTTCATGCCGTTGGCGCTGGAAATAACAACGGGGAGAGGGGACGGAGCGGCAGGTTCCGAAGCGCGCGCGTCTCCCTCGTTCGCCAGCAGGGCCACGCCCGCCGCGGATGTAATCTTGATGAAATCGCGACGCTGAATTTTGGAGTTCATAAGAGCCTCTTTCGTCTTGGATGCCCGGCATCTTAGGCAAGGAATCCAAGGAATCCGAGGAATCCAAGGAATCCAAGGAATCCAGAATCAGAAACGGAGACGTCTTGACATATCATGTTCCCAGCGAGATTGGCAATTCCTTTGATTCCTCGGATTCCTATTCTTTAAGCAGCGTCACTTTCTTCAGCTCCAGCCGCTGCTTGGGAGTCTCGCCGTCGACCTCCACCTTCTGGAATTTGTCCAGCACGTCGATGCCTTCGACCACCTTGCCGAAGGCTGTGTACTGGCCGTCCAGACCGGTTGCGTCCCCGAGGCAAATGAAAAACGAGGTCTCCGCGCTGTCGGGTGCGTCGTGGCGCGCCATGCTCAAGATTCCTTTCACGTGGCGGGTCTCGTTGAATTCGGGTTTGAGCCTTCTCACCAGGTCCTGGATCCGGAAGTCCGGGAGCGGAGGTTGCCGCGTGGACAGGAGACCGCCCTGGAACACGAAATCCGGCACGACGCGATGGAAAGCGGTGCCGTCATAGAATCCTGCCTGGGCCAGCCTGAAAAAATTGCGCACGTGATTGGGGGCCAGTTGAGGAAAGAATTCAAGCCTGATGCTGCCGAGAGATGTTTCGAGCACCGCTCTGTACCTGGCCAATTCCTCCGGAGGGGTTTGGGAGAAAGCGGGTGGCGGTACCGGCTGCGCGGCCCGCAGGGTGACTTTCTGAATCACCGGAGGATTCAGAGGAACGCCATTCGCATCCGTCGCGGTCTCCGAAATCCTGTCCACTACCTCGATCCCCTCGGCGACAAAGGCAAAAGCGGAGTACTGCCCGTCAAGCTGCGCCTGTGGAGTCGCGCAGATGAAAAACTGATTCCCTCCGCTTTCCGGCTTGCCGGGAAGGAGGACGCTGGAAACCGTGCCCCGGACATGCTTGATGTCGGACAACTCGGCGCTGACCTTGTTCGCGCCGCCGGAGCCCCAGAGATTCTTCTTCGACGGATCCCTGGAAAGGGGATCGCCGCCCTGGATGATTCCCCATTTCACGACCCGATGGAAGCGCGTCCCGTCATAAGCGCCTTCGGCTGCCAGTTTGAGGAATAGCGCGACGTGTTTTGGCGCCTTCTCGGGATAGAAGGAAAGTGCAAAAGTTCCTTCGCTCGTGGCGACCACCGCCTGCTGGTTCAGGTCTATCCCCCGCTGCGGCGCCTGCCCCAGCGCGAGAGTCATAAGAAGGCAGAGATTCATGATAGGCATGGTTCTGA
>QHZE01000576.1 GCA_003225335.1 Acidobacteriota bacterium
TAAGTCAGCAAAGAAATCTTTGGTGCTTGCCGGTCCTTGTGACGTTAACTCCAGAGCCGGGGCTCGGTATTCAGGGGCGGCGCTCGAGACGGCGGCGGCCCTTGCGTCAACGTTCGGTGATTTTCCCGGCGACCTTTGACGTTGAGGTTGCATGGTCTTTCTTCCGTTCACAACAGAAGAGCCTGGCGGTACGGCTCGATGTTAAACCTAAACAATGCGTCTAATGCTCGCAGTAGACAACTATTGGAACGCGATTGTTATCTTGACCAGCTGTAGAAAGCCTTTGCAGCGTACCCGCTTTGTTATGTCGGGGTTGGTTACGCGGCGATGGGGTTCTGCGGCTCTTTTTCCTGCCTCTCTGCCAGCGGGTTCAAGGTAATACATTTGTTCCGGCATTTCCACATTTTTTTATGCAAGACATTTTTCCAGTGATCGAAGACTCTTCGTGGTCCTTCGCGTCTTCGCGCCTTCGTGGTGAATTAGGGCCCGGCCTTCACCACGAAGACGCGAAGAAGCAAAGACGCTACTCGATTTGGGCGGGATAAAGCAGATCAATGTTCTTTGGTGTGATGAGCTGATGTTTGACAAACACCGCCGGAGGCACAGGCTTCTTTTGCAGTATGGCCAAGGCCAGCGGAATCAGCTCTTCGCCATAGCTCTCGGGAAAATACGCCACGGATCCGATAAGCCGTGTGCCCGGGCGCCGCAGCTCCTGCCGCGCCTCCCGAATCGCGTTTTGACCCATTACCGCGCAGAGATGCCCGCGGCCTGCCTCTTCAAATGCTCTCAGAGCCCCCAGCGCACTGGGATCATTGATCGCTGCAACGAGGGTTCGTTTGGGAGCCGTCCGGCGCAAGTACCGGCGGACCGCGTCAAGGCTGTGTTCAAACTCGCCTTTGCCGTCAAGACGCACCGCCGGCAGGCTTTCGATGCCGGGTAGAAGCTCGCTCAGTCCTGCCATCATGCCGGTAATGCGCAACTGCGGCAGGGGCCCGGCAATAGGAAGCTCCAGGAGGAGCAGCTCTTCCACGTTCCTGTTCCAGTTTTCTTTCGCCCAGTGTCCCAGCGCGCGGCCGCCGATCAGTCCTGCGTGATAGTTGTTGGCTCCAAAATAAATGGCCCCGGGATGCGGAATTTCAATGGCGATCACGGGGATGCGGGCCTCTAGAAATTTCGACGCGATGATTGGAGCCACGTGTTCGTAGGTCTGGAATTCCAGCACCAGGTCGACACCTTCCTTAATGAAGAGATCGGCGTTGCGCAAGGCAATTTTGGGGCTGTAGCGATTGTTGACGGCCATCAGATGCAGATGTTCTTTAGCTGCCACGCGGTGCACGCTGACGCTGACCGCATGAGAAAATTCCGAATCGGTCGCCTGTGCGGCGAACCCTAAGGTGAAGGGTGGCCGGGCCAGGCGCTGGATGCGGCTGTGGTAACCCCTCTTGCCGACCCGCTCGATCAGTCCGCCTTTGATCAGGCTTTGAAGCAGCCGGAACGACGTGGTCTTGCTCAGGCCCGTGCGTTCAACCAGCTGAGGCAATGTTAACAACTCGCCGTGGTAATGGAACGCCTGGAGCACTCGGCAGGCGCGCACGACAGCTTCCACGACTTCTGAGTTCTTAGGCATCTTGGCAAGAACCTTTCCGTTCCACTCGATGGAACGTTCGGGACGTGTCGGGTTCAGTGTCGTAAGGCGGCCCTGCGTGGCCGCCCGGGCGCCCTGGAGGACGCCGGGAGCTTAGCCGGGGGTGAGCGAAGCGAACCCCCGGAATATTGCAATAAATAAACGAATGCTCCCCAGCAGGGGCGCGGGGAGATCCTGCAACCCCCTGCCGGGGTGCGTATCGTTGTTGCTTTCGTGGCATTGCCGTCCCGGCCATGACTGACTCGTCTTTGTGCTGAACGGGTTCACACGGGCGAGACGCCCGTGCCACGTTCCTCTCTAATTTCCTTTCGCCCCGCTGGGGCGGAATTCGCTACCGTAATTTGTGAAATCTTGAACTAAGTTAGGCTTTGGCGTTCCACTCTGTGGAATATAGCAAATCAAGAAAGAAATTTCTTGTCTTCTCTCAAGTCAGTTGCCAGTTTCTCGTGTCACCCTGGCATAAATTTCATCCTGAAAGGAGATTCCTCCATGAGACGGATAGTCTTACTAACCTCCCTGCTCGCCTTGCTCCTTGGCGTGCCAGGCACCTGCACAGGCCAGACGGCCACCGGCCAAATCACTGGCACCGTGAAAGACGCGAGCGGAGCTGTGATGCCCCTGGTCAAGATCACTGTGAGCAGTCAACTCACGGGCTTGAGTCGCGAGACGACAACGAGCGATAGCGGCAACTATGTGTTTCCGCTTCTGCCCGTCGGGGTGTACTCCGTGACCGCGGAGCAACAGGGCTTCCGTGTCGCCAAACGTTCGGACATTCATCTTAATGTCGATCAGGTCATGCGCGTCGATCTGGACCTGCAGGTAGGAGAGGTGACCCAGACCGTCGAGGTGCAAGCGAACGCGGTTGCGATCGATTCAGAGACCGCCGCCGTAGGGCAGGTTGTTTCCCAGCGGCAGGTCACGGAGCTGCCTCTGAACGGGCGGAACTTCCTGCAGCTGCTCTTTCTGGGCAATGGCGCGGTTGAGACCGATGGCGAGCAAGGCTCGATGCGGCAGGATGCCGGGAACGCGATCAGCATCAACGGGTCCCGGCCCACCTCGAACAACTACCTGCTCGACGGGACCTCGAATACCGATACCGCGCTGGGCACTCCCAGCGCCATTTTGTCCGTAGATGCCATCCAGGAGTTCAAGGAGCAGACCACGACCTATTCGGCCGAGTACGGGTTCAGCGCCAACCAGATCAATATCGTCAGCAAGACCGGCACGAACGATTTACACGGTTCGTTGTTCTGGTTTGGCAGGAACGACGCTTTCGACGCCAACAACTTCTTCAATAACCTCGTCGGGAGTCCGAAATCGAAATTGCGCCAAAATCAGTTCGGCTTCGTTGCCGGAGGCCCGGTGTACATACCGAAGGCCTACAACGGGCGCAACAAGACATTCTGGCTTGCGAACTACGAAGGCAGGCGAACCCGAAGGGGATTCCTGGACTTTCTGAATATTCCGACCCCGGACCAGTTGGCCGGCCGGTTTACGAGCGAGATCATCGACCCCCTCACCGGCCAGCCCTTCCCGAACAACACGATCCCGGAAAGCCGTTTCACGCGCCTGGCGAATCTGGCTCGCACGAAGTTCTTCCCGGAGCCGAACGCCAACCTGCCGCAAGGCAACTATATTCGGAGCCGGTCTTTGCCCACCGACACGGACCAGTACACCTTTCGAGGCGACCAGCAGCTCGGCCGCTATGGAACGGTCTTCGGGCGTTACACGAATACGGACTACACGAACACGATCGTCGGCAACACGACCGACATCGGGGACGTCTTCTTCGTTCAGAAAACGCGGAACTGGCAGATCTCCCACTCGGTTCCCGTTGGCAACAATTTCGTGAATCAGTTCCGGTTCGGTTACGTCGGGGCCACGGCCAACCAGCACGGTGCCACGGCGCTTCAGGCGGATATCGAGCCGCTCAAGCTGACCGGTGTCTTCACGAACCTGAACGACGAGCAGCGATCGTACCCGGCGGTTGGCTTCGGCGGGGTGGGGACAGGGCTCTCAGGCGGCGGGAGCGCGGGCAACGATTACCAGGCGAGCTATCAACCCATGTGGGATCTGAGCAACACCACCACCTGGATCCATGGCCGTCACACGCTGAACTTCGGCGCCAATTACCGCCGATGGTCGCTCCAGCGGGACCTGGCGAACGATTTCCTCGGTCAATTCACCTTCAGCGGTTTTTTCACGGGCAACAAGACCAGGGACAACGCGGTCGCGGACATGCTGCTCGGTTACTTCTCGGGTGCCAGCTCGTTTCAACCGGCCGGCTTCAGCGTCGGGAACCAGGCGGGCAATCCGCGCGAGTTCAACTTCCGGTATTTTGCCCCCTACGTGCAGGACGACTGGAAAGTGACCCCGCGCCTCACCTTGAACATGGGCGTGCGCTGGGACTTCCGCACCGTCCCTTTCGAAACGAACGACCGCATGGGCTGGCGCGACCTCTCCAATCCGCGGGGAGGGCTGCTCGTGGCCGATAAGACCCTGGTGGACAAGGGCATTGTCGGCGACGGCAGCTACTACAAATTTGCCGGCCGGCAGAATCCCCAGGACGCCTCGAAGAGGGTCTTTGCTCCTCGCCTTGGCTTCGCCTTCCGGCCGTTCAGCGACGACAAAACCGTCGTGCGGGGCGGCTATGGCGTTTTCTTCGATTCCGCCGAAGGGCGCGAGATCGATGGCGCCGCGGACATCTATCCCTATGTGAGCCGCGGAAACTATATCCAGACTCTCGGCCAGGCAGCTCCACTGACCACGGATCAAATGTTTCCCAGTTTTGCCAGCCTTGGCGCCGCGACGCCCGCTGCCAATACCTTCCTCGCGGTGAGCATGTCCCCGGAGCCACGGAACCCTTACGTTCAGCAGTGGTCTCTTTCCATCCAGCGCGCGGTGGGCAGAAACACGACATTCGAAGTCAACTACATCGGCAACAAGGGGACCCATTTGCTCATGAGGAGGAACATCGCGCAGTCTCTGCCTCCTTCCAA
>QHZE01000612.1 GCA_003225335.1 Acidobacteriota bacterium
AATTGCCTGCGACACAAACCCGCCAGCGGGCATCAACGCCGACAATCGTGCTCCAATGAGGATAAAGAAGGCCATAACGAGCGATGCCCACGCAACCTTGGCCAGTGATGTTCGCAGACACCCAAAACCCAGGTTGCCTATGCGGCGGCGAAGTAAATGGAGCAAAAGCAGCGAAGCAGCGAGGAAGGAGAGAGAGCGGCTCAACGTCAAGGCGTAAATGCCCAGCGTCCTGATACAAAGCACGCTGATTACAACATAAAGAGCCGCCTGAGTAGCGGAACCAAGCAGAGGGGTTTTCGTGTCATGTCTCGCGAAAAAAGGCAACTCAAACAGGCCCATTAGCCGGCCTAAGAATATATAGGGGATCATGGTCAGCAGGACATTCGCAACCAGCGCAGTGTCGGCCGCCGAGAAGCGCATTCTCTCGTAAATCAATGCAATGAACGGCCGATTCGTCAGCGCCAGCCATATTGAGAGCGGCGCAGTGACCAGAAGCAAGAGATATAATCCCTGGCGGACGTCTCTCTTCGCCCCGTCGAAATCGCCCTTAGCGACGCTGCTCGCAATCGCCGGCATTACGGCAAGTACTATGCTGCCCGCCAGCAGCCCGCCGAAAGACTCGATGATTCTGGTAGCCAGTCTCAGGGCGCTCACGTTGCCGGAACCCAGCATTGAGGCGAAGGCATTATTAACCAACTCCACGACAACCTGACACAGCTGGCCCACCAGCGGGAAAACCATTAGACGGTATGTGTTTACTAGATCGGGATCGAAAAAACGAAAGACCGGCCTGAATCGGTAACCCTTGTTTCGCAGCGCGATGTAGTACATCGAGATCTGGCACAAGGCGCCGCAAAACATTCCTAGTGGCAGAGCCATAACGCCGATCTGCCGTCCGAGCAGCAAAACGAAAAGAATTTTGAAGGCAGTCTCGATGAATTTCATGGAGGCCGGCAGCCCGAAACTGCCCAGGCTGTTCAAGACGACCCGCATGATTGCAATGGGTATATAAAGTGGCAATATGAGAAAAAACATCACGCTCAGCTTCGTGGACAACGTGAGTGAGGCTGCCCCGGAGCCGATTGCCTGAATCCCGATAATGATGGGAGAGACCAGTGCGCCGAGAAGCGCAAAAGACGCAAAAAAGGTCGTCCCGTTCGTTAAAATCAGACTCACGAACCCCCAAGCCTCGTTTTCGCCCTCACTCTGCCGCTTGCTGATGAATATGGGCTGCACGACTCGTGTTGCCTGGAGGGCTATGACCGTTATGGCCACCATCGGAATCGTGATCGCGATGAAATAGGCGTCGGTTTGCCATCCCATTCCGTACAGGCCCATGATGATGGCATCCAGGAGCACACTTGTGACGATACCGAAAGAGGAAAACAACACGGTCGTGAAAGCATGACGGCCAATTTTTGATGAGTCGGCGGAAACCATTGGAGCTCACAATCCGATCAGTCGCATCGCGTAGGTCAGCGGGTCTCTTGTATTTTCACGGTTCGGCACACAAGGAGAAAAGCCAATGGGCAAGGAACTGCCTTGCCGGGCAATTCGGCCTGCTTAGCGGGATCAGGAGGAAAAAGCCGCTGATTTACAACCATCGCTGGCTCCAAGCCTGAAACATGATGACACTCCAAAGGTGACGGGACCAATCCCGCCGGCCTTCGACATGTTCTTTCCACCTTTCCCGGATTGGCCGGCTTGAAAGAAAGCCCGCCTCCTCCAGGTTCGTGGGCTGGAGTAAGTCCTCGGCCCAACTTCTCAGAGGTCCTCTCAACCAGCTTGCCAACGGGAGCCGGAAGCCCATTTTCGGCCGGTCCACCAGGTTACGCGGCACGTATTTATAAAGAACTTGCCGCAACAGCCACTTGCCCTGACCGCTGCGAAACTTCAAGCACAGCGGAAGCCGCGTGCTGAATTCAACGATTCTGTAGTCCAACAGCGGGACTCTCGTCTCGAGTGACACAGCCATGCTGGCTCGGTCCACTTTGGTGAGCACGTTCTCCGGCAAATAGTTGAGGGAATCAAAATAGGCCATCGACTCTATGCTATCCCAATGCGCGGGCCGCCGCCGTGGTGCAGCAAACGGCAGCTCACAATCCTCCGAGTCCAGCACGACCCTGCTCGGAACCAACCATCTCGACACCTGGTTCTGGTAAAAAGCCGCCACGTCGTTACTCGCCAGAGCAGCGGCAAACCGTTCAACCCTATCGCCCCTAATTTGACTGAGCACGACTTGCGGCACCAAGTCCCTGAACCGCGAGGGTGCGGAATTGCCCGAAGAATCGCCCAGCTTCGTCATGTGGTCCGCGACCTCGGAGCGTAGCGCCGCAGGAATGAACCGTGTAAGGGACCAAAGTCGCTTTGCCGACCTGTAGTGGCTGTATCCCGCGAACAATTCGTCACCACCGTCTCCAGACAAAGAAACTGTCACATAACCTTTGGTTAATTGCGCGACTAGAAATGTTGGAATTTGGGAGGAGTCGGCGAAAGGTTCGTCATAAATAGCCGCCAAGCGCGGGATTACGGCAAGCGCATCATTCGGCGTAACCATCAACTCCGTGTGTTCAGTCCCCAAGTGACTGGCAACCCTTTGAGCGTGCTTGCCCTCATTGAATTCTCCTTCTCGGAAGCTAATGGTAAAGGTCTTCACCCTCGTAGGGGACTGGTGCTGCATGAGAGCGACAACCGTAGAAGAATCTATGCCCCCGGAAAGGAAAGCGCCGAGGGGTACATCCGCCACCATCTGCTGCCCTACCGCGTCACGTATCAGAGTATCCAGCTGAGCGACGGCTTGCCCGGTGTCTTTGTCATGCCTCTCGCAACCGCCGGCGCCGAGGACACGCTCTATCGACCAGAATGGTTCGGCCTGGGGGCGGGCCTTCGCGCATTCCATCACCAACATGTGTCCTGCCGGAAGCTTGAAGCAATCCTTCCAGATAGAGTAGGGTGCGGGAATATAATTGTATCTTAGAAGCAATCCAACAGCATTGCGGTCAACTTCCCGTCGAAACCCTTTGTCGACGAGCAATGCCTTCAACTCAGAACCGAATACGAATGTATCGCCTGCCCAACCGTAGTACAGCGGTTTAATCCCGAGGTGGTCTCTCGCCAGCGTCAGTCTTCTCTCGAGGCGATCCCAAAGCGCGAATGCAAACATGCCGTTGAGCCGCGGCAACAGCTTTCCGGCGCCCCAGCGTGCGATCCCCTCTAGAAGTACTTCAGTGTCGGACGTCCCCCGGAAGTCGTGGCCTAGAGCGGCGAGTTCTCGCTTCAATTCGGGAAAGTTGTAAATCTCCCCGTTGAATGTGATGACATACCGGCCACAGGAGGAAAACATCGGTTGATGGCCTGCGCTTGACAGATCCAAGATGGACAGGCGCCGGTGAGACAATCCGACACCAGCCTCGGCTTCGACCCATACCCCCCCATCGTCGGGGCCGCGGTGG
>QHZE01000613.1 GCA_003225335.1 Acidobacteriota bacterium
CAGAATCAGAACCCGCTTCGGCATAGGTTCGGAGTTCGGGCTTTAGCCCGCCCAGGTGGCGGGGAACTCAAAAGTCAAGGGGCCCCTCCGCACAGGTGCAGCCTAAAGGCTGAACTCCATGCAGGCTATTCCCCGACGAGCTGGAAGATGACTTCCCGATCGCGCGGCCGGTTGTCGAAGTCGACAAGAACCAGTTGCTGCCATGTGCCCAGCAACAATTCACCGCCTTCGAAAGGGATGGCCAGGCCCGGCTTCATCAAGGCGGCACGGACGTGGCTGTAGCCGTTCATATCCCCCCAGCGCTTGTCATGCTCGTAGTGGATAGCTCGGGGCGCGATACGTTCGATCGCGGCGCGGAGGTCATGAACCGCGCCGGATTCAAATTCGATCGTCGTTATGGCTGCAGTGGATCCCGGGACGAAAGCATTCAAAACGCCGTTTTGAAGCGCGCTCTTGCCCAAGGCTTTCTGTGCCAGGGGCGTGATGTCCAGGACCTCTGCCTCGCCCTGGGTCTTCACGCTCTCCCTGTATGTGCGGACCGTCATAGAACCTATTGAAGTTCCTCCTGTGCTTTTGCGATCACCCGCTCCAGTCCGACAAGCGTGTTTTGGTGGCTCGACTTGTAGAGGTTGTCCAGGTACTGCTTCGCCGCCTTTGAAGTGTTCCCTTTGAGCAGGTACGCCTTGGCGAAGTTTTTCATCGCCAGGTCCACCTTCTGCAGCTGCCAGTAGGACAGGGCGAGGTAGTAGTAAGCGATGTCGTTGTGGCCATAATACTTCAGCGAGCTCTCGAGGTTGGAAACGGCCGTGGCCCAGTCTCCCTGTTCGTGGGCTGCCGTTCCCACAACGGCGTGGCATGAGGCCAGGGAGTTGCTGGTGTAAGCCTTCCAGTCTTTGTCCGAGGTCCCGTCCGGCTTCTTGGCTGATTGGAGCGCCTTGACGCACTGCCGCCCGTATTTAGCGGCCTGTGCGTTTTTCTTTGCGGCAGCGAACTTCTTTGTCAGCTCGATCAGGATTTCATGGTTGTCCGGAAAAAACTGCGCCGTCTTCTCTCCCCAGTAGAGAAACTTGGGATTGTTATCGAGATCGAGATAAGCCTTTGCGAGGTAGTAGGCCGTGTTGCCCTGCGGATTCTTTTCGAAGACCTTTTCTCCGTAAACGACAAATTTCTTCAGGTCCTTTGTCTGCTGATAGGCGGTAGCCAGCAGGGCGATCGTGAAGATGTCGTCCGGGACTGCGGCAAGAAAGCTGTCCCCGGCCGATATCACATCGCTCCACTTTTTCCCGCTCTGAAACTCGTTCATCTGCGCCTGATAGGCCGCTATCACGTGCTGGCGCAGGGCCGATTGCGGGCGGTCTTTCAGGAACTGGACGATGAGAGCGATCTTTTTGGCTGGATCCGTCTCCGTCGTCGCTTCCTGAAAGGCTTTGTATTCCTCGGCTGTGTATTTGGGCTGCTCCTGTTTTGGCGGCTCCTGTGCCTGCCCGAGTCCGGCTTCGAAACGAAGCACCGCAACAACAAGAAAACCCAGCCTGGCCTTCGAAGATACCGGGAATGCGCAGCGCATTTTGTGATCTCCTTTGACGCCTGAGCTAAGTTAACGGTTTCCTAATTGTATAGCCAAAATCGAAATTCCTGTCCAGCTTGAAAGCGTCCGGGGCGCAATCCGTTGGTCCCAGCTCCCTGGACCTGCGTCTCCACAAATTTCTTAGCGCCTTCGCGTCTTCGCGGTGAAAGGAGAGTACGAGGCATTTCAGGGCCAAGGCGCGCAGGCGGTTTTTGGGATTGCGGGCTGAAAAAGTCATCCTGTATCCTTCGGGCATGATTGCAGAGGAAGTAAAGTTAGAAGCCATGGATATTGAGGACGAAAGGTTCCGGATCAGCGAAGACCTGGATCCGGTCCGGCTCGAGGAATCACTGCGCCAGATAGGCCAGCTCCATCCAGTCCAGCTCTTTCGGGGCGAACACTCGAAGCTCCTGGTGATTTGCGGTTTTCGCAGGTTGCGCGCGCTGAGGAGGATCGGGGGCCTGTCCGCGTGGGCGCGAATCTGGAGCGCATCGGACTGCGATGCACTGGCAGCGCTGCACATCGCGATCTGGGACAATCTCTCGCACAGGGACCTCAATCCCCTCGAAATAGCGCGCGCCCTTGCTTCGCTGAAGCATCTCTGTTCGGTGCCTCAGGAGACGCTGGTTGAGAAGTATCTTCCGCTGCTTGGCCTGAAGCCGCACAAGAATGTGCTGCGCGGCTACCTCGCCCTTCACAGCGCGCATCCCCAAATTCGCCAGATGCTTCAAGACGGTCGAGTCAGCCTTTCCACCGCCGAACGGCTGTCGGCCGGGCCGCGGAATTTTCAAGAGAGATTGGCGCAGGTCTTCGAGAGAGCGCGCTGGAGCGCCAGCGCGCAGCGCGAGGTGCTGGATCTCGACGAGGACCTCGCGTCCATCTGGGAATGCGGTCCCGCCGCCGTCTTCGACCAGGAAGAAATTGCTTCCACTCTGAAGGACGAGCGACTCTCCCCCTTTGAGAAAGGGCATCAGATACGCGAGATCCTGTATCGATGCCGCAATCCCAGGCTTTCTGCCGCAAAGGAACGGTTTCTTTCTGAAAGGAAAAGGCTGGAGCTGCCGGCCTCGGTCCGTCTCTCTCCGGATCCGTTCTTCGAGTCCGCGCGCGTCCGTGTGGAGTTTGATATCACAAGCGCAAAAGGCTTTCGCGATGCTGCAGAGAAGCTGCAGCGGGCCGCACGGAATCCGGCCTTGGAGGGCCTCTTTCGATTGACGAATGACGGATGACGATTGGTCGAGAATCCAGAATTTAGGAGCCAGAATCCAGAATTAAGCGAAAGAGAACGAGAGCGAAATGCATGTGCCGCGTATTCTGAATTCTGAATTCTGGGTTCCTTCCGGTCTGATCATGATTGACGACCCTATCGCCCTGAGCAGATTCTGGTCCAACGCGATTCCTGGCAGGATTCGACCACGCTGGAGATCCTCGCGAGGCTTCCCGGCGTGCCCGTGCGCACCATTGAGGACGTCGAAAGTGTTCTCCCGCAATTGAATCGCTCCTCGGACGCGCATGCGAGCGGGAAGCATTGCCTGATTCTTGCGCGCCACCTGGGAAGGTTCCTCAAGGGTTGCCCCGGCGCCGGCGCCGAGATCTGCTGCAATTATTTCGTCGTAAATCTTGCTTCCAACTGCCATCTCGAATGCACGTACTGTTTCCTGCAAGCATACCTGAACAACCCCGCTCTCGTGGTTTACACCAATGTGGATGACCTTCTGGAAGAGGTGCGGCTCAAAGTCGTGAGCGCTCCGGACCGGATGTTCCGGATCGGTACGGGAGAGATTTCGGATTCGCTGGCTCTTGATGGCATTACCCGGTATTCCCGGCGCCTGGTTCCCTCCTTCGGCTCCCTTTCAAACGTGGTTCTCGAGCTCAAGACGAAGTCGGACCATGTGGCCAATCTCGAGGGCCTGGAACACCGGGGACGGACGATCGTTTCGTGGTCCATGAACTCCAGGCGCATCACGCGCGAAGAAGAGCTGAAAACCGCGAGTTTTGAGGAACGCCTGAACGCAGCCCGCCGCTGCCAGGGCTGGGGCTACACCGTGGGCTTCCATTTCGATCCGCTGATCCACTACCCGGGTTGGGAGAGGGATTACCGCGAGGCGGTGGAGGAATTGTTCCATGCGGTCGATCCGTCACGGATCGCCTGGGTGAGTCTGGGGAGCCTGCGCTTTACCGGGCACTTGAGAGAAATCGTGCGCGCCAGGTTCCCCAGATCCAGGATTCCGAACGGAGAGTTTGTTCCTGGAAACCACGGGAAACTAAGGTACTTTCGGCCGATTCGCGAAGAGATGTATGCCAGGATGCGCGAGTGGATTCATCGGGCTGCGCCGAACGTATTCGTGTATTTGTGCATGGAAAATCGTGCCGCATGGGAAAACAGCTTTGAGGTTGTGCCCCGAAACACCGAGGATCTTTCGGATCAGATGGATACCCTCGTTCGAATATCCTCCTGAGAAGCTGTGAAAAATTGACGCGACGTAGGAGCGGCCCTGCTTGGCCGCCCGCGAGTCCGCGCTATTGTTGGCCGGGCGGGCGACCACGTAGCGTCGCATCTACGGGCGGATTGGGTTTTTTCATACCTTCTGAGGGGTCGAGAGAGAAAATCCAAACCCCAGCATGAATTCCGGTCGATAAGTACGACGGACGGTTATCCTCGATTGCCTTTCATCGATCTTCCCCAATCTTTGAAGGATGGATTGGGGATTGAAAATTCAGTAAGAGGAGATTTGCGAATGCCTCCGCGTGCAGACAGCTCCGTGACGGTAGCGCGCGATGGCGAAAAGATTTATGCCCACGATAGTTAGAAACCTGGAACCTTCCGAAGGACCACGCGTCGATTTGCGTTCGCCCGGGTTCCGCATTCTGGTCGTGGAAGATGAAACCCTGATCCGGGATATCCTGGTGCGCAAACTCAAAGGGCTGGGCTATGAGTGCGACTGGTGTGAAAACGGCCTGGCAGCATTGAATCTCCTGCCCGCCTCTGCCTACGATCTTATTCTTACCGACCTCATGATGCCGGAGTTGGGGGGCCTGTCTCTGCTGCGAGAAACACAGAAGTTCTGTCCCGACACGGCGGTGATCTTGGTAACGTCCGTATCCGATCTCAACATCGCGATAGATGCGCTGACGCATGGAGCGTATGACTACATCCTGAAGCCCTTCAGCCTGCAGGAAGTGTCGGTCGTTGTCGCCCGCGCTCTCGAGAAACGCCGCCTGCTGTTGGAAAACCGCCGGTACCAGCAGCACTTGGAGGAGGAGGTCGCAAGCCGAACCAAGCAATTCCGGGAGGCGCTGGAATTGCTCCAGCAAACGTATCATTCCACGCTGCTGGCCTTGGGGACCGCTCTCGACAGTCGTGACGCCGATTCGGACGGGCACGCCCTCCGGGTCACCTTGTACACTCTGCGCCTGGCGCGTCAGGTGGGGGCGAGCGAGGCCGATCTGAAGACGATCGAACAGGGGGCGCTCCTCCACGATATAGGAAAGATCGGGGTTCCAGACGATCTGCTCCGGAAGCCCGAAAAGTTAAGCGAGAGTGAATGGCAGCTAATGCGGCTTCACCCTGAGATAGGCTACCGCATACTGTCCCGGATCAGCTTCTTACAGGACGCGGCCAAGATGGTTTTGAACCATCAGGAAAAGTATGACGGCACGGGCTATCCGGCTGGGCTGCGAGGCAACGAAGTAGTGCTGAGCGCTCGCATTTTTGCTGTCGCGGACACCCTGGACTGTATGACTACGGACCGCCCGTTTCAAAGAGCTGTTACGTTTGAGTTGGCCCGGGAGGAGATCATCCGAGTTGCTGGAACGCAGCTGGATCCCGCGATCGTCGGCAAGTTTCTGGAAATTCCTCTGGACGAGTGGAAGACAATAGCCCAGGAGGTCAAAGCGAAGGCCAAAGCGCACAGGCAAGTGTCTTGACTGCAAAAACAATCGTAATGATTGTTGGCGTCTTGGCGGCAATGGCCGCGAACCGGAGCTTCACCAAGAGCTCCGAAGAGGAACCCTGAGAGGGAACACTTATGGTCGACTTCAAAGCATTGCGTAAAAGCGAATCTGCCTTCAGCTTGACTGAATTGGCGCTGGTTTTGCTGGGCGGGATGATAATTCTGGCGGCCGCGGTTCCTGCAGTCAACGTGGTTTTGGACCAGTACCGGGTCATTCTGGCCGCGCAGGGGATATCAAGCCAGCTGCACTACACGCGCATGAAAGCGGTCTCAAGCAACGAGTCCTTCAGTGTGCAGTTTGCCACTGCATCCAATACCTATGACGTCCGCGACGGAGCAAACGCAATCATTGCCGGTCCCTTCTTCCTGCCTCGAAACATCTCCTGGAATGGAGGAAGCGCTGGTGTCACTTTTCCGGGCGGGTTTGTGACTTTTCTCCCTACCGGGAATGTCGCCGCCGCGGGTAATGGATCTCAAGGAAGTGTGAAAATCGTGAGCACAAGAGGGGTCCAGATTGACGTTCAGGTAGCCTTGGGCGGCATCGTGCGCCAATCCAAGCCGTACACGTCCGGCTCCCCTGTGTTCTAGAAGATCGCGTCCTCCATGGTGTATCCTCTATCC
>QHZE01000614.1 GCA_003225335.1 Acidobacteriota bacterium
GAACTAGCGTGACCTCGATGGCTGGGAGGTCATCAGTTAGTCCTTCGCTCGTCGCCTTGAGATACGCTTCTTTGCGCGTCCAGCCGTTGAAGACGGCCTCGCGCTGTTTCGACGCGGGAAGGGCGCGCAATTCACACAGTTCACGCGACGAAAAGATCCGCTCGGCCAAGAGCCACCAATCATCCAGACGGTGAATTGACTCGAGGTCCACGCCAACTTCGCGCCCGTGTGCCAGAGCGATGGCCACGAGCCGTCCCGAATGCGAGAGGTTGAAACGGAGGTCGCTGTTCAAGGCGGATTGAGCGAGGAAGGGCTTGCCGCGCGGATGATAGCCAAACGCCAACGTGACCGGCTCGACATTCAAACACGCTCCCAAGAGTTGCCGTAACAGGGCGCGGCCAAACACGAATTGGCGGCGCGGTTCGCTCACGCGGAATCGTTCCGCCCGCGCGCGCTCGTCCGAGCTGAGCTGGCAGGCGAGCGCCGTCAAGCCCGCCTCGTCGGAGGGTGCCGTTGCAATCCACACCTGGACTTCGTCGCTGCCGATCGAAGCCGCCGCACGATGCGTGAGGGGGGAGTCTTCCCATTCATGAAACGAGATTTGCATGGGTCTGTCCGTTGCGGGAATGGGTCGCGCGTTCTTTTTCCTGGGCACGATGGAGTGCGGTTCCCAACGCCTTCGCCAACGCGGGCAGGTAACCGGGCGTGAGCAGTTGGCTGTGCGTCCCCGGAACCCGGTGGAATGAGACACCGCCGCGCGCCAGGTATCTCCACCACCACCACCGCCACCGGGCGTTGATTTCGTCACTGACAAAGACATCCGCCGAACCCGGATACGGGTGGACCCGGTAGGCAGACGCGATCGCGTGATAGTAATCGTAAAATCCGGGCACTTGAGGAGGCTCGCTGTCTTCCCGGAGTGGGGCTGTCACGAGAGGCGGTTTGGAGCGGTTCCGAACCATCCAATACCGGAGCGCAGCCCAGCGCCTCCGGAAGTAGTTGAGCCGCTCGCAGCGCGGCAATTCCCACCAATGCCGGAAATGAAACAAGCAGCGACCGGGAATATAAGAGGACATCGACAGCCCGTAGAAGACCCAAGGAATTTCGCCGATTGGTGCGCTATCCAAAAGCGCGAGCAGCGCGACTCGCTGGCCAAGGCGATGAAGTTGTCGGGCCATTTCGAAAGCAATCAGCCCGCCCATCGAGTATCCTGCCAGATAGAACGGTCCATCGCGCTGGAAAGAGAGGATTTCCTTGACGTAGTGGGCAGCCATGTCTTCGACTGTAACGTGCCGTGCTGACTTGCCGTCCAACCCAACTGCCTGAATGCCGTAGGATGGTTGACCGGAAGGCAGAAGCTTGGCCAATTCCAGAAAACCATAAACATCCCCGCCGACGCCATGGACAAAGAATAACGGCGGTTGGGAACCCAGCGGTTGCAGGGGCACCAGCGAACTCCATGGCGGCGCCCAATTTTCCCTGGTGAGCCGGCGGGTTAGCGATTCGACCGTAGGCGACTGGAACAACGCCGCGATGGGCAGCTTGCATCCGAGAAGCTTGTCGATTTCCGTCGCCAGTCGGGTGGCGAGGAGCGAATGACCGCCGAGTGCAAAAAAATTGTCTTGGCAGTCAATATCCTCCCTTTGGAAGAGTCGCCGCCAGAGCCGGATCAATTCCAGTTCCAGGAGATTGCGCGGCGGCAAAACCTCGACGCCGGCCGCCACTTTCATTGTCGGCTCGGGTAGGGCGCGACGGTCCACCTTGCCCGTCGGAGTGAGTGGCAATGCGGGCAGAAATTCAATTCGCGTGGGAATCATGTAGTCCGGCAACCTCGCTTTAAGCGTTGTTTTCAAGTCGAATTCGTTCTGCGCTTGAGTTCCGTCGGCCACGATATAGGCCAGTAATGATTTCTCTCCAGCGCCATTTTCGCGCGACACCGCCACCGCCTCACGCACCCCCTCCGCCTCGCAGAGCGCTGTTTCAATTTCGCCAAGCTCAACGCGATACCCGCGGATCTTCACCTGATCATCGAGGCGGCCGAGGAACTCGATTTTGCCGTCGGGGAGGTAGCGCGCCAGATCCCCCGTGCGATACATCCGTGTGCCCGGCGGCCCCGAGAATGGGTCAGGCAGGAACTTCTCCGCGGTCAGTTCCGGACGGTTGAGATAGCCGCGCGCTAGCCCTGCACCTGCGACGTAAAGCTCCCCCGTCACTCCAATAGGAACCGGCTCACCATGTCTTCCCAGAATGTAGATACGCGTATTCGAAATGGGCGAACCTATAGCCGGTCTGGAGGGCCAGAATTTGGGATTTGCCGGCAGGGTCTCTGCAGTGACGACATGGCTCTCGGCAGGACCGTAGTGGTTATGAAGCCGGCAACCAGGGTGATTTTCAAAGAACGCTTGCACGAACGGGGTAATCGTCAGGGCTTCTCCGGCTATGACCACGGGCAGGAATAGCCGTTCCACTTTCTGCCTCGCAATGAATTCCCATAGTGCCGCCGGACTTTGCCTCGTTTGTGGATCAATTAACATCAGTGTGCCGCCCAACAACCAGGTCGAAAACATCTCCTGAAACGACACGTCAAAGTTCAGCGAGGCAAACTGTAGTGTCCGCAGGCCGGCCTTGGACTGGTTTGCTTCCCACGACATGAGATTGACCAGCGGACCGTGCTCCATAGCCACGCCCTTGGGCTGGCCAGTGGAACCTGAGGTGTAGAGAATGTAAGCCAGGTTTCTGGGCGAGACTGAAACGGACAAATTCTCCTCTCCCAAGCCGGCCGGCAGATCCTCGAGACAAATGACTTTGGCCACGCCGTCAGGCAGATGGCCAGCCAGCGCGGTCTGCGTGATCAGCCATGAGCTACCGTTGTTCTCGATCA
>QHZE01000615.1 GCA_003225335.1 Acidobacteriota bacterium
ACCAGGTTTCAGGCCTTGCATAACAAATACTCCCCTGCCAGTTGTGCGATCGACAGCGACTTCACTACGGCTGAATTTGTCCGGCTCGACCTGCCGACACACCCACGTCTTTCCACCAGAACGCACAATGGCGGAATAAGGAACGATGACCCCTTGTTGCGGCGCCCCGGGCGCCTGCAAGTACGCAACGATGGCGGCTCCAGGCCGCAACGACGGCACCGCGCCAACAATGCGAAAGAGAAATCCCTGGCCCAGTGTGGAGGGATCGACATTGGAGGCCAGGCTTATGCGTTGACCTGTGAACGGCCGGTCTTCCTGCCCGATCGCGGCGATTCGCGCCATCGTCAGGTTGCGATCGACCGTCTCGCCCGCTGGTACATCCACACGCACGAGCAGGCGATCAAACCTCGCAACACGAACGATCGGCTGGCCGCTTTCAATCGTTTCGTTCGGTCTGGCCAGAATTTCCACGACTTCTCCACCGCGCGCGACGGGCAGCGGCATTGGTGTGGTGCCTGCAGCCTGACGCGCCGCCGCAGCCTCGAGCTCCGCGACGTTTCGTCGCGCTGCGGCAAGCCGGGCTTCTTCGGTCTTCAGAGACGCCTCCGCTTCCTGCAATGCGCGATCCGAAATGTTTTTGTTATCTGCGTTCAGTATCCGCGCACGTTCGAAACTGCTGCGTGCGGCGTTCACACGCGCTTCAGCCGCTTCCACATCTGCACGCGCATCCGAGAGCCGCGTGACAAGATCCACTCGTTCGATCGGTGCCAAGCGCGGTTCAATCGCTCCCATAGAAACGCCATCAGGAATGGTTTCACCAATCGAAGGCCAGTTGCGGCCGGGCGCAGCGCGAAGAATGCCGGCGGTGGGTGCGCGGACTACAAAAGAGGCCTCAGGATCTTCCTGAACCCGTCCGTACGCCGCGACTTCGGGATGGACGGTATCGGTAACGAGCGTGGCCGTCTCCAGCGCCATCCTCTTTTGCGTTTCAGCATCAAGCGTAACGACCAGGTCGCCTTCAGCATTACGAGAGATCCGAGGAGCAATCTTAATTGGCGCTTCTCGCTCACGCTCACGTGCCATCTCCTCACGTCCTTCCATGAACGCAAAGCTGAGCGCGACAACCACGCCGCCAGCGAGAAGCATAACAATGATCCATTTCAAGGTTCGATTCATTGACGGGTACCCTCTTTCTTCTCGCGAGGATTCGTTGTTGACGGCTCCGGCATCGTCGTGTCGGGAGGCAGTGGATGCTGCACGGCATCTTCGAGCGTTCCCAGTCCCGTGTGGGCGCGGCGCAATGCAGTAAGCCGATCGCGATCGGCGGCGGCTGCTTCCAACCGCACACTGGCAAGGGCGAGCCTGTCCACTTCGCCTGCGTTCAATTGGTGCTCGGTGGTCTGCTCGCGCTGACGCACAAGATCGAGCGTCGCCTGAGCTTGATTCAGTTCCCGCAAGGCCGACCGGTAATCGGCAAGTCCTCTTTCCATTTCAGCGATGGCTGTTGCCTGCGCGCCCAGGAGCCGCGCGCCGGCGGTCAGGCGCCGGGCGTCGGCTTCGGCGATTGGCCCTCGATTACGGTCGAACAGCGGTAGCGCAAGGCCGGGACCAACAAGGATGCCCTCGACAGACGAGTAGACGGGCGCCAGGGCGATATCCGGATACTGACGCGCGAGCTGTAACCGCAGATCACTATCCGCCGCGGCATATTCGGCGAGCAAACGCTGTATATCGAGCCTGTTCATGAGACCTGTCTTCTGCACAGATTGAATGTTCAGTGCTTGTTCTGGAGAAGGTTTTTCCAAATCGGACAGGACAAATTGTAGGTTGTCCAATGCCGGCGCGGACAAACCGATAACGCCGGCGATTGCTGCCCGGGTTTCGGCAATCCTGCCTTGGAGTTGCTCGATTTCGAGCTGAACGCGCGAGAGGTCGGTCCGCGCAGCAGTGACAAAGGGAGTGGATGTTTCCCCGACTTCAAGCCGCCGCTCATAAATTGAAACGATTTCCCGCCGGATTTGAACTTCGGCACTGCGCTGCTCCAATTCACGGCTGGAGATCAGATGATCGACCAGCGCCGCGCGCAGCCGGGATCGCAGGCCCCAGGCCGTCTCAGCCAAAGAAAAACGGGTCACCTGGCTGAGTTGTTCGGCGCGAAGAACGCGATATTGTCGTTTACCGGCTGTTTCGAATGGGATCTCAAGGTCGGATCGAAAGGCGAACGGTCCCCGTTCGGAACTGTACCCTGCTCCGGTAAGCACGCTCGGATTGGGCTTAGTCCGGGCGGTGATAATCGCAGCTTCAGAAGCCGCAATGCGTGACCGCACTTCGTCGAGATCCGGACTGAAGTAAAGGGCCAAAAGTGTCAGCCCTTCGAGATCCATCGACCGGGGCGGCCACGCCTCGGAGCCGCCTTTGAAATTCGCTTTGAAGAACTGCGCTAGATTCGGATCGGCTAAACCGCGAGCGCGATACGATTGCTCCAGAAGAGGCGGATCAATCGGACGGGGTACGTATCGAACGCAGCCGCCAACCAGAATAAAAACGACGATAATTTGAAATCGAAGTCTGAACATATCGTTGCCTCTCCGCTGCACAAAGACAGAAACACACGTGTCCTCACGAATAAGATGGCAACTGGATTAAATGCGAAGACTACCGAGCAGCAGTAAGCATTCGGGAGGAGACACTGCGACCTGAATCGGTTGATTGGGAGGATAACTTGAAGCAGGTTCGGCGACCCTTGCAATAGCGGACAACTGGAAAAGAAGCGAAACCAGGCGCCTGCACAGAGTGAAAAGCCCAATCGAAACGAAGATGCAGAGGAGCATCAACACGAAATCAGTCCCTTGCTCCACGTCCTTGCCATCGTCGAACAACTCAAATACCGGCGCAAGCAGGACAAGGCCCAATACCAGAACGATGATTGGCCGCAGAAGTTCGCGATGCATACGAAATACCTGGCGGTAGCATAATGGAACCTTAATATGATCCGCAACGT
Organism: Acidobacteriota bacterium; assembly: GCA_003225335.1. GTDB lineage: Bacteria > Acidobacteriota > UBA6911 > UBA6911 > UBA6911 > Gp18-AA60. Next base: position 3,002 of record QHZE01000615.1, read on the forward strand.
GTTTGTAAAGCGCCTTCGCGCGGCAGGGCTCCAGTTTCGTAATGAGATGATCTCCGGCGCAGGAAGATCACAAATCATCCTCCGAAATACGAAACTTGCACGCTGTCCGAGCAAGGGATAGTATGCCGTCCGATATGGACTGGGATTTGAAAGGCTTTTTTATGTTGCTCGAACAGAGCGGCATCAGTGTGTGGGTCCGCGAGTCCCCTTCGTTGTTGGCCTTTCCGACAGTCATTTCGCTTCATGCCGTCGGGATGGGCCTCGTTGCGGGCGGGAATGCGGCGATGGATTTACGCATTCTTGGTTTTGCTCAAGGTATTCCCATCTCATCGCTCGAGCGGTTTGTTCCGGTCATACGGTTCGGCTTTTGGTTGAACGCCATCTCCGGCTTATTGCTATTACTCGCTTATCCCACGAAAGCACTCACGAACCCTGTC
>QHZE01000616.1 GCA_003225335.1 Acidobacteriota bacterium
AAAGCCCACGACATCCTAGAATGTGGAATCTGAGTTGGAACGCTCGGCGCGGTACGGAGTTCCCCGGAACTCTGGAGGTAGCCTGAAGGCTGAACTCCAAACCTGAACTCGGCGGCGCTATCTCCGTTCATCTCGCTGTCTATGAAGATTCCGGCCCCACCCGCATCAGCGATCCTGCGCGGGGGCGGCCACACAGGGTCGCCCCTACGGGTTGCGTGCCGGGGCCGGCGCTACGTTTCGCCGGTGAGCAAGAGCAGGACGCGGATGCACGCCGATCCCAAATTAGCATCCATGGGCGCTTCGGCATCTTATGCGCGAGATCCGCGTTCATCCACGTCCCAAAATAAAGCGCCTCGGCTAGAGTTTCGATGAAGGCGCGGAATCACTGAAGAGAGAATCGACAAACACCTCGGGAGAGAACTCCATCAGATCCTCGATCGACTCGCCGACGCCGACAAAGCGGACGGGTATCTTCAAGTCCTGGGCAATGCTGAACAACACGCCCCCTTTGGCCGTACCATCCAGCTTTGTGACAATCAGGCCTGTCACGCCCGCGGCTCGAAGGAATTCGCGGGCCTGAACCAGGCCGTTCTGACCGGTCGTCGCGTCGAGAACGAGAAGGGTTTCGTGCGGGGCGCCGGCAACGACTCGACCCGCCACGCGCCGCATTTTTTCGAGCTCCTGCATCAGATTGCTCCGCGTGTGCAGGCGTCCCGCTGTGTCGATCAGGACCACGTGCAGCTTTCGCGCCAGGGCCGCGGCGAGCGCGTCGTGCAGGATGGCCGAGGGATCCGAGCCACTCTTACTCTTGATCATCTCCACCCCGGACCGTTCGGCCCAGACGGCCAGCTGTTCAATCGCGGCAGCTCGAAAGGTGTCCGCGGCGCAGATCAGGACTTTCCTTCCCTCCTGCGACAGCTTTGCCGCAAGCTTCCCCACGGTGGTCGTCTTTCCCGTGCCGTTCACGCCGACTATCATCCAGATTTGTGGCGCCAGCGGTTCTGATTCGGCAGTCGCGCGATCCCCGTCGTGCAGAATGGCAAGAAGCCGTTTCCGTATGGCCGCGCGCACGTCGTCAGGGGTCTTTAAGAGTTGCTTCTTGTGCTGTTCCCGGATGTCCTTCAGCACTTGCTCTGTCGCGCGGACGCCCAGGTCCGCTCCCAACAGAACCCCCTCCAACTCTTCCAGGAGGTTTTCGTCTATGGTGGGCCGCCCCGAAAGCACGCTCTCGATACGCGCCACAAGGTTGTTCTTGGTGGCGCCGATGGCCTGCTTCATTCTTTCGAACAGACCGGGCTTTTTCTCTGAAGACCTGCGGAAAATCATGTGTTAGTTCCCGTCAGCGCGAACGGCGCAACCTTACATCTCCCGCCAGGATGGTCTCCACAATCCCCTCTACCGTGCGGACCCTCAGGGCGCCTGCGTCAGAAAGACCGCACGTGACCGCGGGAATGGATTTCTCCGCTTCAACGATCCATACGGGCACTCCGTCCCACATGCTGGAGTGGCGCTTCCAATTTTCCAGGATATCCGCATGCCGGCCATTCTCGAAAAGACTGTAGCCCATCTGAAAAAAGTAGAGAAACCGGACAAGAAGTTTGCGCCTGGCCACGAGAGCGCCGGCTTCGTCGCTTACGGAACTGGCACGGAGTCGAAGCTCCTCCGGCACACAGCCGGGCCTGACATTTATACCCACGCCGAGGACCACGGCCGGTCCTCGAGCCGAACAGGCTGTTTCCAAAAGGACCCCCGCCGCTTTTTTCCCGCCTAAAAGCACGTCGTTGGGCCATTTGAGGTCCACCGCGAAGCGCGCCGGGAAGCCTTCCGATTCGCCAAGTTCAATCAGAGCCTGCGCAAGGGCAGCTCCCGCCACAAACGTGAGCAATGGCCAGCGATTCAGGTCCGGGGCGGGCTTGAGTACCAGCGTAAAATACAATCCGCCCCCAGGAGGAGACTCCCATCTTCTTCCCTTGCGTCCCCTCCCCGCGGTCTGTGTCTCGGCATAGATCAGAAGGGCGCCGGGATCTCCGCCGCGAGCCCGCGCCAGCCCTTCCTCGTTTGTGGACCCGATCGCCAGGAAACCCTCCACTCGCAGCCGGTCCCACACAATGCCGGGCGTTTCCTGCTCAATCCATACAGGCACAAGCGAGTCGGAGTCGAACGGCAGAAAGAACCGGTTATCCTTTTCCTGGATCTGGAAGCCCCACTGGCGGCAGAGCTCGACCTGTGCTCGGGAGCCCGGGGATTCCTCAATCCCACGCGGGCCGGCTCGAGCGAGTTGGTCCAGAAGGTCGGGAACCGGCACTCTACTGAGAGGCGAGGCTGCCCAGCGTGGACTCGAGCTTCTGAAATCTTTCGAGGAGTTCAGCATGTCGCGCACGATTCTCCAACACCACTTCTTCGGGAGCGCGCGCCAGGAATTCCTGGTCCGCAATCTTCTTGCTGATCTTTTCGATCTCGCTCCGTGTCCGCGCCAGTTCCTTCTGCAATCTCTCGCGTTCGGCGCGCACGTCGATAGCGTCTTTCAGATCCAGGCCAAACTCTCCCGCTTTTGTCACCCCTCGAAGGAGTCCTTGATCTGAGGAGATCTTTGAGACCAGCTCCACGTTTCTCAGGCCCGCGAGATTCCTGACTTTTGCGATATTTCTGAGAACGAGATCCTGAGTGCGGGTGTTTGAAATTACGAGAGATGCATCGAGCTGCTTCCGCTGTTCGATGTTCATTTCAGCCCTGGCCGAGCGAATCGATGCGACCAGGTCCATCAGCACCTGCATCTCTTCTGCGGCGGCGGGGTCTTCGCGAACCGGGCGCGGCTTGGGAAACTCGGCGATCGTCAGCGACTCTCCCTCATGCGGCAGTCTCTGCCAGATTTCTTCCGTGATAAAAGGCATGAAAGGATGGAGCATCCTCAAGGCGTGATCCAGGACGTGGATGAGGACCAAAACCCGGGAGCCTCTTTCCGCGTCGGAGTCGGAACCAAGGGAAGGTTTGACCAGCTCGATGTACCAATCGCAGAGCTCGTGCCAGAAGAAGTGGTAGACCTGGCTCGACCCGTCGTGGAAACGGAATTTATCGAGGGCCTGTGAGAGCTCGGCCGAGACCTGGTTCAACCTGTGCAATATCCAGCGGTCTTCGAGCGGCAGCCGGCTTCTTCCTTCCGCTAACAGCCGATCGACAGCTTCAGGCTTGGCGGGGCCGTCGCCTTCTCGCAGATTACCCAGAACAAACCGGGCCGCATTCCAAACCTTGTTGGCAAAGGCACGGTATCCCTTCATCCGATCGCTGGAAAAGGGAATGTCCGTCCCGGGA
>QHZE01000454.1 GCA_003225335.1 Acidobacteriota bacterium
ATCCTCCCGAAAATCGGCGACCTCCATCGCCTCGTGAAACGCAATCCCGATCCGAACCGCGCGCTCGCGCGCCGCGAGAACATAGCGATTTTCCCGGCTATCCTCCGCCTCGTCCGACGGCGCGCTCAGGTTTCTCGTGGCCGGAGTTTCTTGGGTCAGGCGCCGGAGCTCGTCATACTGGCGCTTCAAAATCCCGCTCCAATCCTCCGCTGATTCCCGGGCCGGCGCTTGCAGAGGAACCGCCGCAGGTTTCAAAGCTTTGACGTCGATGCGGCGAACCAGGGGCGAGCTCGTCGCAAGGAATTGTGAAACGATAGGGTACACGGGCTCCAGCCGGGTCCCCTTGAGGTCCGGCTCATTCCCTTTCTTCTTCCATTTCACGCGAGTCGAGAGAACCAGGTGGTCTCTGGCGCGCGTCATCGCGACGTAAAGAAGCCGGATCAGTTCTGCCTCCTCTCGCTGTCTCTCCCGGAACAACAGCTCCTCCCAGTCCGGAGTCCGGAACCCCAACTCTTTCCTTCCCGCCGCAACACCGTAGACTTTGTCCTGCGCCGAACCAGCCAGGAATCGCGGCGGTGTGGTGAGCTTCTTCAGCCCGAGGCCCGCGACAACGACAATGGGAAAATCCAGGCCCTTGGCTTTGTGTATGGTCATCATGCGGACGGCATTGCTGCGCTCCTCCACGATCCGGCTTTCGTTCTCGTCGAATTCCTCCTCGTCCGTCGCTGTAAGAAAGTCCGCCACTTCGGAAAATGTCCTGCCGGACTGCTGAGCGCGAACCGTGCGCGTGAGCTTTCCCAAATTCGCCAGGGACTGAAATCCGCCGCGGCGCGACGCGAGAATCTCTCTCGCGCCCGTTTCGGCCAGCAGGATCTCGAAGGTTTCCGACGGAGGCCGATGGTGACGCCGACTGTGCAGCTCGTGCAGGACCTGGTAGGGGCGATGCAGCCTCGACTCGGGCGCCGCCTGCAACCGGTAATCCAGAGGTTCTCCCGCGATGCGCGCGCGCAAGAGATCTTCATCCGAGAGACCGAAAAAGATCGAGCGCAGGGTGCCGTAGAGCGCCACCGTGTCGTTGGGATTCTCAATGGCCCGAAGCGCAGTTATCGCCGATGAAACCTCGCTGCGCGCATAGTAAAATTTTCCCCCTTCCAGGACGTGGGGAATGCCCGCGTCCCGAAGAGAGTCTTCGAACGCGTCCGCCCGGGTGAGGGCCGGAAGCAAAATGGCGATATCGGAGTAATCCGGGGGACGCCAGAGCCCGGTGGATTTGTCGTGCACCTTCCAGTGCTCGCTTGCATAAATCGCGGATATCAACCGGCCGATGCAGGCGGCTTCCCCGCGTACGAGGTCCTTTGCGGAGCCGGCGCGGCCGCTTCCGTCCGGCTCATTTGCCAGGACATGCACGGACGGAGGGCTGATCTCTTCCTGGCGCCAGCCGCTTCCGTGAAAGGGCAGATACGAGGGTTGGTACAGGCCGTCTTCGGGCCGGCTCATCACCTGGCCGAAGAGCGAATCGACGAATTTGAGAATCGAAGGGACCGATCGGAAATTGGTGGTCAGCTCCAGCCGTTCCAGCGGCTGTCCCTCCAGGCCGGTTTTGGAAACGGCATCCATATAGGTTTCGATATCCGCTCCGCGAAATCGATAGATGGATTGCTTGGGGTCGCCCACGATGAACAAGCGGCCGGGAGCAGCCTGAAGCCCATCCGGGTCCTCGCGGTCCACGCGCGTGTCCGACAGGAGCTGGACGATCTCGAGCTGCACGGGATCGGTATCCTGGAATTCGTCCACCAGCAGCGTGACAAAGCGCTCGTGGAAGTAGCGCCGAACGGCTCGATGCCGCTTCAGCAGATCGCGGGCCGCCACTAACTGGTCGTCAAAGTCAAGCGCCGCTTCTTCTCTCTTCCGCCTTTCCCACTCGGGCAGAAACTCGGAGACCAGCCAGAGCACGACGTCACGAAACAGCCGCCGCCCGGCCGTGGTCGACAGTTCTTCGCGGAGCTCCACAACCCGCGCGATGAACTTCCGGACAAGATCGACGGTGGCCTTGCCTCCTGCCCATTTGTCCTTCGAGCCCGCGTTGCCGGGCTTTTCTGGAACGGCGCGTTCCCGAGGCCACGACCTCAGCCATTGCATTGCAGCCTCGAGTTTGACGGCGAGCCTGTCTTCGGCAACCCTCGCCCGCGGCAGGTAGAGCTTGCCTTCTTCGATTAGCGGCCGGATCCGTTCCGTGATTTCCTCGTCCGTCATTGCCGGCCTGGGCCGCCACTCGCGCGCTATTCGCGAATGGAGCCGCAAGGTCCTGGCGGTTTCACCAAGCCCTACCATGTTCAGACCCGCGCGCAGCGCGCGCTCGAGGAGCGGATGACGCTCCTGCAGCCTCTGGCCCAGCCAGGACTCCCAGACCGTGCGGAAAAGCAGCTCGCTCTGCAATTCATCGAGGGCGGTGAAGCGCGGATCGAGGCCGGCCTCAACGGGTCTCTCTTTGAGAAGAGCCACCGCGAAGGCATGTATGGTCGAGATCGCGGCGGTCTCGAGGTCCCGCAATGCCTGCCGTGCCCGCCCGGCTTCCGGGCGCGTCGCGCGCTGCTCGAATTCCTGCCGCAGCCGCACTTTCATTTCTCCCGCGGCTTTTTCGGTGAAGGTAATGGCGGCGATCGTCGAGAGCCGGACGGGAGGTCCGTCAGGCCCCTTTTCCAGCACCAGATGCAAAATCCGGTCGATTAGGATGCTGGTCTTGCCGGTGCCGGCAGAGGCCTCCACGGCGAAGGAGCGGTTCGTCTCGCGCGCGGCCCTCTCGCGATCGAGCTCGAGCGAGATCATTCTTCTTCCTCCAAAAGGCCGTCGACCATTCTCATCTGAACGAACCGCGAGACGGCAGGGTCGCCGGACTTTCTTTCCTCGCGCTGCGTACGGTCCTTTCCGCAAATCGTGAGATAGTCGCAGAATTCGCAATGTCCACCGGGGCGCACGCTTCCACTGGTCCGCGCGAAGAAGACGCCTCCTTCGATCCCTTCGCCTATGACCTCGAGGACAGCAGGCAGATGGTCGATGGCTTCGGCAAGAACTTCCGCATCCAGGGAGCATGGGGCAGTCGCGCCGTCCTTGGGTTGGAGGTGCAGATACTCTCCCCGGACCTCCCGGACTGCGGAAAACTCAGGCAGAGCCGACAACGCGCCCCGGTACACGGCGATCTGCATTTTCTCTCCTCCCATAAGAGGCGTTTTCGGTTTTCCCGTCATCGTGGAGGGGAGCGAACCGACCTTGTAGTCCAGCACGCGCGCACGCGTCCCGTCGCGTGACAGATCCAACCGGTCGATCCTGCCCCGGAAGTCGAAGACGAAGTTTCCTGTCTCGGCCCGATAGGCGGGAGATTTCTGTTTGGGAGAAAAATCTCCAAACGGAAGCTCGAAATACGACGGCAGGAGGCCGTCCTGGAGCCTTGACAGTTCGTAATCGAGCCAGTTGTGCAGCATCTCGAGCAGGCGGTCCTGCTCGATCTCCCACAGAAGATCCGGAATGCCCGCCGGCCGCGCTTCGTTGAGGCGCCGGCGTGCATGACGATCCAGAGAAGCGAAAAGAGCTTCGCGTGCGGCGCCGAGGATCTGCTCGCCCGCAAACTCTACCAGGAATTTCTCCAAAATCTCATGGATCGCCTGACCGCGGTGCTGAGGTTCCATGCCTTCGGCACTTTCGACCTCTTCCCACTTCTTGAGACCAAAGACTCGCTTGAGAAAAAAGAGATAGGGGCAACGGGCATATTCCTCCAGGCCGCTTGCAGATACCGGACCGGCCGACGCCCCGAAGTTGGCGTCGATCCATCGCACGAGTGCAGGGTCTTGCAGCCGCCCATCGAAGGGGGTCAGGGCGCCTTTCCAGCGCGCGTGGTCAAATGCCTTCGGTTCCCTGAGGCGTTGAGGCTCCAGTTCCGCCAGCGCTTCCAACACGCGCCCTCCCGGAGCGAAAGCTGTTACCAGACGCAGCCGGATTTCCGCTTCGTCTACGGCGACTTCCTTTTCTGCCGGCGCTGGCGAATCCAGCCTCCGGAGGAAAAAGTCCGACGGTATCCGCTCGCGATCCGAGCTCTCATCCAGCCGGGACGCGATCAACACCAACCTTTTCTCGGCCGAGCGCGCCGCCATGTCGAACAGGAGTTTTTCTTCGTCCACTCTCAGGGACTTGAGCGGGAGCCTGCCTATGCCGCGGCGCTCCTCGTCCAGCAGAAAAGGATCCTGGCGCAGTCTGGATGGAAACTTCCCTTCGTCCAGTCCGGGCACTATCACAAGAGGGAAGCGCAGGCCGCGAGATGCAGTGACAGACAGGACATTCACACCGCTCCTCTGGAAGCGGCCCTCCGGACGCGAAAGGGCGTCCATGGCGTCTTGCAGAGCATTGCCCATCTGCTCGCGCCCCACCCGGGGCTCGATGCCCGCGGTCCCGGCAATCACTTCCAAGGAACGGATCTCATCCAGGGCCGTGGTAAACGCCTGCCAGTCCTCCGAGCCGCCAAGCAGCGGTTCCAGGCGCTGTTCGAGCAGGGTCGCCCATTCTCCCCAGGGCAGCCGCTGCGGCCAGTCCGCCGAGGCGCCGCGCAGAACGCCCCAAGCCCGGCGCAAGGCCTGCGCGGCCTCCAAGCGCTTTTGTGCCTGCGCCACGGAAAGCGCACGCTTTTCCGGATCCTCGTCGTCGGCCGGTTCGGAAGACCGGGTGGGGAGCTCCTCAGCCCGCTTCAACTCGCGCCAGCCATTTTTTATCAGCGCTTCCACGCCCAGGTTCCAGGACTGGACGCCGGATAGAAAAACCGGGTCGTTCGCGAGCGCCCGCCACTGAGGGATGTCCCAGGCAGCGGCCGCATCTTCCGGCAGCGCGGCTGCGATCCACTCCATAGCGCGGAATATGGCCTGGCGGGGAAACGCATCGGCCTCCAGAGAGGCAATGGCCCTCACGGCCTGTGTCAACGGGCGCTGCGAAAGAGGGACGCCGCCGTGCAGATAGAACGGGATCTTGCGCAGACGGAAAGCCTCCGACAGGATGGGAACCTCGCTCTCAGGCTGACGGAGCAATATGGCCGCTTCGTGGAAGCCGGAAATGACCCCGTCTCTGACGGCGCGGAGAATCTCACGCACGATTTCCACCGCAACCCGCGATTCCCCCGGAGCCAGGACAAGCATCAGAGAGCCTGCACGGATCCCCTGCGAAAACTTCGCATCGAATATTCCACCGCTCACGACGGAGCCGCGGCCGTCTGGGAGCGGACCCAGGGGCTCGGGCTTGACGGACAGCTCCTTTGCTCTGGCTTCCAGGAACGGCTTTGCGAAAACTGATGAAGCCTCGTCGCAGTAGGGAACGAAATAGATCAGCTCAAGACTTTCTTTGAGCGCATGCAGCAGATCCTCCTGCTGGCCGGTCACGTCGTAGATCCCGTAAATAAGAAGGTGGTCGCGGCCGAGAATATCCCGCGCACGCGGGGTATTGGAGAGCGCCTCGTGAAAATCGTCGTCCACGTCCCGAAAGAGATCGACCTTGCCTCTGAATTCCTGGAACAGGCGCGCGACTCCTTCCAGGTGTTCCTTGCGGTCCACCCTCGATTTCTCTGCTATCGCACGGTTCAGACCTTCGGGAGCGATGCCGGCGTCCCGGAGATCGCGAAAGGTGTCCAGCAAGGCGGCGCGAAACCCCGGATACGCGGAAATCTCCTTGAATACCGCCGGTCCGCCTTGCCTCAGGATTGTATCGAGAATAGAGCCAGGCCCCAGGCGCGGCAGCCTGGGCTTCTTCTGGTCCGGTGAAGCCGCAGCAAGGCTACCAGCCAAGTCCAGGAATGTGTAGAAGCGCAGATTGGCAGCGGCGCGTCCCTGCTCCGCGATGCGGTACTTGAGATACGAGGCCAGGACGTTGGAGCCCACAAGGAGGGCGACGGGCGCCAGTGGATCCTCCTTCTGTCGTGCGGCGATTTTCTCCAACAGGCGGCCTTCCAGAGCTTCAAACGGACCAGCATAAATCTGGTGTTCCATCGCGCGCATTTAACCAAACCCACCGGCAACTGACAACTAACAACAAAGAGCTGGCCGCGAATTACACGGTGCAGCCACAGCCACAACCAAAAGCCTTCGCGATTCCTTTGCGCACTTAGCGACTTTGCCGTAAGACTGAGCCGGAGTTAACCGCGAAGACGCGAAGAGCGCGAAGGGTCGCCAAGAATTTTCCTGAAAGTGCAAGAATTGCTGGCTAGCGATAGCGAGTGAGCCTCATACCGCCGAGGGTAGGGAACCGCCGATGGACGCCGATCCACGCCGATGAGCGGCGCCGAACATCGGCGTGCATCCGCGTTCATCGGCGGTTTCAAACAACTGCGCTTGTTCCATTTCTCTTTTATCAACCATGCCTCTCGGACGAAATTTGACCATTTTGTGAACTTTGTGTCCACCAAGTGGACCTAGCCTGGCTGGCGGGGGCTGGCTTAATTTGGAGGGATTTCGCTGACATGGACCGCCGGCGAGAGAACAAATTCGTGAAATCCGCGGTAAGGCTTTCCGGAGTGGTCTCCGGAGGGCTAGCCTGCATGGTTAGTCCGTTAACTTACCCCTCGGACGGTTAGTTCGGTTGTGGAATTGAATCGCCCATCTCGAATGAAATATTATCTATGGCGTTCCCCCCCCGCTGTTGTGCGCAATGAGCGAAGTGTTTTTCAACTGAGAAACGTTGCGCCTCAAGTGAACAGAGTTTCGCAAAGACGGCGCCTTTGGCAGGTCGCTCCTGCAGGATGAGGTTCTGGCGAAGCGCGAAAGGTGGTCTTTCCCGTCTCGAATTGCGTTGCAAGAGCGGGACTCGACCGCCAAGGGTGAGTTGCATTGATCACGGTTCTTTTGATACTTTCGGCGTTGAGCATTTTGACGGCTAGCCTCGTTTTTGGCGTCAAGACACGGGGAACTCCAAACGTAATGGGACAAGCGCACCCACCTGGCGAGCTGCCCACATTCCCTCCTATTCCACCTTTTGCGGTCGGCGTTACCCAGGTGACGGCGAGCGGCGTCTCCAAGACTCTCGCCGCCGGAAGGTACAGGAAGATCACAGCCAGCGAAGGGGCGAAGATTATCTTGACAGGGGGGACGTACTACGCCGATCAACTGGTACTGTCCGGAGGGTCCTCTCTTGTCCTGCCCGAGGACGTCAAGACAGTGCTCTTCATAAAATCGCGGTTGGACCTGTCCGAGGGATCGGTAACGAGCCCGAGCCGGAAACCGGCCTTTTTCCAAATCTTCTATGCGGGCGCCACGAAGGCAACCCTGTGCGGATACGGCGGCTTCTGTGGCACGGTGTATGCCCCAAACGCGAAGCTGGAACTGAACAGCGCCAGTGAGTTTTATGGTTCCTTCACAGCGAACTCTCTTACCGCCAGCAGCGGGTCCCATATCCGCTGCACCGAGGGGCTTCTCCGCGACGTACAGAGTACCACGCCCGTCATGACGTGGGCGGGAACGCAGAGGAGTTATTAGATCTTCCTAAGAATGCGCGCTCTGCGTTCTCCTGGAGCGCAGGGATCCTGTTCACCACAAAGACATGTAACACGCGAAGAATCGCAAAGGATTTCTTCGCGTCTTCGCGCCTTGGTGGTGAGATTTTTTTGGTTGCGGCTGGGCTGTGTTCATCGGTGGTTTCATTTCGTAGTGTCTGGGCTGCGATCATAGCTCACGGAGGATCGCACGGACCGGAGAGCCATCGAGCCCCGCGAGTCTCAGCGGCAGGCAGATCAACTCGTAGTCGCCGGGTCGCACGTCAGCCAACCGCGCTCCTTCCAGAATCGCCACGCCGTGCTTCAACAGTAGCTTGTGAGAAAGGAGTGTCTTGCTTTCGAACGCATCAATGGAAGGCGCATCCGTACCTACGAGGCGCAGACCCCTCTTCCCCAGGAATTCCGCTCCATCCTCGCTCAGATAGACAAAACGGGGATCAAAATGCTCCTCCGCCCACCCGATGGTACGCGTCTTGAAAATTACGCGGTCCACCCCCTCCCAGTTCAAACGTTCGAGATCGGGAACCGCAATCACCCGCTCGACTTCCATCGATACGACGCGCGCCGGACCCAGGTACTGTTCGAGGCAGACTGAAGCAATGTCGAGGCCGGAATCATCGAAATGAAAGGGGGCGTCGAGATGAGTGCCCGTGTGGGTACTCATGGTCACCCAAGATACGTTGCAAGAATCGCCTTTGCGGATTTGCATCGTCCAGTTCCGGTGGAATTCCTGGTCCCCCGGCCAAACTGCCATCCCCTCCCGTAGCGTCTGTGAAATGTCGTAGATCCTCATGAATCCCTGTTCGACGGATTGCGGATTGGCGATTGCAGGATTGCGGATTTAATGGAAAGCCTCGATTACGACAATCCGAAATCCGCAATCCGAAATCCGCAATTCAAAAGGCTCTGGTGTCGATGATCCGGCGGATCTCTTGTACTACCGCCTCGAGTTCTTCGTCCGCCGTGTAGAAATGAGGCGAGATTCGGATCCCTGCGCCGGGCCGAAAATCCACCAGGTACTGACGGCGCACCAACTCGCGCGAAATCTCGTAGGCGTGCGGCGTATTGACCGCGACCGTTCCGCCGCGCCGTTCCGCCTCTTCGGGAACGTTGACGGTAAAACCCTCACCGCGCGCCAGCTCGATCAGCCGGGCCACCTGGCGCCGAGACTTCTCCCGGATCGCCTCGACCCCGATCTTTCCGACAATCTCCAGGCCCGGGCGGGCCCCATAGAGACAGGGAATCTGCGGCGTCCCGTTGAGAAATCGGAAGGCGTCATCGCGAAATTGCATATCTCCGATCTGGAAGGCGAACGGGTCCCGATGCGCCATCCATCCGGTCAAGCGCGGGCACAGCGTCGCGCGCAGCTCGGGCCGCACGTAAAGGAAGGCGGCCCCCGGCCCTCCGCAAAGCCATTTCAAGCAGCCTCCTATCGCAAAATCCACGCCCCATTCTTTCACGTTTACGGGAACCGCCCCCGCGGACTGGTACACATCGAGAACGACATAGGCGCCGGCTTCGCGCGCGCGTCTCACGATGGCCTCGGCATCCATGACGCATGCGGTCCGAAACAAGACGTGGCTCACCGGCACCAGGAGAGTCCGCTCATCGATGGCGTCGAGAAGACGCGAGAGGTCCACGCCGATGCCGTCTTCAGATCTTACGATGCAGATCTCCGCACCTTCGGATTTTTGGGCGTGGCAGAGATACGTCACGGAAGGGAAGTCCATGTCCGTAAGGACGATCTTCCGCCTGGGACCGCGAAAATCGAAACACGAAAGAACGATCGCTTCCGCGATGGTCACGTTCGGATGAAAGGAGACTTCCCCCGGATTTGCGCCAATAATCGGAGCGACCAGATCGCCCATACGGACAGGCATCTCCCACCAGGAATCCGACCACGCCTCGACTCCCCGGCTTGACCACGCGTCGGCGTACTCCTTCAAGGCAGTATAGGCCGCTTGGGGCATGGCGCCGAGGGAGTTACTGATCAGGTAGGTGCACTTTTGCAAAATGGGGAATTCCGGCCGCCATTTCAGCAGCATGTCATCCGGCATCATCCCCTCCAAATAATGATCGAAACCTCTTCGTGGTTCTTCGTGCCTTCGCGTCTTCGTGGTGGATTGTGTCCGGTCCTTACCACGAAGACGCGAAGGCGCAAAGAATTGCCTACTTGGGTGGCACCGGTTTCGAAAAGAAGGAATCGAGAAGATTGTTGCTCAGCGTGATCTTGGTCAGAAAGAGCTGGGATGCCTTCCGGCCGTTGACGAAACCGTCGATGCGAAGAGGAAGTTTTACTCCCTGAACGACGTGCCACTGACTGTACTCTTCCACATTCCTGAGGTGGACTCCTCGTTTGTCCACATCTCGATATTCCACCTTGGCCGGCAATTTGCTCAAACGGTCAAAGTAAATCGTGACCGTATCGTTTTCCGGATCCAGAATCTGCACCAACTCGAGGGAAACGTCACCCCCCTCTCCCGGCCCGAGATAGAAGACCTTGTTCTGAGGATCCTTCCAGCGGAAGCGCAGGATGTTGTCCAGGCTGTGCTTGACGGCGTTTTTGAAAGACTTCATCTCGTCCGGCGTGGCGTCGCGAGTGTCCTTCTGCCCCTCCAGGATCCAGCCTTCGTTCTTTTCGAGGTTGAAGACGGTGACATCGCGTTCCTTTTTCTTGTTGCCCAGTTCGTTTCGGCTTTTGTCGGGGAATTTTGTCCAGTCGTTGAATTTGATGAGTCCCGAGGAGTCCCCGTCTCGGTTGAAGAGAAAGTAATTCCCCTCGCTCACCGTATCGGTGACTTTCAAGTAGGTCTCGCCGCCCATGGCCTCGATCGCCTCGCGGAATAGTTTCTGGATCTTTTCCTCGTCCTGCGCCGGCAGCAGAGGAATTAGCAACACCGCGCACGCCAGAAACAGGCAAAATTTCGGATTGCGGATTGCGGATTGCGGATTGGGAAAAACCGTAAATCGGAAGCCCGAGATCCGCAATCCGCAATCCGCAATCCGCAATCCGCAATCGACGTCAGTTTCCGATGTATTTCGCATAGATGCGCTGCGCCTCATCCGAATTCTGGGTGCCTCGGATAATGCCGCGCCCGTCTCGGAAAAGTGCGATCTCCAGATTGTCTACGTGGGCCCGCAACAGAAACTCGTTGTACTGGACCGGCCCCAATCGCGCGAGGCGTTCGGCGATGGGTTTGAAATCGACCGGCCTGGGACTGCTTCTCCATATCTGAACGGCGTTGCGGCCGCACAGTGCCTGCGTCCGCCCCTCGTGCGCCCCTTCAAGGAACTCGAATCGCCGCTGGCCGCAGGCAGGGCACCGGCCGTCGCGATTCAGTTGGGACAGGTCCAGTGTCGCAACCCGATTTTCCCATACGTCCACAGTGACAACCTTGCGGTTCACCTGGCGCAGGTTCCCGGTAAGGATTTTCAAGGCCTCCGCGGCCTGCAGGGCGGCAACCAGGTGGACGATCGGCCCTACGACTCCGCTTGTATCACAGGTGGGAGAGCTTCCCGGAGGAGGAAGTTGCTGCAAAACGCAGCGCAGACAAGCGGTCAGGCCCGGCAAGAAAGCCAGGCACAGCCCGTAGCTTCCCACGCATGCGCCGTAGATCCAGGGAATGTTCCATTTCAGGCTGGCATCGTTAAGCAGATAGCGCGTTTCAAAGTTGTCGGTTCCGTCGAGGATCAGGTCCTGTTCTTGAACGAGAGACGCCACCGACAGCGCGTTCACGTCCGCGATTCGCTCCACGATCTCCACGGCGCTATTGATCTCGCGCAGATGCCGCACCGCCGCGACAGCCTTCGGCAATCCCTCCCGGGCATCGGCCTCGGTGTAGAGCGACTGGCGCTGCAGGTTGGACTCGTCCACATAGTCCCTGTCCGCCAGTGTGAGGCGTCCGATGCCCGCGCGCACCAGGATCTCGGCAAGCACCGAGCCGAGGGCGCCGCACCCAACGAGAAGCACGCGCGCACGGCCCAGTTTTTCCTGACCTTCCCGTCCAATGGGCTGGAAGAGAACTTGCCTGGAATATCTTTCCATCGCCAGTCTCCGCAGTCTGGTCAATATCGTAGCATAAGCGTCATGTGTGAGGGCTAGTAGCCACAGAGCCACAGAGACACCGAGAAAATCTGTCTCTGTGTCTCCGTGGCTCTGTGGATAGAATCGGGCTCACAAGCTGATATAATTCGCCGATATGCTCAGGGAGTTGAACCATTCATGAGATTTCCCCGAATCCGCTTTTGGAAGATCGCCGCTGCTCTGGTCAGCATTCCGGCGATTGTCATCGGGATTTTTCTCATCCGCTACTATTTCATTTTCAACCGTATCATGACGGAAAAGCTCGCCAAACACTATACGCTCGGCGACACGCAGATTTTCGCCGGCCCCTCCGTCCTCTATCCGGGAAAGCCTCTGCCGCCCAGTGACCTCGTCACCGCGATCCGGCGCATGGGCTACGTCGAGGAAGAAAAGCCCGGGCGCGCGTCGCTCTCCACTTTCCGGGTTGAGAAGGCGAATCGGATACTCCTTCACAACGAGGCCAATCTGCCTGAAGATGCCAATCGATCCGCGGAAGTGCATTTCTCGGCCAACTCGATCCGTTCGATCGTGGACGCTGATACGCGCGCGCCCTTGAACCGCTTCTCTCTGAAACCCGAACTGTTGAGCAATGTCATCAACAAAAACCGTGAAAAACGCAGGTATGTTTCCTATCGCGATCTGCCGAAGGTGCTTGTCAACGCGGTGCTGGCCTCGGAAGACCGGCGTTTTTTCAGTCACAGCGGCGTCGATCCCATTCGCATTCTCAAGGCCCTGATTATCGACGTCCGCGAGGGCGACACTGTGCAGGGCGCCAGCACGTTAACACAGCAGTTTGTGAAGAACTACTTCCTGACGCCGGAGCGGACCTGGAAGCGTAAGTTGGCGGATGCCTACATGTCGATACTGTTGGAACAGCGCCTCTCCAAGGAGGAGATTTTCGAACTGTACAGCAATGATGTCTATCTCGGGCAGAGGGGGTCCTTCGGCATCGTCGGATTCGGAGAGGCGGCAGAAGCTTACTTTGACAAGAGTGTGAAAGATCTTACGCTGGGGGAAGCGGCTACCTTGGCAGGCATCATTTCTGCGCCCAATCGATACACGCCTATTCGCTATCCCGACAAGACCAAAGCCCGCCGGAACCTTGTTCTGGACGTGATGGCCGAGTCCGGGACGATCTCGCGGAAGGAAAGGGACGAGGCCAAGGCCAAACCCCTCGAAGTTAAGCCCAGTTCCGCGTTCAATTACTCGGAGGCTCCCTACTTTGTCGATTACGTTCAGGACATTCTGGTCGATAAGTTTGGCGATCCCGTCCTCACGCGCTCCAACTACAAGATCTACACCAGCCTGGACTTCGGAGTGCAGCAGGCCGCGTTTGAATCGATCCGTGAAGGCCTTGTCGAGCTCGACGCGCACTTCGCGAAGGGGAAAAGAGGAATCCCGCCCGGCACGGTGCAAGCCAGCCTGATCGCCCTGGATCCCAGGAACGGCCGGATACTTGCCATGGTGGGCGGTCGAAATTACGGAGCCAGCCAGTTCAACCGGATCACACAGTCAAGCCGGCAGCCTGGGAGCATCTTTAAGCCTTTTGTTTACACGGCGGCGCTCGAGACGGCATATGGAAATGCCGAGCCTCTGACCGCGGTCTCCACTGTGCTGGACGAGCCGACCTCCTTCTCATTTGAGGACCTGGTCTACGAGCCCAGAAACTTCAAGGACGAATATCTCGGCCAGGTGACGATGCGGCAGGCGATATCCAAATCGCTGAACGTCGCCACAATCAAATTGGCCGAGAGAGTGGGGTACCCCAAGATCACGGAGCTGGCGCGCCGGCTGGGTCTGAACGAGCAGATCAAGCCTTATCCTGCCATGGCTATCGGCGCCTTCGAGGTGACCCCGATTGAGATGGCGCGAGCCTATACCGCCTTTGCCAACGGCGGCCGCCTCGCCGAGCTTACACCGGTTTTGAAAATCACTGACGGGCAAGCCGGACTGGTTTTTGCGGCAAGTCCAAAGAGCGAGCCGGTTCTCGCGCCTCAAGTGGCATTCATGATCACTTCCCTTTTGGAGTCCGTGGTCAACAATGGCACAGGGGCGGGGGTACGCGCCCGCGGGTTCAACCTGCCCGCCGCGGGCAAAACGGGCACGTCCCATGACGGCTGGTTCGCGGGGTATACGCCGGATCTGCTCTGCATCGTCTGGGTCGGGTTCGACGACAATCGGGAGCTCAACCTTTCCGGGTCCCAGTCTGCGCTGCCAATCTGGACGGCGTTCATGAAACGCGCCGTCACACGATATCCCTCGAGCGGCGAGGGGTTCACGCCGCCGGAAGGGATCGTTCAGGTTGAAATCGACCCGACCACCGGGCTCCTTGCCACAGAACACTGCCTCGACCGGCAGTCAGAGTACTTCATCAAGGGAACAGAACCCGCTATCCAGTGCTACGGTAACAGCTACGAGCAGATGCTCGGCGGGGCCTCCGGCATTTACTCCTCTCCCACTAAAGACTCTCCCAACAGTGCCGATAGTAAGGATGTACTTCCCCCCGAGGAAAAGAGAAAGCCGGCAAACCTGCCTTAGAACATGATTTCGTAAATATGGCAACGTTTATTCCGCCCCAGCGAGGCGAAAGGAAATTAGCCGGGGGTGAGCGAAGCGAATCCCTGGTGGAAGAGGAACAACGATACGCACCCCGGCAGGGGTCGCCGGAGGTCCCAGCGCCGCTGCCGGGGCGCATTTCGTTTGTTGCAATATTCCCGGGGGTTCGCTTGCGCTCACGCGCGGCTAAGCTCCCAGCGCCCTTCCAGGGCGCACTTGCCTCGGATCTTGAAGAATGCTAGTCGGCGACCATGTCACCTTACATCCGAGGCCTAGGTTTCCCGATCCCATGGAAGCCGGCGGTCATTCGATCCGAGAGACATATGTTCTGACCCGGGAGACGGGGGAGATCTGCGCTCGTATTCTGCGCCGGCTCGCCTGTTATGCGGATTCCCAGCCCGGAGGATTCTTCTTCACAGGTGAGCGTGGAGTGGGAAAGACCCACCTCCTTCGCTACCTTGGCACGTTCCTCGAGAATCTATCGGACCCGGAATGGGCTGTGTTTGAACCGTTCCTTCCCGATAACGCCCAACCTCGTGTGCCAGTAAACAGCTTGTTCATAAACATCCCGGAAGACCCCTCCGTCCCGCTGGGGCGTTTTCTGGCGGCGCAATTGGGAACGCCGAAGCCGTCCGCTCCCGGCATCAGTGAAAAGCCTGAGGCCGACCTTTCAGAAGAAGAGTTTGCCGCCTTGATCCCGGAGGCCGTTTCGGAGCAGGCTATGCGCTCCGTGGGCATGCTGGTTCTGGACAACATCTCCCGGCGTCTCGATCGGATCGCCACTCCCGAGAGTCTGGAGCGGGAATTTCGGCTTCTCAAGATCGTGACGGACAGCTTTGCACCGAGTGGCGTGCTGGTTGTTCTGATAATGGACGAGCAGCATCTCAAGTGGGAAGACGCAACCGGCATACAGTTGACCCTCATGAACAGCCTGGGAGACTCCTGCGACTTTATCTGGCTCAGCCGCAATCATATTGTGGAGATCATCGCTTCGGCGCTGGCGAGCAAGAACGACGGTCAGAAACTGGCAATCCGCGGAATCTTGAATCGGCTACGAAAAAAGCTTCCTTACTTCGGAACGAAGGCGGAAAACTTTATCGACCTTTACCCGATTCACCCCGATGTGTTTTACAGTCTCTTTCGCTTGCGCTCGCTCCTCCCCGGATTCTCCCCTCTGCGTTTTGTCCAGGGCGCCATCGATGCGATGAGCGGAGAGCCCGCGGAGCGTCTCGTCACCCTCGATTTCCTGTTTGATCGCATAGTGGACGATTTGAGGGCGTCCGGCAAATACACATCCTTGCTCTACGCCTATGACCGTCTTCAGCAGGAAATCGTGCCGTTTCTGAAGCCCGCAGTACAAGCCAGGGCCCAGTTGTTGCTGAAGGGAATCGCTTTCCTGTCGATCTGCGAGTCCCAGCCTCCTTCCGTTCGAGCGCTCACCAACTCCCTGTTGATCTATCATGACGCGGATTTCCTGCCGAGCTACAGCATGACCTCGGCCATCCTGATGGAGCTGGAACAAAAGGGGGGGAAATATCTTGTAGCCGAAGGAGAGAAGCAAGACCGCCGCTACCGCCTGCTCGATTCGTCAAACAGACTCGGTTTCCCCACGGTGCGGGACCTTCTGGCGAACGAAGACGAGTTTGCCCTCCAGTTTCCGCTTCTCGTTTATGAGTGGTTGCACAGCGAAATCCCGGATTGGAACCCCGACACCACAGCGCGGGCTTTGCGCAACTCCCAGTCGCTGGTGTCCCCCGCTCCGGGAGAGCTGAATGCCCCAAGGGGATTGGTTTTTTTCAAGAGTATCTTCGACCCAATCTGGTCGCCCGAGGATCTGGTATCGCTTGAAGAGAGTCCATTTCCATGGATCCTGTTGATACTGAGTCCCTTCGAGCGTTTCTACGAATTCGAACAGGCTTTCCGCGAGCTGTCCTCCGGCCTGAGCCGGCTGATCGTCTGGCACCCGGACATTCCGACCCTCGATGAAACCGGGCAATTACGCAAGCTCGCCGCGGAACGTTATGACCTTGAGTTGAACAGGCCTCCCAAAGCAACGTCCGCCGAGAAAGAGGGGTGGAACAAGGCCAGGCTCGAAGCCGGGGAGATTCTGCAGTCCCTGTATGTTCAGCGCGGGCGCCTGATGACCGCGTCCGTTCAGTTCTCCGTCGGGGATGAGATCAAAAAACAGAGACTCTCCGGTTTCATTGCGGGTCACCTTGTGTTCCTGCAGGATGCTTTCGAAGCCGGCCTGGCCGGTTCAGGTCTGCCCCAGGCAGGAGTCGCCGCGCGAGATTTGGAGTCTGAAAAACAATGGCTGCACTGGGCAGCGCTATTGGCCGGCCGGGATGCCATTCGCGACAGCAACCCGGACGAAGCGAAGAAGCAAGTGATCGACTGGTGGATCCACGTAGAATCTGCGGGTCTGGCAGGCGGGCTGGTGGAGCTCCCTGACAGTCTCCTCACCATTCAGTTCTGGGACTACGTGAAGTCTTTTGGGACTTATCTGGAGCTGTTGCGTCCTGCCATGATACGGCTGCGCGAGGGAGATCAGACTTTCGAAGAAACAATGGCCCAGGTGGCGCGATCCTTTAACCTCGAAGAAGACCGTCTGCAAATATGGAAACAGTCGCTTGAGAATCTCCGGGGATTCATTCGCTGGGTTTCTGGCTTTGAACGCGCTTGCAATTATCTTTATTCCGCCGTTCCTACAGGCCAGCAGGCGCTCGAGCGCATCCGAAGCCAACTCCTGGCTTCTCTGGACCGCCCAGAGCACTTTCTCGATGCGCTTAATCGGGACACCTTCGAGCAGCGGTTCCTCCAGTTCAAGAAGGGCTACGTGGACTATTACTGCAGGGTGCACGACAGTGCCCTGCACATCGCCGGACGAGAGGGGAAAACAGAATCGAAGCTGGACCACGCCGCCCTCCGCAACCTGGAAATGCTTTCGAATCTGCCGTTCGCAGACAAGAACTATCTGAACCGCGTACGAATTATCGGGAAGTGGGTCGAGGCCAACCAATGCGACTTTCCCGTACTCGAAATCCTGGAGAGTTACCCCCGCTGCTATTGCAGCTTCAACCCGGCAGGAAACACACACCTGCGTGAGTCGGTAACCCAGATGAATGCCATTATCCAGGACGGCGTCCAGTACTTCAGAAATATCCTGCGGCGCTGCAAGACGCGCGTCATCCAGGGACTCAAGACCATGAACGTTGACGACCTCCACGCCCGCCAGATTGCCGCCTTATTAAGCCAACGGCGCATGGTTCTGCTGGAGCCGCGCACGGTCGAAATCTTGAACCGCATTATCCAGAAGAACTCCAAGAGCTTCCAGGCCCAGATCCGTTCCCTGCGCTAGTTGTTGGAGGCCGGTTTGGAGTTCAGCCTTTAGGCTGCCCAGGAGCTGTGCAGGTTAAAGCCTGAACTCTAAGCCACAGGGGTGGTTACTTTGTAATCAGAAAATTGCCCAATACCAGGGCATCCATCTTCGTGGTGGCGAAGCAGTGCAACGCATCCTGCGGAGAGCAGACAATGGGCTCGTTTTCGTTGAAGGAAGTGTTCAGGACCAGCGGTATGCCGGTCCGCCGGCGGAAGGATTCGATCAGATTCCAAAAGCGAGGATTGACGCTGCGCGAGACGGACTGGACCCGGCCCGTGTTGTCCACGTGACGGGTGGCCGGGATATTCGCGCTTCTTCCCGGCCGCACCTTGAACACCATCAGCATAAACGGAGAGGGATACGAGTCTTCAAAGTATTCCTGGACATATTCCTCCAACACGGCCGGAGCAAAAGGCCGGAAACTCTCCCGGTGCTTGATGCGCAGGTTCAAGAGGTCCTTCATCTCAGGCTGGCGCGGGTCCGCAAGGATGCTCCTGTTCCCCAAAGCTCGGGGACCAAACTCCATTCGCCCCTGAAACCAGCCTACAATCTTTCCCGAGGCTATCAATTCTGCGGCGCGCTCTTCCACGTCGTCAGCCCGCTGATATGAAGCCCCAAAACTTCTAATCGCCTCCTCCAGTTCCGCATCGCTGTATTCCGGCCCCAGATAGGCGTCTCTCATTACGTAGGTGCGGGGATTTCCGAGGAGGGTGTTCCAGATGTAGAAGGCAACACCCAGCGCCGTTCCGCTGTCGCCGGCCGCGGGCTGGATAAAGATCTCCCGAAAAGGAGTTTGCTGCCGGATGAGGCCATTCGCCACGCTGTTATAAGCCACTCCGCCCGCGAGGCACAGATTCGTCGAGCCCGTGTACCGGTGAAGCGCGTTGAGAATTCTGAAGAGATGCGCTTCCAGGCATTTTTGCAGCGAGGCAGCGATGTCCCGGTGGTGCTGGGTGATTTCTTCATGAGGCAGACGCGCAGGGCCGAAAATCTCGGCGAGCTTGTCCGAATAAACTCTGCCGACGTGCGGTTTCCCTTCATCCCAGCTCATCTCGACCCCTCGGGCGTGATGGGTGAAGAAGTCGAGGTTCAGCTGAAAGCCGTGTTCGCCGTCCGGTTTGACAATGCTCATCATCTCGTCCAGGTACCGGGGCTCGCCGTAAGGAGCCAGCGCCATTACCTTTCCCTCATCCCCGTAATTGAGAAATCCGAGATACTGGGTGATGGAGGTATAAAAGAGACCGAGAGAGTGAGGAAACAGCACGGAATCCAGTTTCTCGACGTTTCCTCCCGCGCCGCGACCGAGCATGGTGCTGCAGAAATCACCAAAGCCGTCCACGGAAAGCAGGGCCGCTTCCTGGAAAGGCGAGACCAGGAACGCGCTGGCCATGTGCGCCACGTGGTGCTCCACATTGTGAAATTCCATCTTGAGGTCGGACTCGCGAACGCCAAGGGAGTCCGCCAACACGGTCTGGATATTTCGAATCCTGTCGACGTTGCGCAGACGGTCCAGGCCCTGCTGTGTGAACATGAGACGGTTGTAAAGAACGAAGGTTATCTTGTTGATGAGGTGCGCGCTGGGAACGCGGGAAATTCCGATGTGATCCACTTCCGAAATGGAAATACCCGCACGCCGCAAGCAATACCGGATCGCGTGAGAGGGAAAGCCCGCGGAGTGCTTCATCCGGCTAAACCGCTCCTCTTCGACTGCAGCCACGACGCTCCCGTCCTTGAGAAGAACTGCCGATGCGTCTCCGTGGTAGGCATTTATTCCAAGAATGTAGGTTGCTTTCCCCATCTGTTGCCGCTCCGGTCGACAAGGCCCATTCTAACAGACCTGTATCGTCTCTTGTAAGGGACTACTTGAGAACTCTTTCTGTCAAGTCATGAACTCCGGCTCTCGTGGCAAAAAAGATCGTGGCGCGCCCTCCGCGCCTTCGCGGTTAGTTCTGATTTCGCCTAGGAACCGCAAAGACGCAAAGGGCGCGAAGCAAAAGGGGAAATCAGGCTACCCCGCAAGCAACTCGGCGATCGTGGAGACGATGCAATCAATCTGCTCTCCGGTCAGCTCCGGATATATGGGCAATGCCAGGGCCTGGCGGGAGGCTGCATGCGCTTGAGGAAAATCCGACGGCTGGTAACCCAGGTACCTGAAACATTCCTGCTCGTGGAGAGGCACCGGGTAATAAATCTCCGTTTCAATGCCACGTTCGCTCAGGAAGCTGCGAAGCTCGTCTCTGCGCTGGCAGCGGATGACAAACTGGTGGAAGACATGCACCCGATTGGGAAGCACCTCGGGCAGGGCGATGCGATCCAACAAGTCTGCGGCCTGAAACTTCCTCTTGTATTCGCCGGCGATCTTCTGCCGGGCCTTTGACCAGCGCTCCAGGTGCCGCAGTTTTACGCGTAAGATAGCGGCCTGGATCTCATCCAGCCGGCTGTTAAACCCGACAATCTTGTGAAAGTACTGCGGCTGGGCCCCGTGTGTCCGCAACAGCCGGACACGGTCAGAGAGGTCCTTGTCACCGCTTACGACCATCCCTCCGTCCCCGGCTCCGCCCAAGTTCTTGGAAGGGAAGAAACTGAAGCAGCCCAAGGCGCCCATACTGCCGGCAGGCTTGTCACGGAATCGCGCCCCGATGGCCTGGCAGCTGTCTTCCACGACTGGAATGCTGTGGCGCCCCGCTATGCGGAGCACCGCGTCCATGTCGGCGCATTGCCCAAACAGCTGGACCACAATCACGGCTTTCACTGTAGCGCGGGATTGCAGGTGAGCTCTACGAGACGAAGGGCCCGCACTGCAGCCTTGCTCCAGGAGCAGCTCGAGCGCTTTCGGGTCCATATTGAAGCTCGCGTCTTCACTATCCACGAAAATCGGCCTCGCCCCCAGATTGGCTATAGCCCCGGCGGTGGCGAAGAACGTGAACGGGACGGTCACCACACCATCTCCCTGCCCAACTCCGAGGGCCTTCAGAGAAAGCAAAAGGGCGTCCGTACCTGAAGCCACGCCGACAGCATAGGGGACGTGGCAGAATCGGGCCACGTCCTGCTCCAGGGCGGCGACCTGCGGCCCCAGAATGAACCTCTGGCTCTCGAGAACTTCATCCACGGCCGACCGCAACTCATCCCGGATCGTCGCGTACTGCGCCTTAAGATCCAGAAAAGGGACTTTCATATTTTTAGCAAGTGCTTTCGATTGACCCATGGTCGGTGTCAATACCCCAGTGGGAGACCTCAGACTTCAGAGATCATACCTCAGACCTAGAACGCTTGAATATCTGCGGGGCTTTCTGTCGTGCCCGGCTCAGTCTGAAGTCTGATCCCTAAGATCTGAAGTCTGACCCGAGCAGGCTAAAGCCTGAACTCCGAACACGCAGGCTAGGGCCTGTACTCCAAACCAGGCATTAACGCGGTAAATCGACGGGATGAACGTACTCAGCCCGCGGGGGCGGCTCGCGTCCTGAAGTACCCGATCGTGCGGCGCAAGCCTTCTTCCAAGGACACGGTGGGACTCCATCCCAGGAGCTTTTGAGCCCGGGTGATGTCCGGCCTGCGTACCTTTGGATCATCTTGGGGCAGGGGTTTGAAATCGATCGCGCTCGAGCTATCGGTCAGATCCAGTACCTTCCGGGCGATCTCCATCACCGTCAGTTCGTGCGGGTTGCCGATGTTTACGGGTTCGTGGACCCCGGGCGATGCCGGAGCCAGGAGCAGCCGCACAATCCCTTCGATTTCGTCGTCCACGTAGCAGAAACTGCGGGTCTGCGCTCCCGTGCCATAAACCGTCAGTGGTTCGCGTCTGAGAGCCTGGACGATAAAATTGGAAACCACGCGACCGTCGTGAGGTCGCATCCGCGGCCCATAGGTGTTGAATATGCGTACTATCCGTGTATCCATGCCGTGCGACCTGTGATACGCCATGGTGAGAGCCTCGGCAAATCTCTTTGCTTCATCATAGACGCCTCGCAGGCCGATTGGATTTACGTTTCCCCAGTACGTCTCGGGCTGGGGGTTCACTAGAGGATCTCCGTAGGTTTCCGAAGTGCTGGCGAGAAGGAAGCGCGCTCCTTTGTCTTTGGCGAGGCCCAGGGTCTTATGAGTCCCCAACGCTCCCACTTTCAGCGTCTTGATTGGATGTTCCAGGTAGTCGCGGGGGCTGGCCGGGGACGCGAAATGCATGACGGCATCCACGTTATCCGCGATAAAGATGTACTCGGTCACGTCGTGCTTGTAGAAACGGAATCGCTCATGACCGAGGAGGTGCGCAATGTTATCGACACTGCCGGTAATAAGGTTGTCGAGGCAGACAACCTCGTGTCCCAGTGCCAGCAGCCGCTCGCACAGGTGGCTTCCCAGAAAGCCTGAACCTCCGGTAATTACTATTCTCATCGGTTTGAGCAATTTCGGATTTCGGATTTCGGATTGCGGATTGTGAAGCCGGGCGTTTTGAAATCCGCAATCCGCAATCTGCAATCCGAAATCGGAAATCCGAAATCCGTCACGGTTTCCCCTTGGCTAGAGACTTATAGTACTCCTCAACGAGCCTCTTGTAGCTCGACGGCGCCTCGTTGTCGTCGGAGTAGAAGTATTTGTCCTTCTGGAGCAGCCGGGCAAGGTCGCGGCCGAGATCGAGCTCCACCTGACGGAGCAGGTCTATAGATTGTTTCAGGCGGGCCGCTTCTTCGGGATCACTGTAGTCGCGGGCAATCTCCATGCGCCGCAGGCTTTCGATGACCTGATCCAGGTTCTGCCCCTGCGTGGAATTACGGTCGAAGAGGCGACGGAGCTCCTGTGCGTCGCCGAGTCGCTGCTGCAGTTCACGCGGCAGCTGACGAGAGTCCTCTCCACCGTACGGGCCGATCCCGATCGGCGGCCGCATTGCCCTGCTGTTTCCCCTGCTGGCCCTGACCCTGTTGCCCTTGTTGGGCCCCTCGCTGCCCAGACTGGTTTGGAGTCTCGCCCTGCTGTTGGCCCTTTTGTCCTCCCTGACTGGCCTGCTGTTGTCCGGGAGTGTTACCCTGTTTGCCCTGGCCTTTCTGCATTGTCCGCAGACGTTGCTGCATCGATTCGAGCCCTTCGGCCAGCTGGCGCGTCTTGCTGACCCTCTCTTCCAACTTGCCTTCGCCCGTCTGTCCGAGACTGTTGCGTGCCGCTTCGAGCTGCTTGTTCAGTTCTTCCAGCCCGCCACGGATGAAGTCTTCCCGTGCCTTGATAAAGTCGTAGTACCCAGCTTCCATGAGCTGGTTACTCTGCAGGATTCGTTCCGGTAGTTTCTTGTCCCGAATAGTCCCCGCTGCCTCGCTGAGCTTGCTGCTTGTCTCGCGCTGAGTCTTTCGAGCCCGTTTGGAAAGATCCTCGATTTGGCCACCCAAGTTCTTCAGGCGGTCGGCCTGAACAGCCTTTCGCTCAGACAGGTCTTCTCGCCGTTTCTGAAACTCCGGCGTTCCCGCATGCTGTTTCTCCTGGGACAGCCGGTCCAGGGCTTCCTGGATTTGCTTCTGCTGTTCGAGAAGCTGCTTCGACTCCTCCGCGGCCCGCTCCAGGCCCTGGTTCAGACCCGCGTCCTGACTTCGCGCAAGGGCACGCCTGGCATCTTCCAGTTGCTGCAGTGCCCGGATCCCTTGGGCGGTGGCTTCCTGGCTGCTCCCCTGCTGGCTTTTGTCCAGAGACTTCTTCATCTCCTGGATGGCCTGCTGGAGCTGGCTGCTGACCCGGTTCAATTCGGGCGAGCTCCGCTCCCGGGAGAGCCGCTGCAGCTGGCGCTGGAGCCGTTCGGCTTCCTCAATCAGCTCTTGCTGGCTCTGGCCTCCCCCTCCGGCGGAGGCGGAAGAGGAGCCCCTCTGGCCGAGCATCCGGTTACGCTCGTTCAGCTGTTGCTGGCGCTGCGCCAGTTCTTTGAGGCGCTGCAGCGCTTCGTCCAGATGCTGGTCACGTGCCTGCTGCTCTCCGCGCTGGATGGTTTCGTACTGGTTCTTGAGCTTGTTGAGCTCCAGCTCAAACAAGTCGGCCAGATCCTCGGCATTCGCCTGCGACCCACCGCTCCCCTGCGTCCCGAGGCTGATCTGGATCTCGCGAAACAGGCTCTCGCCGCGCATGAGTTGCTGAAGCGACTTTTGTTCCGGAGGCAGGGCCTCCGATGGTTTCTGCTCTCCGAGCCGGAGGGCCGCCTGCTCCATCTCGACGACCGCCGCCTTCAGGTAGTCCACCAGTTTCGCAAAAAGAGAACTTACGTCCAGCGCCCCGCGCCGCTGCATGCGGTCGATCAAGCCCTGCGCTTGCGCCTGCAGCCGGCCCTGAACCAGCGCCAGCGATTTCAGGTCGTCCGCATACTCCTTGGAATCCATCTTGTCCTTTTCTCGAATCAGCTTGAACGTGGCGCTGATGATCTCCTTCTGCTGCCGGCTCAACGATTCCTCCGCCTCTCCGCCGCCGCCGGGGCCGGGCGCCGCCTGGGTCTGGGTGTACTTCTGTTCGAAGGGTCGAATCTCGATGAAATAGATATCGGATGAGGACGAACCGGGGCCGGTGACGTTGTTGTTGTCGATGGCCTTGCCGTAGTAGGAAATGACATCGCCCGGCTGCAGGTTGAATTCTTCCAGGAAAAACGTGTGGCCCGAAAGGACGTTCGGTTGAGACGCGGATTTGCCGTCGAAAAGCCTGATCGGCTTTTCCGCCCCGCCGTTGACCGCGTAACGGATCTCGACTTTCGCCACGCCAATATCGTCTTCCGCCTTCACCTCGGCAAAAACCTCTTCGACATTGGTCGCGCGCAAGTCGCGCAAGGGCTTCGTTATCGTTACCTTCGGAGGCACGTCCTCGAGAGCCTCGATCTGATACTCCGAAGACGCCGGATACTGGCGAGCGTCCGCATTTACAAGCTGGACCACGTAGGAACCCGAGCGCCGAAGGTCCAGCGTTCCGGAAAAGGCTTTGTCTCCTGCCGGTGCGAGCGCAAGCGTGGACTGGTTATCAAAGAGAAGCCGTGCGGAACGCGCCGGCTGGTTCAAATGAATATTGAAATCCACCCTGGTCCCCTTCAGGGCGGAAATGTCCCCTCCATCTTCCACTGTCTCAGGAGACATACCGGTATAAGAGGGGAATCGATAGGTGAGCTGAATGCGCTCGACTTTCGGAACATCGACTACCTTGATGGTGAAAGGGGGGGAACGCACTCCCCGGGATTCGACATAGTAACGCAGAGAGGATTGCACGTCGACCAACAGGTAGAGAAAACCGCTCCCGCGCGTTTCCGGTTCCATCGGGAGCAGCGTCCACACCGTCGCGGATTCTGGTTGGGTAAAAAGCTTTACTTCGGGGGAATCAAAGCCGACCAGCTGCGCCCGTATCTGCTGGTCCGTCCCCTTCGCCAGTTCGGTATTCCCGGGCGTCACGAGCACCATCAAAGGCTCGTTGGAAGAGGCTTGGCTCCATCGAATGTAGAGCTTCTGAAAGCCGTAGGGAAAGAAAGACGGACCCCAGCTCAGCAGAACCAGCAACACCAGCAGTGCCCCGGCAGCCAGGCTTCCATGGGTCGCTATGCGCTTGCGATTGACGAAGACCGAAAAGTCCAACCGGTTCGTCTTGTCCAGAGCATCCTTGATCAGCAGATCCAGCATTCCAGCGGAGATGCGATCCCCCCGGCCGAATTCCATAGCCGTAACGAGCCGGTCTTCGAGCTTCGGGTAGCGCTCTTCCACGTACTGCGCCACCTGAACGTCGGACACCCGGCGCCTCAGCGGGAGGTAGAGGAAGCGGACAGCAACAAACACTACAGCGCCTCCGGTCAGAAGGCGCATGGCCCACAGCGCCCCCGGCTTGAAGCCGAACAAGTCCGCTCCCCACACGCTGAGAACGAGCAGAGAGATGCTCGAGGCCAAAAAGAGAGAAACCCCTTTTATCAGGATCTGCGTGCGCCATCTGCGGCGCACCATCCGGATCCTTTCGCGCAAGCTTTCATAGGAATTCATGGGTTCCCCTCCCGATTGCGGACTGCGGATTGCGGATTTCGGATTGCGGGACCTGGCTGTTCAAATCCGAAATCCGCAATCCGCAATTCCCCTATTCCCGTTTGAGGGCTAACCGGTTCCCTAGCAGGCCCTCACTCACCAAGAATACCAGAACCGCGGCAAGAAGCAGGCGCCATAATCGCTGCTTCCGCTCCTGCTCTTCCAATGACATGCGTTCGTTCTCAACCGCCGGCTGGGGCGCCCCGGATGCTTCCCTAGGAAGCCAGCCCGCCACAAACTCTTCCACGTTGGCGTGTGCGAGATCCGATTCTTTCGGCACCGGGTTCACGGCAACCGTGATGCTCAGCCGCGGCGAACGGATCTCGTAGAGCCCTATTTTCTCGAGCGTCAGAGCGCTGGCCCCCGGAACCGCAGGAACGCGCCTCTTGTCGGGGCTCATGACGACGATCGCCTGGTTCAGATCGAAGTCGGCTCTGCCCTGACGCAACGCAGACTCAGCCAGGATCTTTTGCGGCTCGATGGTCTCGCCTACCTCCACCCACCGGCGCCCTTCACGAAGATTTCCCAGGTGCCGCAGGATCTGCTGCCACAACGGCGCAAACACGGCCTTAACCGGGAAATCGTTGTTGCCCGAATCGTCGGCTGGAAAAGCCAGCACCACAACGCGGCCCTTGTCGATGTTCGCTGAAACGACCGCCGGAAGACCGTTATCGAACCGCGCCAGCACTTCACTCCCCTGGGCTGCCTTCAGGCGTGCGTATTTGAAGAATTTCGCCCCGGTGAAGTCCCCGGAATGGGGTTCGCTGAACGGTTTGAAAATCGGATGGTCCATCCGCAGGTCGGTCAGAAGCGCATAGTCGTGGCTCGCCTGGCCCGGCCGCTTTGCTTGCAACGAAGGGTCTTCCATCTGCACGGGAACCCAGGAACCGAAAGTCCGGTTGAAGTCCTCCGCGGTCACCGCCTTTCCGAGGACGACTGCCAGTCCGCCGCCGCCGCGCACGTAATCCTGGAGCTTTTTCTGCAGCGCAGGGCCGCCGCCCGAAGCATCGTTCCAAATGACAAGGCTGCCCGTGAGGGTGCTCACAGACTCGGCCTTCTCAAGGGCGACCGCCGTCAAACGATAAGGGGAAAACGACGAAACGTTCAAGGCGTGAGAAAGAAAGAAGCTGGGAGACCTGCCTCCTTTCGGTTCCGGATTCTCCACGGAAAAGACGGGGGTCTTGCCACGAGCTTCGAGAATCATGCTGAACCGGTTATCGCGTGTGAGATTGGGATCCTCCACTTCGAGAACGACGGGGTGCGCGCCCGCTGTCAGCGCCGGAATTTGAAATTCCACGCCCCGGAGAGCAGAGCGGTCCGCGTCCACGGCTTTTTCCGCCACCACGCGGCCGTGCAGCGACAGGCTTACGCGAATGTTTTTCCGGTCTTCGGTTCCATAGTTCACGACCGTGGCTTTAATCTGGAAGCTTCCGGCGTTGCTTTCGTCCGCATCAAGAACCTTCACCTCGCCAAAAGTCAGGTTGCTGAAGCTGTCAGAGCCGAGATCCACCGGCTTCAGCTCCACGGAAGAGCTCAAGCGAGAATCCTGCTCATCTGCATCCAAACCGCTTTTCTGAAAGTCAGAGATAAGATAGATGATGCGTTTTTCCGCGCCTGCCTCCAGCGCAAGTTTCTCGGCCAATCGGAGCGCCTGGCTATACCTGGTCGACTTTTCGGTCAACTCGACCCCGTTCTCGATCTGTCCCAGCAGCGTGTCCTTGCCGGTCACTATCTGGGATCGTGCGAAAACGCGATCCGAGAACTCCAGAAGCGCGAACTTGTCTCCCACGCTAGCCCTGCGGACGATCTCTGCCGCAGCCTTTTTGGCCCTTTCCCAGCGGTCGCCGTAGGACATGCTCAGAGAGTTGTCCAACAGGATGATGTGCGCCGTCGTGACCTTACCGCCCGCTGCGGACACCTGCGGCATCTCCCGGAACGGGCGCGTAAATGCCAGCGCAAGGAACAAGAAGGCCAGAACTCTCAACAGAAGCAACAACAAATGCCGTAGTTTCTGGTACCGGATCGTCCTTTTGCTGACCTTGCGAAGGTACATGAGCGTGGGGAACTCGATCCTCCGGGCGCGCTCCCTTCTGATCAGGTGCAACAGCACCGGGACCGCCGCCGCGAGCGCCCCCCAAAAGTACAACGGATTCAAGAAGCTCATAAGCTGTTGTGGCACGGGCGTCTCGCCCGTGAAAAAACCCTCCGGAGATATCCAACCCGAATCATGGCCGGGACGGCCATGCTACGATCAGTAAAGCTGCTGGCGTCTCAGAAGGTAAGCAAAAAGCGCGTGGTCCAACGGCTGCGACGTGTCCAGCAGAGCGAAATCCATTCTGTCCTTCTGACACTCCTTTTCAAAAAAAGCGACCTGGTTCTTCATGATCTTTCTGTATTCCTGCCGGAGGAAATCCGGCACAACGTGCATCTCCGCCCGGGTCTCCATGTCGATAAACTGCGCGCTCTCTTCGAAATCAAAGAGCAGTTCCGAGGGGTCCAGAACCTGGAACACGATGACGTCATTGCCGTGCAGCGCGAGGTGGCGCAGACCATCCATCACCCGTTGAGGTTCATCATAGAGATCCGATATCAGGGCCACGATGCCCCGTTTCCGGATCCGCTCTGAGACGGCAACCAGGGGTTTGAGGAAGTTGCTTTTCTGCGCCGCACTCGTTCTCTCTATCGTGTGCAGCACGGTATTCAAATGACCTATGCTTCCGCGAGCCGGCACGAACTCCCGCACCTGCTCATCGAACGAGATAAAGCCCACACTGTCCCGCTGCTTGAAGGCAAAGTAAGCGAGCGAGGCGGCGACAAACTGGCCGTACTCCAACTTTGGTATCCCCCGGTTTCCGTACCTCATAGACTGACTGCAGTCCAGGATGAGATGGATGCTCGTATTGGTCTCGCCTTCGTACTCCTTAACGAAGAATCGTTCCCGACGGCCGAATACTTTCCAGTCGATCTTGCGGATATCATCACCCGGCCGGTAAGGCCGATACTCGGCGAAGTTAACGCTGAATCCCAGATGCGGTGACCGGTGCAGCCCGGCCACAAATCCCTCGACGACGGTGCGCGCCACGAGCTCCAGACTCGAGATGCGGGTCAGAACCGTCGGGTCGATAAAGCGCGTCGGTTGCGGCAATGCCGGGTGCGCATGAATCATTGTCAGACTCCAGATCAATTGACGATTGTTTGCCGATCGTCAGTCATGATCCGAACGAAAGGAATTCAGAATCCAGAATATCCGGCACACCCCCTCTATTCTGCATTGTGGCTCCTGGATTCTGGATTCCTGAACAATCGTCATTCGTCATTCGTAAATCCTCACAAACCTGACTTAGGCGCAGGAACCGCCTCGAGCAGGCGCCGTATGATTTCCTCGGTGGTGACGCGCTGCGACTCGGCGTGAAAATTGGTGAGGATGCGGTGCCGCATCACCGGATACGCAAGGGCCCGTACGTCCTCAATGGAGACGTTGAATCGGCCGTTCAGCAGCGCCCGGGCCTTGCCTCCCAGGATCAGGTACTGGGACGCGCGCAGACTCGCTCCCCAGTTTACCCACTCCTTTATGAAATCAAGACCACCGTTCTTCGCAGGCCGCGTAGCGCGGGCCAGTGAGACCGCATAGCGCGAGACGTGGTCCGGCACCGGCACGCGGCGAACGAGTTTTTGAAATTCCAGAATGTCCTCGCCGCTGACGGTCCGCGCGATCTTGACTTCGCGCGCGGAGGTCGTGGCAGTGACAACGCTCAGCTCGTCTTCCTCGTCCAGATACTCGATGATGATATTGAACATGAAACGGTCCAACTGGGCTTCAGGCAGAGGATAAGTCCCTTCCAGTTCGATCGGATTCTGGGTGGCCAGCACGAAGAACGGGCGATCCATGGGATACGTGACGCCCTGTACCGTCACCTGGACCTCTTCCATCGCCTCGAGCAGCGCGGCCTGAGTTTTCGGAGGCGTGCGGTTGATCTCGTCCGCCAGAAGAATGTTGGCGAAAATCGGACCCTTGACGAAGACGAGCTCTCTCCTTCCGGTAGTGACATCCTCCTGGATGATGTCGGTTCCCGTGATGTCTGCCGGCATAAGGTCCGGCGTGAACTGGATGCGTTTGAACTTGAGATCCAGGACACTTGCCAGCGTCTTGATAAGCAGGGTCTTGGCGAGACCCGGAACGCCGGTGATCATTGAATGGGCCCCTACCATCATACAAATCATGACCTGCTCGACCACGGAATTCTGAGCGATGATGACCTTGCGCAGTTCCCGGAGGATCTCCTGGTACCCATGCTTGAGTTTTTCTATGAGCGCTGCATCGTCGGCGACGACCTGCTGGACGTTTTCCATCCGCAGACTCCCCCTTTCTTCGGATTCTCTGTTGCTCGGGCGTTCGGCTTCACCACGGGAAAATTGCGGATTCCGGATTGCGGATTGTCGTACCAAGCCTTCCGTTATCTTCCAATCCGCAATCCGCAATCGCCAATCCGCAATCCCCTAGTGAGTCAACGCGTATACAACATAGTTCACGCCGTATTTATAGGCCTCGTTGGTTTCTTCGATGGGCATGAACGGATCGTTGGACCACTCCCAGTACTCGCTGATATCGTTGTTGTAATCGACCACCATCATGAGGCGCTGCTTGTCGTCGCTCATGCCCAGGTACTGGGGAATGAAGCTGCGAGCGTAAGGAGGTGGAGGCAACAGGTTCGAGATATCATAGAAACACTTGAATATCTCGTGCGTGCGGGGCAACTCCTCAAGGGAGTGCTCCGGAAACACCATCTTCAACTGCGCTTTGAAGTTTTCGATCTCGCGCTCCCCCCGGAAGTCGTCCACGATCAGAAAACCTCCGCGCAGGAGATACTCGCGCATGTTGTGCGCCTCTTTCTCGGACAGGTCCAGAAACCCTACCTCGCAGAGATACGCAATCGGATATTTGAAGACCTCGTCGTCGTCAAAGGAAACAATATGTCCTTCGCCGTTGACGTCGAGCTTGGTGACCTCCGCCAGGATCTTCATGAGGTGCTGGTGGGCCGCTGGATAATCGTGACTCCACGGAGGACCCTGCCCGCCAAAAGCCCACCAGTTCAAGCTCGGAGTCGTGTACCGGATACGCGCCAGCGTAAACTTGTGTTTCACCAACGGCGCTTCATCCTGCGCCACGACTCTCAACGTGACGAGGGAGGCAGCTACCGCGCCTAGAACGAGGCTCCCGAGCAGCCAGAGCTTTCTTTGCCTGACGTTGCGATCTCCGAGTGTTCTGACGGTCCCTTCACTCACGGTTCACTCCCGGTGAGTTTCAAAAGAAGCTGCTGTGCTTTCTCGAAAGTCGGGGCGATTTCCAGTGCCCGAAGAGTCTCCTTCTTCGCCTCCTGCTTGCGGCCGGACTCCGACCACGCTCGCGCGAGGTTGAAGTGGGCTCCGGCGAGATCGGCCGGATTCAGCCCGACAAGAACTTTATAGGCCGCGACCGCCGTCGCCCAATCGCGGGACTCCATGGCGGCTTCCCCCAGCATTGTATGCGCTGCCGGATCGTAGGGATGGATGTAGACGGAGAGCTGCAGCATCCGGGCCTCATTTTCCCAATCCTTACGTTCCCTGTAGATTTCCGCGGCGCGCATCAAAGGAGCCAGCGCGTTTTCGTCGTAACGGGACCAGCCGAGAAGTTGGGTGAGCGCCTCATCCGGCCGCTTTTCTTCCAAGTAGATATCAGCCAACACCTGGTACGGGTTCCCGGGTTCGACATATTCCGGAAACAGCGCCTGCGCTTTCTTTAAATAGACCTCTGCCGCGCCGTTGGCTTTCTCTTTCTTTAAGATACCTCCCAGCTGCAGATTGGCGAAGAAGTCGTCCGGGTTCCGTTCCAGGACCCCCTTCAGAGCCTCCTTGGTCCGGCTCGACTCGTCACCCTCGGCGTGCCGCTGAAAATCCAGGTGGGGGGCAACTTCGCGAAGACGCGCATCGACGTACCGGGCATATTCGGCATCCAAAGTCGCCGCATCCCAACCAAGAGAACGCCGGAAAACCTCGACCGTGGGGAGGCCCTCGGCAAACAACAGCAGAGATTCTCGAATTTTGGCAAATCCGAATTTTTCCTCGATCAGCTCGCACACCAGCGAAGCCTGGTAATAGGAGAGCGCGACCTGCTCGGGAAATTTCGGACGCATCATGCCGGAGTTCAGCTCGCTTACTTTGAGGACCTTTCCTTCCTTGTATGCTTTGACGAACGGCGCGTTCAGGTCGTCCCCCCAACCCGGTCGCGCCCGCCTTTCTTCGTACACTGAGATACCTTCCGAGAACCAGCGCGGAATGTTATGGCGAGTCATCTGGAGCGTAATCACGTGGGCAAACTCGTGCCACAGTGTCGATCCCCAGTTGAAAGAGCCGGGTTTCCGCGCGCGTGGGGAGTCGAGAGCTATCACCTTGCCGAAGCAGACGCCCAGCGCGCCCAGCCCCGGGAGGCCGAGTGTCCGAACCGCAAAACCGCCATGATCGGGGAAAATCTCCACCTGCAGGGGCCCCACGGGCTTGAAGCCGTATTTCTGGCTTAATTTCGCGAACACTTCTTCAGCGAGCTTCGGCGCATATACGGAGAGGACCGGCTCATCTTCTTTCGCCAGACGCAACAGAAAATGCTCGCTGCGCACCTCGACGAACTTGTCCATCTGGTCCAGCAGATCCAGCGTATTGAAGGCCCAGACGTTGTACGGGTCCCCTTCGAATGCCTTCTGAACCGCCCGCCGGCCCTCGCTCAGTTCGCCGACGCGCATGAGATTCATCCCCAGGCTGGCCCAGGCGGCCCAGAGCTTGGGGTCCAGATTCAGCGCCTTGCGGTTGAACTCGATGGCCTCTGCGTATTTTCGCCGATTGGCCAGATTCTCGGCGATGGTGAAGTAGAGCCGGCCGAAGGATGGATGAATCTCCAGGACCCTGCGCTCCGCCTGCGTGAACGCCGCCTGGTCCCCTCGAAATTGGTGATAAACGGCCTCCAGGCTGAGCGCTTCCAGGTCGGAGGGATTCACGGCCAACGCGCGGCGCACCTCGCGGATCGCCTCCTCGTAATTTTCCTCCTGGATGCGGAGTTCCGCCATCAGGTTGATCGCGGGGACCAGGTTGGGATTGACTTCAAGCGCCTTCCGCGCGTTTGCTTCCACTTCGTTGTTGTTTTCATATTTCTTCGCCAGCGCGATGCCCAGGAGGGCGTCGGCGTAGCGCGGGTTTGTCTTGAGGCAATCGCGGAACACTCCCAGCGCGTCGGTAGCGTTGTACTTCTCCAGAAAGAGGTAGCCGAAGCTCGCCAGCGCCTCGACCGAAACGTTCTTGCCGCTGGTCGCGTCCAGGAATATGTCTTTGGCGTCCTGCGCCCATCCCAACTGCCACGCCGCCACGGCCACATTTCCCAGGTCCTGGCTGCCGCCGACGGCGCCCTTCCGATACTCCTCGACGGTCCGCTGCCAGAGTCCTTCCGCTTCGCTCCGCCGCCCGGTCTCTTCCAACAGGAATCCAAGTTCGCGCACGGAGTCCAGGCGCGCGGGCCCGCCAAGCTGTGTCGCGCGGCGCAGGTGTTGCTCGGCTCCGCCGAGGTCTCCGGCGGCCTTGAACGAGCGTCCCATCTCCAGTTGCAGCTTGGCGGAATTTTCACGGGCCTTGAGGAACTCGATCCCCCTCTTCAGCGCTTCCCGGTATTGTCCGGTTTCGCGCAGAACCTGCAAGAGGCCGGCCTGGTTTGCTTCGTCCTCCGCTCTGGATTTGAGCGCGTCCTCGAAGTGCGCTCGCGCCTTATCGTAATCGCCGGAACGCAACGCTTCGGCGCCCCTGGAGTTACTCTGCGCCCCGCCGGGACGCGTGGCAGAGCAGCACCCCAGAACGAAGAACAGCCCAAAGCCACACGCTGCAATTCTCGTCCCCATGGAGAATTCTTTCGACCAAAATCCTCTTCGCGTCTTCGCGTCTTTGTGGTGAAGGCGGAGTGCCCTTTCACCACAAAGACGCGAAGACGCAAAGAATCGCAAAGAACTTTCTGCCTTTCATTTGTTCTTACGCAATTTTGCGTTGATAGTTGCCAGGCGAACCAGAAGTCCCTCCAGTTTCTTCTCGTACTCGGCTTCGGGCATTTCGGACCTGGCATACTTCAAGGCTTCAATCTGCCTTTCAACTGTTTGCATTTCTGCTAATAGAGCCTCTTCCTCCGGGGTGCCCTTTCCCCGGGCCCACGCTGGAACCCCCGTGTCCAGGTAGGTAGTCCGCGCCAGGAATCCTTCGCCGTTCTCCGGGCCGGGATCACTTTGCCCCTTTCCGTCGCCATCGTCATCCAGGACTGGATGCTCCGTCTTCAGAAGGCCCTGAGTGGAGTAATACTCTTCCACCTTGTGAGCGGCGTAATTGAAGGCTTCGAGGACGGAAACACGGCCGTTCTTGTCCGAATCCGCATTTCCGTTCTTGAAGGCTTCGACAAAAAACCTTCCCATCTGAGTCTGGTTCTTTTCCATACCGCTCTTGGTAGCCGAGACCACGATCTTCCCCTTCTGCGAGAGCGCGGGAACACTGGCTCCGCTGCAAGTAGTCATGTTGGCCACGACAAATCGCGCGGCGGGTATCGAATACAATATGGAGGCCAGTTCCTCGGCGGTCGGATCCGGGCCGGGAAGATTTAACTTGTAAGTCTTCGCGTCAAAGTTGCCATGGCCGGCAATGAAGACGAAAACCAGATCGTCCTTTCCCACGCGGGATGCGATCTCACGGCAAACCTTTTCCAGGTTCTCCCGCGTGGATTTGTAGGAAATCAGGCCGGGGTCTTTGGAGGGGTCGTCGAACAGGACAAAAACGTGGCCGCGATCAAACTGCATGGGCCCCGCAAGGGCAGCGTGAAGATCGCGAATCCACTTCAAGAACTCCTCCTGCAGCTCCGGGTCGCCGCTGATCCCGGAAATTAAGATGGCCCAGCGCCCCTGCCCGGAATCGCTCGCGAGGGAAAACGGCGGCATCATTAAGAAGAGAGCGAGCACAGCCACACCCCACAGACGGAAGGCGAGGGGCAGAGGGGCGGAGGGACAGAGGGGCAAAGGGGCAGAGGGGCAGAGGAGCCGAGGGGCAGGGGGGCCGAGGGGCAGAGGGACAGAGGGCAAAAAGCTTCGTGAATGAAGGCCGTCGCAAGCCCTTCCCTTTGCCCCTCGACCCCTTGACCCCTTTGCCCCTAGTTTACTCATGCCAGACCCTTGCGTTTTCGCAGCACCCACTCGGCCGAGATCGATCCGACCAGAAGCAGGTACAACAGCGGCATATCCCACAGGTCCTTTTCTTCGATCCTTGACGAGCCGTTGTCCACATAGGAAATATCTTCGGGCAACGTGCGGACATCGCGCGGCGAGTAGTAATGGCCGCCCGTTTCTTCGGCCAACCGTTTGAGCAACCCGACATTGAGGGCCGCGTTGTGAAACTCAGCCGTAGACTCCGCTATCCTGAAATTCGCTTTTGCTTTTCCGAGGCTTTTGGCGCCCTGGAGAGCTTCAACCGACACTTCGTGGATCCCCTCTTCCCTGGGACGGAAGATAGCCGAGTAATAGCCTTCCCGGCTTACGTCCCAGTTCAGCGGCAAGCTGACGGTCTCGCCCGAAGGGGATTTTACGTCTGCCTTCACGCGGGCGTTGTTTTGATGAACGAAAGTATTGTCGGTTACTTCGGCGGTCAGAACCACCGCTTCTTCGAGCGAATAGGAATGCTTTTCTGTCTCGATGGTCACGGGATCCGGAGCGTCGCTCACGAGCCAGCGCAGCATCTGTTTCCAGAAGACTTCGTGCGTGGTGTTGCGGCTGTCGACCTGCATGCGCCAGTTCCACGTGGCCCCCGTGGTAAGAGCCATGGCCTTCCCGCGGCCGAAACGCTGGAAAGCCAGCAGAACCGGATTCTGTCCCCGTGCTCCGGAGAGTGCGACCTGAGCGAGCACGGTGGCCCCGGGTTTGGCTCCGGACGTGGGATTCAGGCCCACAAGGGGAGGCAGTGTTTCCCAACGCTTGCGGTTCTCATCCTCCGTAAGGGCAAGGCGCATCACCGGATGCAGGGCGCCGTAGCTGGTCAGGCGCAGCTTGTACTCCACATCCTCGTAAGGAGGGATGGAGGAATTCCCCTGACCGAAGCGGATGTTCACGGGAAGGACGTCCTCGAGCGGAGTATTGACATACCCTCCCTGTGCGAAAGAATTCTTTCCGCCGAGCATCAGAAGCCCGCCGCCGCGCTGGCTTACGAAATCGGAGATCATGCGGAGCTGGTCGAAGGTGAAGAACGTGGCCTCCACGCTGCCCAGTATCAGGCCCTTGAACGTGTAAAGCTCCCCCTTATCGGTCGGAAAGCCTTTTTCCAGCGTGGAAGTGCTGTTTTCGTCCAGACCCTGACGATAGAACTTGCCGTGCGCCTGACGCAGCAGCGTGAGCAGCCGCAGGTTCTTGTCCTCCTGGACCGCGCGCCGCAGGAACGCGTAAATCCAGCGAGGTTCGCCTTCGCAGTAGAGAATGCGCGGTTGCTCGTCCTCGACGCGAATCAGTACGTCCTGGTCGTTATTCTCGGCAATCACTTCGTCCTGAAAGGGTTCGACCCTGAAGTTGAAAATCCTGGGTCCCGCCGTGTCGCTGCTGAAGTTGACTTTGTAGGTCTTTACCTCGCCGTTGCTTCCGAGGGTGATTTCCTGACTCTGGACCAGCCGGTCGCGCTCTTTAACGACAAGTTTGGCGCGGCGCCCCGCGTACCCGGTTGCCCGAATTGCAACATCCGCCTCTATCATCGCGTCCTTGAGCACCTTCTTGGGCATGCTGACGCGGGCAATCTCCATGTCGCGCGAGAAGTCCGGCGATCCTATCCCGACCGGGTATACCGGGATCCGCCGGGCGCGGAGCTGGGCGGCAATGCCGCTCAAATCCTTGGAGCGGTTGTCGGCGCCATCCGTGATCAGAATGATTCCTGAAACTGGCACAGTCCCCAGTTCTGCGACGATCTGGCCCAGGGTCCGTTCCAGATTGGTTGCATTTCCATGACGCGCCACGTCCTCGAAGCCCGAGCTCTTGTCGGCGGAATTCGAGAACCGGAAGTGGCGAACCTTGAATTTCTTCCCAAGCTCCTCCAGCATCGGATTGCCGACCGGCCTGAGGAGATGTTTCTCAATTTCGATGCGCGACTGGCCCTCGGCTCCGTCGCGAATCTCCATGCTCTTGGTTACATCGTAAGCGACCGCAACAAAGCTCTTTTGCGGGGTCACCGTGTACAGAATCAGAACGGGCTGAAGGAAGATTACCAGAAGGACAAGCAAAGAAAGGCCGCGAAGACCTGCGAGCCCCACGCGCCAGGGGATGGGCACCACTGCCTTGGTCTTGTGATACAGAAGATACGCGCCAACCAGTGCGGATCCGGCGAGGATCCAGGTGACGTAAGAGGGCCAGGGCGGTTGAAACGCAAGCTTCCCCTTTTCGAAAAGAAGAGGCCGGTACTTGAAGAAAAACTCAAAAATCGTATCCATCGAACAATGGAAGATCTCTTTGTTCCGTAGGGGCGCCCCTACGTCACGTCAATTTTTTCTCAGTGACTCATGGCATAGACGATGGCATTGATCCCCATCTGGTAGGCATACGTGGAATACTTCGCAGGATATCCGGGAAGATCGGCCCATTCCCAGGCGTCTCCCAGGTCGGTATTCCAGTTAATAATTACCATAAGCCGGCCGTTCTCATTAAAAATACCGCGACAATGGGGGACGTAGCCGTCCTGTTCGTAAGTTACGCGATTGTACAAGGCGTTGCCGACGTTAGGTACTTGGAGAATCTGGGGAATGTCGTAGTAGCAATGAAAGATTTCATGGGTCGTGGGAATCTCGACGATGTTGGTCCCCGGAAGGACACGCTCGATGGTTTCCCGAAACCACTCCCACTCGGCGCTGCCCCAGAAATCGTCGCAGAAGAAAAAACCGCCGCGCTGCAAGTACTCCCTGAGTGCGCGCACCTCTTCCTCGGTCAGGTTCATATGCGCCGCCTCGACCGCATAAATGAAAGGATAGCGGAATATCTCAGGATCGGTAAGTGGGATGGTCTTCCCTTCGTCGGCGATTCGGATATTGGTCAGCCGCTGGACGCCAAGGATGAACTGGCGGTCGGCCTTGGGCCAGTCCGTGTACCAGCCCTTGTAGTATCCCCAGGGACCTCTTCCCGTGTAAACGGTCCGAACGAAAGTAAACTCCGGCTCGGCATTTTCGAGATTCTTGGGACTCTGCCTTTTCAGGAATCCTGGGACCTGAGCCAATACCGCTATGAGACCCAGCCCCGCGAACATTACGGAGCCGGCGATCCCGAGAATCCAGGGGCTTGCAAATCTCCTCAATTTCAGATCAATCCCTCGCTTGAATTACTATCGCAAGGTTTCCGAAGATTATATCAAAGCGCCGTGCTTCAGCCCAAAGCGATTCCCCCGGCGGCAGCATCGCTCCAGCGCAGTTTCTTTGCCACGAATTTCACGAATTACACGAAAAAGGGATAAACACAATTCGTGGAATTCGTGAGATTCGTGGCAAGTCTTTCTGTCGTAGACTCTTCCTCCTGAGATTAACGGGTTATAGCGCAGCACGTGTTCGATTCGAGATGCAAAGACCCGTCCTACTACCCACATCGGTGTTGCCTTTCCGCCCTCCTAAGTTGCAGTTGGCTCCGACTGGGCTTTCTGGTAACGACCGGCCACGCTTTGGGATTTCCTTCACTGTTCTAATACGATGGATTCGAGCGGGTGTTCTACATTCTTCCTTGGGCCTTGCAACTGAGAATGAATCTCTCCCGTTAAAAGCTAAAGGGGCAACGGGGACAAAGGGGCAAAGGGGTAAACGGGAAAAGCTTCGTGATGAATGCGTCTCCTACCTTAATTAAGCTTTCCCTTTGCCCCTTTGTTCCTTCAAGGCGCAGTTTGGACAGAGCCGAGCGATTCAAGACCGGACTTGAGAACAGCGGCGGGACCACGAACGTAAATCAGCACCCCTCCCGGAAAGATCCATTCCTTGGCGGTTTCCTTTACAGACTCCACGGAATTGCGCTTTACAAGGTCTGCGAACGTTGCGATGTAGTTTGTGCCAAGGCGATAAAGCTCAGCATCCAGAAGAACATCGCAGATCCCTTCGGAAGAACTTAGAGATTTTCTGAACTCTTCGATCCAGGACGTCTGCGCACCCGCAAGTTCGTCTGGTGAAACCGCCGAGCCCTTGAACTCTTCGGCCATGTCCAGGATCTTCTTGATTTCGGACAGCGCCTGTTCTGCCGCCGCCTGGCCCTGAACATAAAAAGGACCCTGCAACCTCCGGCCCTCGGCGGCCACGGTCAACAGCGACGTGGGAAGCGCGCGGGTCAGACGTTCCTGAAGAATGCGAGTTGCGAGAGCTCCGGCGTGATACCCAGGCTCGTCCCGGCGCGGCCAGAGATTGCCCAAAACAAACTGCGCTGCAGGCGAATCCCGATCGTCTTCAAAAACCACGCTTCTCGAGGAAGGGGTGCGCGGCGGGAGAAACGTAAAGGGAACTTCATCCCTCCGCACCCAGACGCCCCAGATACGCGCCGCTTTCTGTTGCACCAGCGCGGGCGGGGCAGATCCCGCTATCACAAGGGACGAAGTATTGGGCGAGACGTACCGCCGGTAAAAATAGCGCACATCTCCCACAGAAATATTTTGGAGGGAAAGTTTTGATCCCTGCAGCGGGCGGCCGTAACTCGTCCCGCGAAACAGCGCCGCTTCGAAACGGTTGCGCGCCAGCTGGCGAGGGTCCTGGGGCCGGTCGAGCGTCTGGAGAATTTCTTCCTTTACCTTCGAGAAATCCGCCTCATCGAATACCGCCTCACCAACAATCTGGTATAGAAGCAGCAACGAGCGTTCGAACCGCGAACTTTGGCCTCTAAGAATGAACCGGATGCCATCCCAGTCGCAGCGCACTTCAATCGTCGCGCCCAGAGAACTTAACTCGTCCTGGATAGCTTTAGAGGTCCTGTCCTGGGTCGCTTTCAAAAACATCCGCGCAACGAGATGGGCGAGGCCGCCTTTGTCGGCCGGGTCAAAGACGGAGCCATAACGCAACACCAGGCCGATCGTCATGCTCTCGCCAAGATGAGGGGCAGAGGCTACGACGATCTGCAAGTCGTTGAGCAGGCGCCGGAACGAAAGCTCCGGATAGACAAGAGGACTCTGTTCCGAGGCAGCGGGCGCCTGCGCGTGAGTCAGACAGGACGCAACTGCCGGGCAGGTGATAAGCAAGATAGCGAAGATACCGATCGCACGAGCGGCCATGCCTCATCCGTTCGAAAGCCCCGGAAGGCTATCATACAGGGTATGAAAACTCAACCGACCCCGACTCGACGATCTCAGCGAACTGAAAAAACTGGCCACGAATTCCACGAAGTCTTCCACCCTCAGCTGGGCTGTTTCGTGGACTTCGTGGAATTCGTGGCCAGTTTTTAAAAGAGTATTTTCCTCCTCCAGGGCTCTGGATAGACGATAGGATCCTGTCGTATCCTGTGGGTGTACTGATCGCCGGGAACTTTGAGGATGTATTGAGGGTCATAGAAGCCGTAGGCGGTGACCTCCAGAAAGAAATTTGAGCATGCTGGAACTGAGCATTCCTGAGGGCAAAAGCCCCCGACTCAAGATAATGGCCTATACCTGCGCCATCTTCGTTGTCGCGGCCGGGGTGGTGGTTCTGTATGCTCGCTTCCAGGCAGGCCCTCAACCCTCG
The DNA here is from genome assembly GCA_003225335.1 of Acidobacteriota bacterium. Lineage (GTDB taxonomy): Bacteria > Acidobacteriota > UBA6911 > UBA6911 > UBA6911 > Gp18-AA60. Next base: position 40,285 of record QHZE01000454.1, read on the forward strand.
GGATCCGTGACAGGCCCGGTGCCGGGGATCGTCCGTCCCGGCGAGCCTGATTTCGAATACTACAAGAAATACATCCGTATTGCCGACGTCAAGGCGTCTCTGGGAACCAACTTCGCGAAGAGCCGGATAGCCATTGTCTCGGGGTTCATCACGAACGAAGGGGATCGGAAGCTTGAAGCCCTGGAATTGCGCATAGCGCTCTACGATGTGTACAACAAGCTCTCCAAGGAACGGATCAGCACGCCCCTGCGCCCGGACGCCGGGCTAAAACGTCCCTTGCAGCCCCTGGAGAGGCGCGACTTCACCGTCTGGATCGAAAACATCGAGCAGCTTTGGAACCCGAGGCGGCTGGAAATCGAAATAAGCGGTCTCAAATACCAATAATCGTTCGTGAAATACGGGGACAGTCACCTTTTTTCGCCGGCGAGGATTTCTCCCAACGGACGCTCCAGAGCGAAAAAAGGTGACTGTCCCCGTATTTCTTCGTGTCTTCGCGGTGCGTTCCTAGCTTTCCCTCTTGCCCTGTTCCTCCTCCCGGCCGGGTGCGGAAGGCGAAAGCTGAGCTCGGATGAACTGGAACGTAACCGGCTGTTTGCCGAAATCCTCAAACGTGAAGACCGGCGGACCTTGGGAGAAGACGATTTCTTTCCCCGCAACCTGCATTTCTCGACACATCCGGAGGTTCGCCAATGGTGTGCCGTCGCTCTTGGCCGGATAGGAAACCGGCGCGCTCTTCCCTGGCTCTACAACGCGCTTCATTCGTCCTATGCAAGCGTGCGGGCTGCCGCGGCATTTGCCGTCGGAGAGATTGAAGATCGCGAAACTCTGAAAGAGGAGTTCCTCCGGGTGGATCCCCGCGCCGCCTCGGAACTCGTTGCAGCTCTGGACGACCCTTCGATCCAGGTACGCATGCGCGCTGTGGAAGCGCTTGGTAAGGCGGGATCGCCTTCGGATTCGGTTGAGATCATCCGGCGGCTTCATGCCCTTCCTTACGAAGGATCTCCCGTGGAGCAAACCTACCTCAGACTCGCCATAACGGCCTTGACGCGTTTGAGGGACCCGTCGGCTGTTCCTGCTTTAGAGAAGCTTGCGGAGTCGCCGGACCCCGAAATCCAGTGGCGCTGCGCCAACGGTCTCTATGGTCTCCGCGCGCGGAAGGCCCGGTCCACCTTCTTGAGACTCCTCCGGAGTTACAACCCTGATGTTCGCGCCCATGCCGCGCGCGGCGCCGGCATCTGCGAGGCTCCGGACCTGGCTGACGCGCTCATTCCGCTGATCTCGCTGCACGATCCTGACTCCGGAAAGCCAAACTCGCTGGGGGTGCGCGCCAGCGCGGTCGAAGCACTCGGGAACCTCCGGAACCCGGGGGCAATCCCGGCAATCCGGAAGGCCCTGCAGGAAGCTCCCATCGTTCGTGCCAACCCGGAGCAGGTCAATTTTGCCGTGCAGGCCGCCGCCGCTCTCGGAAACATTGGCGCGCCGGAAGGGAAGGATGCGCTGGTCCCGCTCACCAGGATTCAGGGGCCTGCTGCCGTGAGCGCGGTCATCGCCCTGGCAAAGTTGTCGAGAGGAAACGCGACGTTTTTTGATCTGGTTCGGCTGGAAGACTTCACGACCGAAGCCGCGCGTCGTGCGGCGGCTCAAGCCCTGGGCGAAGTTGGCGGCCCGGAGGCGGTTCGCCGTCTGAAACTGATGTTGATTCAGGCAGCCAGCGAGCGCGCAACGGCGGCGGAGATCCGTGCCGTCCCGGCCGCGGTCGAAGCTCTGGCCCGGATCGGAGTCGAAGATTTGCAGACAATAGTCGAACCCTATCTTGCGTCGCATGACGGCGTCATCCTGCGAGCAGCCATCAAGGCCTACAAGCCGCCACCGCGAAGAAAAGCGCCGTGGAAACCGCTGGTCGAAGCTTATCAAAGGATGGCCCCCGGCTGGGACCTGGAGGCGAAGGTGAGTGCGCTGAGCGCCCTGCAACCCTGGCTTTCCGAACAGGACGTGCAGGCGGTTCTGCGCTCGGCGCTCGGCGACCGGCAGCGCAATGCTCGCGTCGCTGCTTTAAGTCTGCTGCGCAAGGCCGGAGCGACCGATGTGCCGGACGATCCCGGCCCCTCCGAAAGCGCTACGACCGATATAACCTACAGCATTCTCGCCGTCTCACGGCAGAATCGTACCGTCGCGACTCTCGAGACGGAGCGAGGGAACATAGAGATCGAGCTCTATCGCGAGGACGCTCCACTCACGACAGCGAACTTCATCTCCCTTGCCCGCGGCGATTTCTTCAACGGCCTGAGCTTCATGCGCGTCGTGCCCTACTACGTGATCCAGGGCGGGGATCCGCGCAACGACATGGAAGGAGGTCCCGGTTACACGATCCGGTGCGAGATAAACATGCGCGCTTACGAAAAGGGGAGCGTCGGGATGGCGCTCTCCGGGAAGGACACCGGAGGGAGCCAGTTTTTCATTACTCTTTCGCCACAACCCCGTCTGGATGGCGGGTTCACCTGTTTTGGCAGGGTGATCAGCGGGATGCAGGCGGCCCAAAGCATGACTGCCGGGGACAAGATCCTCAAGGTCCGGATTGAGGAAGACCACACCCTTTTCGACTACCGCCGTTATTAAGCAGCGGGCAATAGGCAGTTTCTGCCTTCTGCCGACTGCCTTCTGCCTACTGCTTTTCAGTGGACTTTCTGCACTTTGTTGCGCATGTAGTCCATCAAGATGTATTGGCCGAGCGAGCGCGGCGTCGTGAAGTAAGCCTTTCCCCGGCATATCTCCGTGACTTTTCGCACGAACGCGACCAGATCGTAATCCCTGGCCAGCATGAAGGTGTTGATGAGGATGTTGGAGCGCCGGCACTGGCTTACCTCTTTGAAGGTGAGCCCAACCACGTAGGGATCCAGACCGAAAGCATTGCGGTAGATCGATCCATCTGGCTCGGTAACCGCGGAAGGCTTGCCGTCGGTGATCATGATGATCTGGCGCATATCCTTGTTTTCTCGTGCCAGGATACGCTGAGCGAGGCGGAGACCTTCGCGCGTGTTTGTATAGAAAGGTCCCACCTGCACGCGCGCCAGCCGGCTCAGCGGGATTTCCTCCGCGGAATCATGAAACAGCACGACATGCAGCGTGTCTCCGGGATATTGGGTGCGGATCAAGTGCGCGAGAGCGAGCGCGACTTTCTTGGCCGGGGTGAAGCGATCTTCGCCGTAAAGGATCATGCTGTGACTGCAGTCCAGCATCAGGACGGTCGCGCAGGAGGACTGGTACTCGCACTGGTGGATCTCGAGATCCGCATACTCCAGGTCGATGGGGACCTTCAGTCCTTCGCGGCGTATGGCATTCAGTATGGTGCCACTCACATTCAGGTTCAACGTATCGCCAAATTCGTAGAGCTTGGAGGCGCCGCTTGCCTCCACGCCGGTTGCCATGTCCCTGGTGTCGTGCCGGCCGAAGCTCGACTTACCCAAAGAGCCGAGCAGGTTCTTAAGGGTCTTGTACCCCAGAAAATCGAGGGCCTTGTCGGTAAGCTCGAAACGCACCTGGGATTGCGAAAGACCCCGTCCTCCCTTGCCTGTGACGGGTTTCTTACTCTTCTGAATCCTGATGTAACCTTCCCGAGCCAGGCGATCGATCAGATACTGGACGAGACGCGAGATTTCAGAATTCTCGAACTCCTCTCTGTCCTCCATCCGCTCGAGTTGATCCAGCATCTCGTCCGAAAGCGTGCCGCTGCGCAGGAGCGCGTTCAGGATGGCGTCGTGCAAGGCTTGTAAGTCCCGGTCCGAATTCCGGAAATCGTCGAAGTATGGGTTGTTGAAACCCGACTGGAGGAGGAAATCAGAAAGCTTGTTGAGCAACTCCTCGATGCTCAGCGAGTCCCAATCCTCTCCCGTATGCCTGGAATACTTGATCGACTTCATGATTCAGTGGCCGGTGGCCAGCGAACCACTGACCACTGGCCACTGACCACCGCCTTCAGTTCCACTTCTTTCGATTCTCGCCCTGGTTTTCGAAGTAGGCCTCGCGCTGTTTCTTTTCCAAAGCCGCAAACACGCGTTCCTCGTCGCGGCTGATCTTCTTCTGAGCATAAAGACCCTCCAGCACGAACTCCGCGGCTGCGACACGCTGGTCGGCGGAATGTTTTCCGGAGCCCAGAAGCCTGTCAGCCTTCTCGAGCAATCCCTGGATCGCCCGGAACTGCGAGAGGCATTCTTCCGTGGAGGCGTCCGCAGGCACGCGCAGGCTCCCTCCCAGTTCGAACCAGTCCACGATCCGGACAAAGTCTTCACCCTCGCTGTATTTCTGGAACACTTCGCCTACTGCGGCGCGAATCAAGTCACGCGCCACGTTTTCGGCGCCCCGGAGCTCCCCCTCGTATTCCAGCTCAAATTTTCCCGTCAGGGAGGGCATGGCCGCGTACACGTCGCCCACCCTGGGAACCACGACCTTTTCTTTATGAAACAAGGCGCGCCGCTCGGCGTTCGAAAGTGTGTTTTCCATGCAGGTGATCGGCAAACGCTGGCTCACGCCGCTGCGCTTGTCCACCCGCGGATCCTTCCGAGCCGCGAAGGCCACCGCCTCGACGATCTCCGCCACGAATGGAGGGATGACAGACGGAATCTCTCCGTTGCGATTGAGCCACGCCTCCTGCCGGGTGATAGCCATTCCGTCTCCAGGCGTCAATGGGTAATGTGTCCGGATCTCGGAGCCGATCCGGTCTCTGAGTGGCGTGATGATCTTCCCGCGCGCCGTATAGTCTTCCGGATTCGCGGAAAACACCATCACTACGTCCAACGGGAGACGTATAGGGTATCCCTTGATCTGAACGTCCCCCTCCTGCAGGATATTGAACAGACCGACCTGGATCTTGCCAGCCAGATCGGGGAGCTCATTGACGGCGAAGATCCCTCTGTTGGCGCGAGGCAGCAGGCCGTAATGGATCGTGAGCTCGTCCGAAAGATCCAGTCCTGCTTTGGCTGCCCGGATCGGATCTACGTCACCGATCATGTCGGCGATTGTGACATCGGGAGTTGCCAGCTTTTCAACATAGCGCTCTTCCCGGTGGCGAAAACCAATAGGCAGGTTGTCCCCCATCTCTTCAAGGCGCCGGCAACAGGCTCTGCAGATCGGGGAATAGGGTGAGTCATGAATTTCGCACCCTGCCACGCACGGGAACCACTCATCCAGAAAGTGAACAAAGGAGCGCAGAATCCGGCTCTTCGCCTGGCCTCGCAAGCCAAGCAGGATCATGTTATGTTTACTCAAAATCGCGTTGATGATTTGGGGGACCACGGTTTCGTCGTAACCCACGATGCCCGGAAAGAGGGTCTCTCCCTTGCGAAGCTTTTCGAGCAGGTTCACCCGCATTTCGTCTTTAACAGTACGCCCTCCGGAGTGCAGCGCATGATAGGGACTGTTGCGGAGCTCTCCAAACGTCCTGGGGAACTTCTGATTCATGCCCCTAACACTAGCCGAAACAGCGAAGCGAGTCAAACGCTCAAACCTTCCAAGCGTAACCGTGAAACCACCGATAAACACGGCGCAGCCCAGTCGCAACCAAAAAATCTCACCACGAAGACACGAAGACGCGAAGAAATCCTGTGCGATTCTTCGCGTCTTCGTGTCTTCGTGGTGAACAGGATACCTGGTGGACGAAGAGAATGAATTCGTTTTAAATGAGGCGGCTTTTCGAATAAAATCGGCACTCAGGGATACATTCAAACACCCTTCAAGGTTGCCATCATGTCCGTGGGTGTGATCTATTTTCTGACTTTTGTGACCGGCTTGGGGTACACCATGCTTGTCGGCCTGGCGGGCCACTTCTTCGGCGATCACGGAGTTGACGTGCACATGGAGGCAGGCATGGATCTTCCCATCAGCCCCTTGAGCCCAACAGTCATCGCCACGTTTCTCACGGGCTTCGGTGGAGGCGGGTTGCTTGCAAATTCCTACTTTCAGCTTTCTTTGGGAAAGGGCGTACTGGCGGCGCTGCTGACTGGAATCCTGCTCAGCGGGGGCACGTTTGGCATGCTGACGCTCCTGTTCCGAGGCACCCAGGCGGGGAGCGAGTTCTCGTTCCAGGACATGGTGGGAAAGGTAGTGCAGGTGGTCACACCAATTCCGGAGAACGGGACCGGAGAGATCGCCTTGATAGCAAAGGGCGCGAGAATCAACTCCCCCGCCCGCGCGGTCGATGGCAGCGCCATACCGCGCAATGCGGCCGTCGAGATCGTGGAGGTAGTCGGAACTGTCTTTTACGTCAGGAATGTCCATTAAGGGCCCGTCCAAACCTCTGGACCGTATTTTCATGCGCTTGGGTGCGGCGCGCATGTAAGACTGCCGTCAGGCTCGGAGTTCAGGCTTTAGCCTGCTCGGACGCCGTGCAGACTGAAGGCTGAACTCCAAACCTGTGGACCGTATTTTCATGCGCCTGGGTGCGGCCCCGGCGCATGCAAGACTAACGTTAGGCTCGGAGTTCAGGCTTTAGCCTGCTCGGACGCCGTGCAGACTGAAGGCTGAACTCCAAATCTTGAGAGTTCTCAGTTGCAACGCGTAAGAATCTAAGGCGGAGTCGACATGTTTGGCGAATTGAATGTGGCGTTTGTCTTCGTGGGCCTGGCAATGGCATTCATCCTGGCAATCTATGCCGTAGCCCGGCGCTACAAGAAAGTGGGTCCCAACCAGGTAATGGTCATTTCCGGCCGGAAGTACAAGATAAAGACACCTGACGGCCGTGTTGAAGAAGTAGGATTCCGGATCCGGCGCGGCGGCGGTGCCTTCATTGTCCCGCTGCTGGAAAAAGTCGACCTGCTCAGCCTCGAGATTATGACGCTCGACGTCACGACTCCCGAGGTTTACACCAAGCCCGGCGTCCCGATTATCGTCGATGCCATCGCTCAGGTGAAGGTTGGAGGTGACGAGCAGTCGATCCGAACGGCCTCGGAGCAGTTTCTCGGAAAGAGCTCCGAACTGATCAAAGAAATCGCCCTCCAGACCGTCGAGGGCCACCTTCGGGCGATCATCGGTACCATGACGACCGAAGACATTTACAAGAACCGCGACCAGTTCGCTTCCTCGGTCCAGGAGGTGGCCGTTTCCGACCTCGCCAACATGGGGTTGAAAATAGTCTCGTTCACCTTGAAGGACATCCGTGACAGTCACGGGTACCTGGACGCCCTGGGCAAGCCTCGGACTGCCGAGGTGAAGCGCGACGCTATCATCGCTCAGGCGGAGGCGGATCGTGATGCTGCGATCAAGTCGGCACAGGCGCGACAGGCAGGGGAGATAGCCAAGTTCCAGGCAGAAACGCAAATTGCGGAAGCGCAGAAGAACTTCCTGCTGCAGAAAGCGGTTTTCGACGCAAAGACGAACGAAGCCAAGGCCCAGGCGGACCTTGCGTACGACCTTCAGCGCTTCAAGACCAACCAGGCTCTGAAGAAAGAAGAGGTTCAGGTCTCAGTCGTGGAGAAGGAACAGCAGATTACCGTGCAAGAGAGAGAGATTCTCCGGCGCGAGAAGGAACTGGAAGCGACGGTCAAACGGCAGGCGGATGCCGAGCGCTACAAAGTCGAAACCGAAGCGGCCGCCACGCGGTTCAAATACGAAGCCGAGGCCCGCGGTCAGGCAGAGGCTCAGAAAGCGAAGGGTCTGGCGCAGGCGGAGGTAGTCAAGGCTACCGGTACCGCGGAGGCAGACGTAATTGCCCTCAAGGGCCGTGCCGAAGCCGATGCCATGGCCAAGAAGGCCGCGTCCTGGAAAGAATACAATGAGGCGGCCGTGATCCAGCTTGTGCTGCAGGCGTTGCCGGAGATCGCAAGAGCGGTTGCCGAGCCTCTCTCTAAGACGGACTCGATTACCATCGTCAACACGGGGGGCGACAGCGCCGGGGCGAGCAAGCTGACGCAGGATGTTTCCGTCATCATGGCTCAATTACCTCCGATTATTCAGAACCTCGGAGGGATAGACCTGAAAAAACTTGTGGAACTGGTTCCCACCCTCAAGGCCGGCAAGCCAAAAAAGATTGACGAATGACGAATGACGATTGAACTACCTTAAGATTCTTCACTCGTCATTCGTCACTCGTCATTCGTCACTCGTCATTCGTCATTCGTCAATCCCATGAGCGATCGACGTCAGGCGCGCGTCGCCCTTGCCATTCTGACCGGCATTAATTTCTTGAACTACATCGACCGGTATGTCCCGGCCGCAGTGTTCGAACCGATAAAACGGGAGCTGCACTTCAGCGATGCGCAGCTGGGCTGGACAATCTCGGCATTCATGGTCTCCTATTCGATCACATCGCCATTGTTCGGCAGGTTCGGCGACCTGTTCATCCGGAAACACGGGATTGCGGCCGGCGTGGCGCTCTGGAGCCTGGCAACCGCAGGAGCGGGGCTGGCCCGGAGTTTCTGGCAGATGTTCATTCCACGCTCTCTGGTGGGGGTGGGCGAAGCGGCCTATGCTACCATGGCCCCGGGGATCATCGCTGACTTCTATGAAGAGCAACGGCGAGGCCGGGCGCTCGCCGTGTTTTACGCCGCTATCCCGGCAGGCAGCGCGCTCGGTTTTGTCCTGGGAGGCCGTCTCTCCGAACTGTACGGTTGGAGAGCCGCTTTCTTTGCGGTCGGACTTCCCGGGCTGCTGTTTGCCGCCCTAGTGTTGGCCATTCAAGAACCACGCCGGGGGGCTGCAGACAGAGACCCGATATTTCCCCCTGGAGCGGTCCTCACACTGAGAGAAACGTATCGGATGCTGTGGAAAAACAGGGTCTATGGAGTAGTGACGGTGGGCTTCATCGCATACACCTTCGCCTTGGGAGGTCTGGTGGGTTGGATCCCCGCCTTTCTGGAACGGTACAACGGCATGACGACGGCCAGGGCCAACGAAGTCTTCGGTGCCATTACCGTCGTTTCAGGATTCTTGGGCACGTTCGCCGGAGGATTTCTAGGGGACTATCTGCTCCGGTACACCAGGCACTCGTATCTTTGGATTTCCGGCCTGTGCATGTTCGCGGGAGCTCCGATAACAGTGCTCGCGCTCAGCTCCCGCGACCCGGCAATTTTTCTGCCCGCCATTTTCACGGCGGAGTTCTTCCTGTTCCTGAACACCGGCCCCTTGAATGCCGTTCTCTTGGGATGCGTCCCTGCCAATATTCGTGCCACGGCCATGGCCGTCAATATATTCTTCATCCACGCTCTCGGGGATTCTATTTCTCCTCCGATCATCGGGATCTTGTCGGACCGGTTCGGCCTCTACCGCGCCACTTTGATCACACCGGCGATGATGCTTGTCAGCGGCGCAGTCCTCGCGTATGCCATCCGCGTGGAGAAATCCGTGGAGTCCCGGTAAGGCACGCCGCGGCGAAACGAAAGTTGGTAACTTTGGGCTACTCCTGGAGGCGGGAATGCGGTAGGTCGTTGGGAGCATAGTAACCGGGCCGGGCCGAGACCACCACTCCGGATTGAGCCACGCGGGCCTGGATACGGCGATAGCTGCCGTCCTTTATCTTGTTCGAGGAAACGTACCCGAGAGTGTACTGGCTTCTCAGTTCCTCATCCACTTCGGCATAGATGTTGTCCAGTTGCCCGAAATTGTTGGGATAGAGGACACGTCCCCCGGTTTCATAGGCGATTTTTCGCAGAGCGGCATCCGCCTCGGCGAAAACCTCGTGCGGGATACCCTCGTAGATTCGCTGCTGCGCCATATTGAACAGGATCGACTGACGCACCGACTCGGTCTTGCTCACGACATAAATCATCGCCTCGGAGCGAACGGCGGCGTCCAGCATTCCCGAGTATCCGACGGAGCTGTCGTTGTCCAGTCCGTCACTCATGATGATCATGGCCTTCTTCTCTTGCACACCCTTGAAGACTTCCGTGCAGACGAGCCAGATGGCATCCCAGAGGGCGGTGTTCCCTTTGCAATAGACCGACGACAGGACCGCATCGACACGGCTGGAGCTGTTTCCCCAATCCATCTTGAGCCGGGCCTGCTCGTCAAAAGTGACCAGGGCGAACTTGTCTTCGGGTTTCAGATGCTCGATGAATTTCTTTGTCGAGTATTTGATAGAACCCCACTCGTAACGCACGCTCCCGCTCGTATCCAGGGCGATCGCGATACGCGCCGGGACCCCCTCCTGGGCGAAGTAAAGAATCTCCTGCGGCTCCCCGTCTTCCAGGATTTGGAACGAGCTCTGCGGCAGCCCTTTCACAAACCCGCCGGCCGGCTTGCGCACGGTGACGGGCACGGTGACCAGATTCACTTCCACACCGATTTTGAACGGCTCCTGCCCTTTCTTCTCTTCCTGCTTCTGTTCCTGGGGCTGCGCCTTTTCCTGTGATATCGATAAGGGGCTCCAGCCGCCGGCCCCCAGGCACAAAAGAAGAGCCAGTGATCCTTCGGTTACACGCCGCCTGAACGGGCCCAGTTTCCATCTGTCATTTGTCATCGGTCATTCCGTAATTGATCGTTCTGCATCTGTTTTTGCGTGTTCCTCTCGGCGCTTCGTAATGCCTCAGAAGACGTGAAAAAATCAATCCGCCTGTAGGGGGCGACCCTGTGTGGTCGCCCGCCCAGCCAATAATAGCGGGCACTCGCGGGCGGCCACGCAGGGCCGCCCCTAAGAACGGCGCAGCCTGAAGACCGAACTCCAAACTTGGCGAGCGCGTTAAATAAGGACACTCTTGGGTCTCCATACGCTCAGCGGGCGGCAAGCGCCGCCGGCAGTTTTTCGAAAATCCCGCCAAAGCCGCCGTTAGACAAGATGACGATCCAATCACCGGCGCGGGCTTCCTCGCAAACTTTCTGGATTATACCTTCCACACTATCGAGATTCCAGGCCGCCCGGCCGGTCTGTCTCAAATCCGCGATCAACTGCGCGAGATCCAGACGCTCTCCGTCCGGGACCTTCTCGGGCCGGAACAGCGCGGGGACGGCAACACAGTCCGCCAGGCTCAAAGCCTGGGCGATCTCCTTCTGAAAGAAGTTCCGGCGGCTGGTAGCGGAACGCGGTTCATAGATCGCCCACAACCGCTTGGGGTGGAAAGCGTCGCGCAATGCCTGAAGCGTCTCACGCACGGCGGTGGGGTGGTGGGCGAAATCCTCGTAGATCCGGATTCCGTCAACCTCGGCGAGCAGTTGAAGCCGGCGGCGCACGCCAAGAAAGGCTTCCAGGCCGTCCCGGATGTCGTCTTCGGGAACACCGAGGCGATGCAGGACGGCCGTCGCCGCCAGAGCATTGCGAACGTTATAAACTCCGACCAGATCGAGACGCAATCTTCGGAAAAGTTTCTTCCGGTAGAGAACGTCGAAAGAGAGCTTGCCCCCTTCCATGGCAGTATCGCGCGTTCCCCAATCGTTCTCAGGGCTGAGTCCAAAGGTCTCGCTGAGGCAATACGTTTTGCGGCAGACCTCGAGTGCCACAGGGCTGTCGGCGCCAACGGCGAGGTAACCGCGCTCCGGAATCAAATTGATGAAGCGCGAGAACTGAAGCCGTATTGCGTCCAGGTTCGGGTAAATATCGGCATGGTCGAACTCTATGTTTCCCACTATCGCCACATTGGGGAGGTAGTGCATGAATTTCGGGCCCTTATCAAAAAAAGCGGAGTCGTATTCGTCGCCCTCCACGACGAAAGGCGCGCCTCCTTCCATCCGATAGCTGGATCGAAAGTTTTCCGCAATGCCGCCTATCAGGCAATTGGGACGGAAGCCCGCGAAGTGGAGCACCCATGCGATCATGGAAGTGGTCGTAGTTTTCCCATGGGTCCCGGTGACTACGACCGAAGTCTTGTCGCGCAGAAAAAAGTTCTTGAGCGCTTCCGGGAAGGAAGTGTAAGGGACTTTGAAGTTGAGAATGTATTCCACCTCGGCGTTGCCGCGTGAAACGGCATTTCCCACAACTGCCAGGTCGGGTTCCGGCTTCAGGTTTTCCACTCGATAACCCTGCATCACCTGAATCCCTTTGTCGGCGAGAAAGTCGCTCATAGGAGGATACACGCCCTCATCCGAGCCGGAAACCTGATAACCGCTCTCTTTCAACATGGCGGCAAGAGAGGCCATACCTGTTCCGCAAATCCCAATGAAATGAATCCGCCTGATTTCGCTCTGTGAAAGCATCCTCGGACCCCCAGATAACGCCTTCAGACCTCAGACCTCATCCAATTTCCCCGGTCTGAGGTCTGAAGTCTGAGGTCTGAAGGCCCTCTTTTATGGTACAAGAATAGCATGACATTCCCGCTGAAGGTCCTCCTGGAAGACGAAGCCCAGGCGGAGCGCGAGATCGAGCGGATATGCGAAAGCTTTGACATGGACTGTATCGACCTGAACCACGAGGCCTGCTGGCGGGGAGAGCGGGGTACCATGCCCTGCTGCGGTCTGGAAGTGGAATTCGAGAAGGTTCACGGTATCTGTCCTTTCCTCTGGTTCAAACACAACAGCTGAAGGCGCCAGCCCCTCTGCAGCCTCGCGACTCCTCTGAAAATAGGTTTCGCCGACTGGCAAGTGCGGTGAGGGCACGACTGAAGCCGCGCCCTCCCGTTCTGACCTGTTTTCATTCGCTGTGGCGAGCCGCAGAATCATGGAAACTCTGTGGTGGAACCCCGTTATAGGCCGGCTCCCTGCTTCAATCGGCTTGCGATAGCCACACGGATCTCTGAAGTCAGAGTCGCGGCAGCCCCTTCAAATTCTTCTTTAGAGCCAGGCTCGAACCTGGGGCATGAGACAGGCCGTAAATACTCCACCCGCACTTTGCGCGGTCGAGGAAACCACATCTTCGGGCTCCATACGTTTTCGCCCCCGTGGATCGCAACAGGAAGAACCGTTGCGCCGGTTTTGAGGGCCAACCGGGCGGCTCCCTCTTTAAAAGGTTGCAGCCGTCCATCCGCCGAACGGCCTCCTTCGGGAAAGACCATCAGGGCTTTTCCGCCTTTCAGCACTCGAAGAGCCGTCTTGTACGCGCTGGATTCCGGGTTCACAAGACTTACAGGAAAGGCTCCCAGCCAGCGCAATATTCTCCCCGCCACAGGGATTGTGAAGATCTTGTCCCAGGCCATAAAGCAAACCGCGCGGCGCATCGGGACCCCAACCCAGAAAGGATCGAAGTAAGTCACATGGTTCGGCGCAATGACAAGGGGGCCGTTCGCGGGTATGTTCCCGAGACCGTGGTGCTCGATGCGAAAGAGGACACGCATCGTGCCCATCAGGAATCCGCGGAACAGCTTTACGGAGATCGCGTTACTTCCTTGATCGATCATTGACGTCACGTCGATCCTAAAGTGTAAGCTACTCCGCGTAAACTGCACAAAATGAAACCACCGATGCGCACCGGTGAACTCAGATCCGTGTTATCTGTACTACTAACCAGCAAATTCTTGGCCGCCTCGAAAGAATTTATCCGGGTTTTCCTGGGAGCGCACGCTTCCAGCGTGCTCACGGTTTCGCGATTAACAGAGCACGCAAGATGCGTGCGCTCCCAGGAAACGTCCTCACCGGTCTGAATCTTTTTTTGGTTGCGGCTGGGCTGTTCTCTGAAATTCGTGGCGAGGCTTTTCTAAAAAACTCCTTGACTGTTGTGACAGAAGCCAATTACGTTTGAAGGCCCTCAGTTTTTCCCTCGAGTTTGAATTCAAGTTCGAGCCAGACCTCGCTGTACGTCGATCCCTAAGGCTCTCTGCAACTACTTTCAAGCCTGGAGGGCTGGAGTGTGTCCAAGACACTCGAGGGCTTCAAATTCGGATTCTCCCCAATTCAAGCCGCAGATATCCTTTCCCTGAGCTCTGGGCGGGTTCCGTCGCTGGACGATTGGCCGCCTGAACAGCTGTCGCGGATGCGAGTGATATTCAGAAAATTGACCTCGATGCGAATCGTGAACCCCGAGGATGCGGAGGACGTTGTCCAGGAGACTTTTCTGACCATGGCAGAAAAGTTTCCGTGCGTCCGGCTTCAGAAGGGGCTTCTCGTGTGGGGTATGGGAATCTTGCGCCGCAAGGTCGGAAACTACTATCGCCGGCCAAACCGCACGGCCGGGCTGGATCAGGAAATAGTGGATGCGTCTGTATTGCGCGTCGTCCAGTCGCAGCCTTCGCCGGAGTCCCACTTCCGTCGCGCAGAGCTTCAGACGCTCGTGCAATCGCTCGTTCGGGAATTGCCGCCGAGGGAACGGATCGTGATGGATCTCGTTTTGGCGGGGCTGGCAACGCATGAGATCGTGGATCTTCATTATCCGGAACCCTATCAGAACGTCACGAACCGTATTCATCGCGCGCGCGGGCGGCTGCTCAAACGGCTTGCGAAATACGGTTACAGGGTGTACACACGGCGGGAAAAGAGTGGGCGAAAGCCCGCGGGGTGCGTCTCTGGACGGGGATCTTCCGGCAACGTCTCAAAGGGACACGGATGATCAGGGCGCGGCATAGCCCCGTAACCATGAATGAAGCCACCGATGAACACAGCGCAGCCGAAGCCGCAAAAGGGTGAGGCCGCCTCCTGAGAGCGTCCCGCGCAGCGGGTCTCTGTTAATCGCGAAACCGTGAGCACGCTGGAAGCGTGCGCTCCCAGGGATCACCGCCGAGACGCGGAGAACGCAGAAAAATCCTTTCCGGAAAGCGTCTCTCACTTCAAGACGCGGCCCTGGCGCTTCTGCGCAGCCAGCGATAACCGAGTATTCCTCCGGCGAGAAGGAGCGGAATAAGCCAGAGCAAATAACCGGGAAGGGAGACAAGGTTCTCCCAGATCGTTCGGCCGAAGCGATAGGCCAGCACGGTGTAAAACGAAGACCAGAGGACCGCGCCGATAAAATTCAGAAAGCCGAAAACAACGGGCCGCATCCCGCCAACGCCGCACGCCGTCGAGATCGCGATACGCATTCCTGTCACGAAGCGGGAGACGAACGCCACGGCGGGACCGTATTTCTCCACCAGGACCTGCGCCTTCGGGTAGGCGCGCATGAACTTGCTGGAGCGCTGAAACAGCCGTAATCCGCAGAAGCGGGCAAAGTGGAAGTACGCCTGATCTCCGAGCGACCCTCCGAGCGCAGCTGACGCGATGACGGCCGGGAGCGAGAGGTACCCTTCACGTGCCAGCACGCCGCCCATGAGGGCGACTTCTTCTCCGCCGACCATGGCGAACAACACTATTCCCGCATATCCATAAGCTCGTACGTAATGCTCCAAAGTCCCCATGATTCACTTCTTGTCAGCTGAGATGCGGTGGGACAGGATTCTTTTTTTCATAAGTTAACCGGCCAATCTTCCTGGTCCAAGATAAAACGGGACGATTGGCCACTTCGATTAACCAAGCACGAGAAGCTGATCTGATGTATTTTCCCCCAGCTGTGCTTTGTTCTTGAGTCGAAAAAGTTCATTTTGGCTCCTGTGGAGCGAACGAATATGGCTTTCCTGCAATCGAGACAAGGTGGTTCTCAAAAAAAAATTGGTCAATTTTACAGGCTCCAATCTGGGCACCGATTAGCCGGTTAATCATTGGATATCAAGAAACGAAACTCTCACCGCGGAAGGCGCGCCCGAGGACTTCAGGAACGAAACCAGGTCCAGAAGCTCGCGCAGGGTGTAAATCTCGCCGTAGCGCTCCGGCATCGCCGATCGAGTTTGGGGCTCAACGCTCTGGATTTTTTCCTTTGCGAGGCGCCGGAGAACCGGCGGGACCCTGCTCATGTCGAAGACTCGAACGGCCGCGGGCGTCTCTTCCTGCTTCAATCCCAGAATCTTCTCGCCGTCTTTCATTACGATGCGGAGAAGCGGCTTGCTCGCGTCAAGGGCAGGCCCGGGAAAAACAATGTCTCCAAAAAGCGCGCGCGCATTTCTGCGAACCGAGCCCGTCAGATCCGGGCCCACGGGATTTCCTTTGCCGTCTATCACGTGACAGCCGACGCATCCTCTTTCTCCCGCTGTGGCGAAGAAAAGCTGTTCGCCACGCGCAGGATCTCCCACGAGGCTTTCGGGCAGGGGAGCTGCTGGAGCTGTGAAAGCCGGCCTGGTTTTCTCGGGGGCGAACCCGGCAGAGGAGGGTTGGCTTTTCACCGGCTCTTCTCCGGAGATCGAAAGGATGTAGGCTGTGACTGCCGAGATCTGCCGTTCGGTGAGTTTGTCATTCCAGTTAGGCATCGACGTATTGGGGATCCCTTCCATGATGACCTTGCGCAGTCGAGTGACTTCCCACTTCTTGTCCCTCACCGAGGGTGCGCGTCCAGCGGCCCCTTCGCGGCCATGACAGTAGGTGATAGAGCAATTTTGAGCAAAGACCTTATCCCCCTCGGAAATCAGCTGTGGGTCCTTGAGATCGATCGGCGTCTTCTGAGCACTGGAGATTTCCCGAGCCGCCGCTCCTGGAACCGGAAGAATGAGGAGAGGAACAAGCACAGCAAGCCGGAAAACAATTCGTG
The DNA here is from genome assembly GCA_003225335.1 of Acidobacteriota bacterium. GTDB lineage: Bacteria > Acidobacteriota > UBA6911 > UBA6911 > UBA6911 > Gp18-AA60. The sequence continues at coordinate 56,678 of QHZE01000454.1, forward strand.
ATTCTTCGCGTCTTCGCGTCTTCGTGGTGAGTCGGGGTCGGGCTTTACCACGAAGACGCGAAGACACTAAGAATCGCCAAGTTTTTGGTTGCGGTTCCGCTGCTCGGCGTTCATCTGCGGCGTGCATGCCTTCGGTTGCGATTTGGGCGGCGTCAGGGTAAGGTGAAGACAAACAGGGTGGCTCCCGCTACGAAATCCTTGGCCTCGGGCCATACTTCTGTCAGGCCGTCATACACGGCGCCCCCTCCGCCGGAAGGCGTGGCTATGTACTGCTTTCCGTTCACAGCATAGGTGATCGGCGATCCGCGATGCCCGGCTCCCGTGTTGAAGCTCCAGAGCTTCGTTCCGCTTCGCGCATCCAGCGCAAAGAAGATCCCTTCCGGATCTCCCGTGAAAACGAGGCTGCCTCCGGTGGAAAGAATGGAGGCGAGCAGTGCGTACCGGGATTCATGGCTCCACTCTTTCTTCCCCGTGATGGGATCGTGGGCATCGAGGTGCGTGATAACCCTTCCC
>QHZE01000617.1 GCA_003225335.1 Acidobacteriota bacterium
TATTTCCTGACGGGCCCTAAGGATCGGATTGAAGAAATACGAAAGCCCTGCTTCTATTCGTAATGCAGCGCAACCATCGGATCGACCCTCGAGGCGCGTCGTGCCGGAAGGTAGCCGGCAATTGCGGAGACCAGCACCATCACGCCGATCGCCAGAAACATCGTCATGACATCCGTGGGGGCGAGGCCGAAGAGAAGGGTGGCGATGAATCGACTCGCAGCGATCGCGATACCCAGACCGGCCGCGACACCGATCACGACGAGAATCATGGATTCGCGCATGACCAGGCGCACAACGTCCTGACGCTGCGCGCCGAGCGCCATGCGGATCCCGATCTCGTTGGTTCGCCGTGCGACGTTGTAGGACATCAATCCGAACAGCCCGATCGATGCCAGTAACAGCGCGAGCGCGCCAAACAGTGTGTACGCCTGCGCGAACACTTTCTCCTGCAGAAACCGCCGCTCGATCTGTTCAATCTGTGTGGACACATCCATCAGCGGCAGATTGGGGTCGATCTGCCTGACGGCCTCGCGGACCGCGCCGACGGCGCTCGCCGGGTTCCCGGCGGTGCGCACTTCGAACACGGCGTTGCCGCGACGGGTCTGGAGGTAGGGCACATACATCGTGGGCGGCACCGCATCGCGAACGCTGTTGTACTTCACGTCACGCAGCACGCCGACAATCTCGAGCTCACCGGCGGTCTCGATGCTCCAACCGAATCGCTGCCCGATTGGATTCTCGTTCGCCAAATACTTGCGTACGGCGGCCTCGTTGATCACCACGACCTTCGGCGCGCTCTCGTTGTCCCGGTCCGTGAAGCCACGGCCCAGGAGAACCGGTATTCCCATCACGTCGAAGAAGTTCGGGGAGATGACGAGATGGTTGATGGTGTTGTCACGCTGTTCACGGGCGACGGAATACACGCGTCCCTGAACGTAGATGCCGGTTGAACTGACGCTACCCGACAGCAGCGCTGGCTGCGACATTGCGACGGCCCGGACGCCCGGCACTGTTGCGAGCCGGTCGATCAGGTCGCGGTACAGCGCGGCCATGCGTTTTTCGTCGTACCGGTTCAACTGAGGGTTCACCCGGAACAGCAGGAGGTTCTGCGGGTTGAATCCGATGTCCACGTGCCGGAGGTTGTGCAGCGTTCGCAGAAACAGCCCCGCGCCGACCAGCAGCACAAGCGAAATCGCGACCTGCACGATCAGAAGCGATTTGCCAAGAAAGCTGCGGGAACCCATTACGCTTCGGCTGGTCTCCTTCAGCGCAGAGCCGACATTCATCCCCGTCCCCCGCAATGCCGGAGCGATGCCGAAGACGATGCCGGTTGTTCCCGTGATCACGAGCACGAACGCGAGAACGCGCCAGTCGAGCGGCGTCATCTGGCCGGCTGCGCCGGGCAGCAACTGTCGTCCCCAGTAGCCGACCAGTATTCCCAGCGCGCCGCCCATTGACGCGAGAAGCAGGCTCTCCGTGAGAAGCTGCCGAATCAACCTCAGACGAGTGGCGCCCAGCGAGAGCCGTACCGAGATCTCTTTCTGCCGCGTTGTCGCGCGCGAAAGCAGCAGATTCGCGACATTCGCGCAGACAATCAGGAGGACCAGCGCGACCACGACACTCAGGATGGTCACCGAACGCAGATCGTCCGTAAAGAGTCGTCCGGTCTTTCTCCGGCAACGACTTCAGATACGAATCGAGACCCGCACGCGCCGTATGCCGGAAAACGCCTTCGAGGTTGCCTTGCACCTGCGCGGCAGTGACTCCCGGCTTCAGCCGGCCCATTACCTGCAGCCACCAGGAAGTGGGCTGGGTCAATCGAGGGGGGCCCGTGAAGGTGTTCAGTTGAGGATCGAGAGCGAGAGGAAGCGAAATGTCGGGCGGATCGCCCAATGGCTGCTGCACGCCGGTGAATTCCGGTGAGATCACGCCGACGACCGTGACCAGGACGCTGTTAATCCTGACGATTTTTCCCACCACGGCCGGATCGCTCCCGAAGCGCGAGTGCCAGTACTTGGAACTGATCACCGCAACGGGTGGCGCGCCGGGCTGATCGTCTTCGGGCGTGATCGTCCGGCCCATGCGCGCCGTTACGCCCAGCACGCGGTAATAGTTGCCTGTCGAGATGAACGCAGTCGCGATCTCCGCCTGTCCGTCAACGGCGGCGCTCACGCGGCCGAACGGCGCGCAGGCGAACAGATCCGTCATCGTCCGGTTGTCGGCAACGAACTGCTGGAACATGGGGTATGAAAACGTGGCCCGGACGTCCTGTCCATCCGGCGTCTTGCTCAAGAACCCATAGCCGCTCGAGCTCGTCACCATGTCGTTGCGGCCCGCGCACCTGAATCGAACCAGCGTGTCGGGGTCCTTGACGCTTAGTTTCGTGAGCAACAACCCGTTGATCGCGCTGAACAGCGCCGTGTTCGCGCCGATACCCAGCGCCAGCGAGAGGACGACGACGACCGTCCAGCCCTTGGCGTGCAACAGCATGCGTATGGCGTGACGCAGGTCCTTTAACATCGATTCCTCCAGGCGCGCGTCGAAGCGCGAGATGACTCTCTCAGAAGCTGTGGAGAACTTAATTCGTGGAATTCGTGGCGGTTCTAATGGCCACGAATTCCACGGCGCAGCAGAGCCGCAACCAAAGTAAAATCACATTTCACTGCGCTCTTTGGAGTGCGGCAGCTTGCTGCCGCTTTTGCTGCGGATGGAAATGTTCCATCGCCCTTAAAGCGCAAGCAAGCTTGCGCGCAAGCAAGCTTGCGCACTCCAAAGAGGAGCCGCAAAATCTTGTATGGAAAACACGAATTCACAGCGTAGTACCACGAATTTCACGAAAACGGGCACTGCCATTTGGCTGTCATTGGTTTGAAACACAGTTTTTCACAGTCTCTGCGGCCGCGCTGTTTGACTCCCACTCTTAATTACACCCCTCTGTCAGGCAACTGTTCTTGGGCGCTGGCCTCATAGTCGATCCAAACACTCCTCCGCCGGAATGGACGCCCACTCTGCAGGCAGACCGAGATCGGCCAGAATCACTTGAGCGCTGTTGTAGCCGGCAAGGCCGGTGATATTACCTCCCGGATGGCAGCAACTCCCGCATAAGTACAACCCCGGGAGATGTCCCCGGTAATGGCCTGCTCCGGGAAAGGGCCGGTGATACCCGATCTGGCCATCGGTAAACGCTCCGACAAGCAAATCGCCTTCTCGCATATTGGGGAAAGTACGTTCCGTATCCAGCGGACTGCGCACGAACCAGTCTAAAACAGCTTGCTTCAGGTTCGGCGCGTATTCGGCCCACAGCTCAAGCATTGCCTGACCGTGAATCTGTTTCTCGCGATCCCAGCGAGTCGCATCCCCCTGAACTCGATAGGGCAACTTCTCCCACATGAAGGCAGTGTGTTTTCCCGGAGGCGCCTGAGAAGAATCAAAATGCGTGGGACAGCTCCCCCACATGACGGTTGGCGGAATCGTCCCCGCTTCGTGGTGCCTGACGATTTCCTTGAACTGTTCAAAATGCTCCAAACCCAGAATCACCATGAAGGCATTCTTTAACTGGGGGTTCTGCTTGGCGGCACGATAACCGGGAGGATCGGTCAAATTAAGATTCAAGGCAAAAATGGGAGCAAGGACGTTGTAGCGAAAGTTCTGTGCCTTCTCCCTCCATTCCCTGGGCACGAAGCCCTCATCGAACAACTCCAGAAAGGTTTGCTGAGGATTCAGCCCGGAGGCGACAAAGTGCCGTGCTCGAAATACGTCTCCTGAAGCAGTCTCCACTCCGGAGGCCCTGCCCTTCTCGACGAGGATTCGCCGAGGCTTGACTTGAAGCTTGATTTCTCCTCCTTCCTGGTGAACAGCCGAGACCAAAGCGCGGGCTAAACTTAATGAGCCGCCTCGACACATCTGGGCCTTGCTCTCACTGGCGAGTAACGCCGGAATGTGATGACCGAACCCCTTGCACCTTGGGTCAACCTCCCTCAGCCCGTTGAAAAAGAGGAGTCCGGCCTGAATGACCGGGTGTTCGAATTCTTTCTGTACAAACTCGAGTGGGGAAAGCGCGCTGACTTCCAGGAGCAACCGTCCCTCGGCACTCTTCTCCAGCAGAGCAGTGCGGCGATCCATGGGAATCGGTGGCGACTGACTCTCCGGTATGAGGATCTTCTCGACCACAGGCCGGAACCTCTCCCGCCAGTCTCGTAAGGTGTCGGCGTCTCTTCGGCTGAAACGGGCAAAGGATTCGGCCGTCTTTTCAAAAGACTTCCACCACTCCAGTGTCTCCCCACTTTTCAATATCAGGGCTACGTTAAATTCAGGTTCGAGGTACACAGCCCCATGCCGCTCGAGTTCCAGATCCCGGTACCAGGGCATCCGGTTCAGTCCTCGATGGAAAAAGGAGTGCGTATTGTGGAAAAATCCAGGATGGCGTGGATCCTCCATCGTTGCCAGTCCACCGCCGGCAACGTCTCGTGGCTCCAGACAGAGAACTCTTAGCCCTGCCTTGCCAAGGTAGGCTTGCAGGACCAGACTGTTGTGCCCGGCGCCCAGAATGATTCCGTCGTAAACCCCTGAAACCTGGCTGACCATGCAAGATTCCAAGATGAGCCGGCAGCCGCGAGAGTCAACCTAAAAAATCTTCGCGATTCCTTGGCGCGCTTAGCGCCTTCGCGGTGAAAATATCCTTGACCGCCGGACAAGGATTTGCAAGTTAGTAACACGGCGCAGCATAGCCGCAACCAAAACCATCTTCCACTGTCCTGTTTTGGAGTGCGGCAGCTTGCCGCCGCCTTTCTCCGCGTGGAGCTTGTTCCGAGTCCGTCAAGGCGCAAACAAGCTTGCGCAGCCTGCCCTAGCTCGCTTGAGCACACTTATCCCTCCCTCCGATCCCACGCGCCAGCTAGTTTCTGGCCCGAAACTAGCCCCGAAGGGGCGAATCAGGAAAGCCCAGGGCGCAAGCCCTGGGAACAAGCAAAGCAACGTCGGAAGCCCCGAAGGGGCGATGCAGTGGTGCCGCT
>QHZE01000143.1 GCA_003225335.1 Acidobacteriota bacterium
GGACGGCTCTGATCGCCATGCTGTTGCTGCGATACGCGCGGACTCTTCATGGCGATTTTTGTCTTGCCTTAACTTTACGAATTCTTAGCGTCAGGTCTTCGCTTCCGAGACCTCTAGCTCTACATACGCGCATTCGATCAGTGCGTCTCGTCCGTTGAGTCCCGGATGCGAACTGCTCTCGACAATGCGTACCCTGTAGTACTGAATGGTCCGCCAACCACACACGTCGAAGTCGAAGAAGCAAATCGGATGGATCTTTTGCCTCGCCTCAGGGGGAATCCACTCGACTGGGTAGTCCCAGTATCCGGACGCGGGGATGTCGCGGTTTGCATGCAGCGGTAGCCGACCCTTGTGATCTGCGAATACGCGGTATTCGGTCAGCACGTCCGTTCCATTATCCAAGGGTATGGGCCGCGCCTCCACACCTGCTCGCACCAGGACGCATCCGGAGAAGAGGACTCTGGTGACCTTGGCGAACTCTTCAACGGTGTCCCAAGTCGCATCTCGACGCATGTAGGAGTTCCAAAGGTGCCGCGCGGCCTCTCGGAACTCGTGAATGTGGGGCGTGACTTTAATTGCACCCATCCTGTTGTCCTCGAGAAATCCCGTTCATCCTGATATCCCGTTAAGAAGCACAGTCGATCCTGTTATCCTGTCGAGAAATCCCTTTCATCCTGCTATCCCGTCAAGAAACGCAGTCGATCCTGCAAAGGACAGATGACCAATGGCAAATGAAAAACGACAAATTGCAGACGAGGAACGAATCTGCAAAGCCCACATCCTCCATTTGTGATTGGTCATTTGTCATTTGTTATTGAGGTTTTGATTTAAGCTTCTCCACGGTCTCGGCTTCTTTTTCGGCCTCTTCGGCTCTTCCCAGCTTCCGGTACACCTCCAGAGCGGTCAGGTGCGCTTCGAGGAGGTTGGGATCCATTTTCGCGGCCTGCAGCGCGGCTTCGAGGGCGCCTTGAAGATCCCCTTTTCGCAAGAGAATCCTTCCGACGATGAGCGGGACTTTGGCGTCCCGGCTGTTCAGGGCCTGCGCCTTCTGGAAGGCGGCGAGAGCTTCGTCCCACCGGTCCTCCGTGACATAGAGCCCGCCCAGATTGAACCAGGCTGGAAAATCATTCGGCGATTGCGCCAGGACTTTCCTCAACGCCGTCTCTGCCTCGCCGTAGCGCCTCCCGGCGAGGTAGGTCTCCGCGAGGCGGCGAAGAGCGGCGGTGTAATCCGGCCGCAGCTCGAGCGCCTTCTGAAATTCCCTCTCTGCCTTGTCCAAAGCTCCCACAACGCGGAACACGTTCCCAAGCTGAAAATGAGCGATCAGGGACCCCGGCTCCCTGCTGACAGCCGCGGTCAGATCCCGCACCGCCCGATCGAAGTCTTTCTGCTGGGCCGCCTTTGTGCCATGGCGAATCAGCTCGTAGATTTCGATCTTGTCCTTGGGATCGGGCAGGCTCCTGTCAAGGGGCGGGCTTGATCCACCCTTGCTCAAGGCCAGATATCCCAGGGATTGGAGTTTCTCCAGAGTCACAGGATCAATCTCTTTGGGCATGCCGGCGGCGCCGCCCCGCGGAGAGTAGCGCGATGATGTCTGCCGCAGCAGATCCTTCAGCTGGCCGGCAAGGGCGCCTTTCCGGGCATAGAGGTTTTGAGTCTCGCCTGGATCCGCTTCCGTGTCGTATAGCTCGGCCCGTGGGGCATCGATAAATTTGTAGCGGCCGCGCCGGATACTCAGGAGCGGGCTCCAGTCGAAGTGGTAGTAGGGAAGAAAGAGCTCGGCGTAAGAAGTAGCCTCGCCTGGCATGGGTCTGCCCATCAGAGCGGCATAGATCCCCTTTCCCTGTATCTCCGCTGTCCGGACTCTGTCCGCCACGCCCAGAACTTGCAGTATCGTGGGCAGCACGTCGATGGTGAGCACGGGTTGGGAGAGCCTTCTGCTCTCGTGCGGGCCCGGACCGGGCAGCTTGAAAATCAACGGTATCCGCAGGGTGGAATCGTAGATGAAGAAGCCGTGGTGCTTTTCTCCGTGTTCTCCCAGACCTTCTCCGTGATCTCCGAGGAGGACGATCATACAGTTGTCGTACAGCTTGTTGCTCTTGAGGTAGTCAATGACCTTTCCTACGTTCTCATCCGTATAGGCGATCTCCCCGTCGTAGGGGCGCTCGCGGTACTGGCGATCGTAAGGTTGCGGCGGCTCGTAAGGATCGTGCGGGTCGAACAGGTGCAGCCACAGAAAGAAGGGATTTGTTTTGTGTTTCTCCAGCCAGTTCAATCCCTCACGAACCACAACGTCGCCCCTGCGCTCCGCAATAGGCTGCCAGTCACGGTCCAACGTGAAGGAAAAGTTGTCGTAATAGGAATCGAATCCCTGGTTCAGCCCCCAGCGCGCCTCGAGCACGGCGGATCCTACGACGGCTCCCGTCCTGTAGCCGGCTGACTTGAGCATGGCCGCGAGCGTGGCTCGATCTTTACTGAGCGTGAACCCGGTAAAGTCTCGCACTCCGTGAAACATCGGATAGGTTCCGGTGAGAATGGAGGCGTGCGAAGGGAGGGTGAGAGGAATCGGCGTGTAGGCCCGTTCGGCAAGAATACCGTCGGCCGCCAGGGAATTGATGCGGGGGGTCCGCACAAGCTTGTAGCCGTAACATTCCAGGTGGTCCGGTCTCAGCGTGTCGATCGTGATCAGGACCAGGTTGCGCACCCCGGCTTTCTCGCGTTGCGCCGGATTCCCGCCTAGCGCCGCAAGCGCACAAAGGGCTGTTACAACTGCAAGACGGATCCACATTGCGCGGGCATTTTACCATTGGTAGCGCCCGGTCAGTCTCGGAGTGGGAGTGAACCCACAGATGAACGTGGCGCGGCATAGCCACAACCAAAAAAATCTCATCACAAAGACACGAAGCCACGAAGATTCAAACGGGCAAAAACGTGGTGCATCTTTGTCTTCTTTGTGTCTTTGTGGTGAAGACAGGATGCGTGCGCTCCCAGGGATGACCTCTGCGTCTCCGCGGTGAGGTTCGGAGTTCAGGCTTTAGCCTGCTCGGGTGCAGTGCAGCCTGAAGGCTGAACTCCAAACCCTGCCACCAATGAGTTCGCAGGGCCTGTTTTTTGGTTTGCGGCCATGCCGCTCTGTGGTCATCTGTGGTTGCATATTTCTTTCTTCGCGTCTTCGTGGCTTTGTGGTAAATGCTGCGATCGCATTCACCACGAAGACACGAAGACTCGAAGAGCAAGTATGAAGATCATTAACGGATTTAACGCCGCCATGACGATCTGGTTAGCCGTGCAGGCGGCGGGACAGACGCCGGAAGAGCTGGATTTCATCTCCCGGCTGGAAGAGTTTCGCACGATCCGGAACATGCTGCCGGCGCACGTCGGCCGGCTCGCGCACTCCTTGCTCGAGGAGCGAAAGCAGCGAATCGCTCGTCTGGCCTCCTCCGCGGACGTCGCCGAACGGAAGGCCTACGTGCGAGAGCGAATGCTTCGGGCGATCGGCGGACTTCCGGACCGGACCCCGCTAAACGCGCGCGCCGCCGGCGTGCTGGAGCGCGACGAGTACAGAATCGAGAAGGTGATCTTCGAGAGCCAGCCTCGCTTCTATGTCACGGCCAACCTCTACGTGCCTCAGAGAGGGCGGCCCCCGTATCCGGGAATTCTGTTTCCCCTGGGACACGAAACGGGCGCAAAAGCTCACTCGGCGTGGCAGCAGATGCTGGGATCCCTGGCAAAGAAGGGTTATGTCGCGCTTGCTTGGGATCCCATCGGACAGGGTGAGCGAGCTCAGCTGTACGACCCCGATTGGGGCGAGTCGAAAGTCTTTCGTTCCACCACCGAGCACACGATCGTGGGCATCCAGTGCCTTCTCGTGGGAGACAGCCTGGCCCGCTACACGATATGGGACGCCATGCGCGCGCTCGACTACCTGCTGTCGCGACCGGAAGTCGATGCCTCCCGAATCGGCTGTACGGGCAATTCCGGCGGCGGCACCCACACCGCTTACCTTGCGGCCCTCGACGACCGCATCAAAGTCGCGGCGCCTTCCTGTTATCTGACTTCATGGAGCCGGCTGCTGGAGAGCATCGGACCGCAGGATGCGGAGCAGAACCTGATCCCCTGGCTGGGTGACGGCCTGGATCATGCGGACTTCGTCTATGCCTTCGCGCCGAAACCTTACCTGATCCTTTCGGCGATCCGTGATTTCTTCTCGATCTCCGGGGCGCGGGAGACTTACGAAGAAGCGAAACGCTTGTATGCGCTCCTCGGAGCTCAGGAACACCTGTCGATGGTCGAAGCCGACGATTATCACGGCTACACCAAACCTCGGAGGATGGCGGCTTATCGCTGGTTCGGCCGCTGGCTCAAGGGGGTCGAGGACCAGGAGGCGGAGCCGCAGATAAAGACCTTCAGCGAGGAAGAGCTGCGCTGCACGGAAACAGGGCAGGTGTCGACGTCGCTGGGAGGCGAGACGGTTTTCTCCCTGAATAAAAAGCGCGCGGAGGCGCTGGCCCGGAAAAGCCCATCAAGTCCAAAGGACCTGGCAGGCTACAAGGACAAACTGCGAGAACGGGTACGTCAATTGACCGGCTTCGAACCGTCGAAAGCGCCTTTGGTGGTGAGGCCGTACGGCTCGGTGGCGCGATCCGGCTACCGAATCGAGAAACTCGTCTACGAAAGCGAGCCGGGAATACTCGTGCCGGCGCTGATGTTCATTCCAGAGAGCGCCGCCGGGCGGAAGCCCGCCGTTCTGTATGTGCATCCGCGGGGAAAGGGGGGAGCGGCTGGGCCTGATGACGACATAGAGCAATGGGTGAAAGGGGGGTCCATTGTTCTGGCAATTGATACGAGGGGTTCGGGAGAAACCCAGGTCGTGGAGACCCAGCAAGCCAACGATTTTCGTCCGTATTTTGGAAACTTCGACAGCGCCATGACGGCTTTGCTGGTCGGCAAACCTCTCGTGGGAATGCGGGCTCTTGATGTGAGCCGCGGGATCGATCTGCTTGCAACGCGCGTTGACGTCGATCCGGAGAAGATCTTCGGCATCGGCAAGGAATCGGGATGCGTGCCGCTGCTCTATGCCGCGGTGCTTGACGAACGGATCAAGAAGTTAGCCCTGGAAGGCATGCTTGTTTCTTACCAATCTGTCGTCAACAACCGGATCCATCGCCAGGTGTTCGAGAACGTAGTCCCGGGGGCGCTGAAGTTTTTCGATCTGCCCGATTTGGTCGCCACGCTCGCCCCGCGGCCCGCATGGATCGTAAACGGACTCGACCCGCTCGGGCACAGCGTGCGGCTCGAGGAGGTCCGGAAACAGTACGCCGCAGCGTCGGAGGGCTTCCGGCTGGCAGGGGCCGAAACCGCAATAAGGGTCGCAGAGCGCAGAGCCGACGACCGGGCCGCCGCGTTTTACCAGGAGTTTCTCAAGTGACGAGTGACGAATCCAGCTGCTAGCGAGCAACTCATACCGCCCACTGATTTGCGGGCCAGACGGATCTTCGTGGCATGGCCGTCTCGGCCATGACGAGATTAGATCCCCACTGCCTACGGGCGCGACGCTTGGAAAGAATTCTTTTTCGCGGATTCTTTGCGCTCTTCGCGTCTTCGCGGTTAATTCCGGACAATCATCCGACTCGTCCCAGGACGTAAATTGGCATTGTGGGCTGCTCGGAGCCTCCTTCCGGCTCGAGAGTGATTGCAGCCGCTGCCACTTGCTTGCTGACGTCGCTTGGAACGTCGATGATGGTGAAGCTTTGCCCGGTCACATCGGTTCGAATCACCCCCGCGCTGATCTTGGCTTGAGCGGTGGTGATAAACCACAACTGATACGCCTTGCCCACGGGAGGGGGCGGCAGACTGGCCGTGACCAACCAGCGATTCCTGTGAGTATCCCACAGGACTGCGCCGGACGCCGAAGGTGCGGATCCCTGACCCGCCAGAAGAACGACTCGGGAACCCGGGCTGGTCAGGACCGAGCGGACCTGATCGAGTTGTTGCACCCGCATTCTTTCCTGGGTCAGGGTGGTTTTCAGCTGCTCTCCTTCGCTCTGAAGAGCAACCAATCTTTCCTGTTGCCGGGCAATCTCCTGACCGATCTGGCGTATGGATCTGTAGCTGAATGCAAACAGGGCGGCGAAGCACGCGGCCACGGCCCAAGGCAGGTAGAGGCGCACCGAAGAAGGCGCCCGCACGGGAGTTGGGAGCGGTGTTCCAGAAGCGCCCGCTGGCGCGGTGGCGGGGGGCGCGGCTTCGCGTTCCAGTCGGGCCACCAGCAATTCGCGCAGGTACGCGGGGGGCGGCACGGCCGGCGCAGCGAGTCCCAACTCGCCCGTAACACTCTCATACTGGGAAATCTCCGCCTGGCACACCGGGCAGCCCTCACGCAGGTGGACTTCAAAGGCTCGAGCCTCGTGCTGGCTGAGCGCACCCAGCGCGTACAAGGTGGCTCTTTCCTGAGTTTCCTCTGTAGTCTGGTTGTGATTCAAAGTGCTCGCGGCCTCCCCGCTACCCTCGCGCCTTTTGCTCCCGTCCCAGTGGCCGGAGCATCTCGCACAATTTCATCATCCCGAGCCGGGCACGCGTCTTGACCGTGCCAAGCGGTTGGCCGAGATGCGCCGCTATTTCGCTGTGGCTGAGTCCTGAGTAGTATGCAAGCTCGATAACCTCGCGCTGCGGAGGAGAGAGCGTCTCCAGCGCAGAGCGAACCAGGGTCCGCCTTTCCGATATCGCAGCCGCCTCTTCGGGGCCCACCTCCCCGGACTTCTGGTGAACGGCGAGATCCAGTGGTTCTTTGCGCTGCTGGTATTGTTTGCCGGAACGCATGCGGTCGATGGCGCGGGTGCGCGCCATTGTCATCAACCAGGAAAGAGGCGTTCCCCGTTGTTGTTCGTAAGAGGAGGCCTGGCACCACACCTGCGTATACACGTCCAGCAACACCTCTTCCGCGGCAAATCGGTCCCCAAGGATGTGCACTATCAGTCCGAAGACCAACCGGCTCGTTGAATCGTAGAGAGCCGCGATCGCCGACGCATCTCCTTGTGCCGCTCTCCGGATGATCTCTTCCAAATCATCATCCGGCCTGCGAGCGTCGACAGCGTCCCGGGGTGATTTCAACAAGTTCTACCCCACACGAACAATACGTACTTACAAAGAGTCGCGGATTTGCCGCATACAACAAATCCCGTCCCGGTATCCCGCCATCATACAACGAGTCGACTCGATTCCAAACTACCTTCTTTAAAGCGGGTGCAATTAGAAATACGGTAACGCCCCCCGGGGTCCTGCGCGGACGCCCGCAGCTCGGACGGGACAGGGCCGCGCCCGCCGTTGGGTGTTTGGCGGGCGGCCTACGATCATTTTCATTGACGAGGGCCAAGGCTCCGCGGCGAATGTGAGCCACGATGAATCCAAATCGGCCGCTGCTCACGTACTAGTAGACGAATCTTTCAAGACAAAAAAAATCGGAGGAGGCCGTAATGGGTCGTCGTTGGATGGTGTGTGCCGTATTCGTCGTCACGCTCGTGTTGCTGTCCGCGTGCAGCCGGGAGGCCGTTCAGCCTGCCAGCCTATCCGCCAGACCGTGCGATGTGGCGCTCGCGCCGCATCCGGGAGATTTGCAGATAGACAAAGAGATTGCCAACCTCCAGCAGGAGTCACGAAGGCTCCCTACCACCCGGACGCTCGAGCGGCTCGGCTGGTTGTTCGTGTCGAAAGCCCGGCTGAGCTATGACTCAGGCTACTACAAGCTGGCGGAGCAGTGCGCCGATTGCATCGAGTCCAAAAGCCCGGGCAGCCCGGAAGCGCTTCTCCTGCGCGGCCATGTGCTTCATAACATGCACCGTTTCAAGGAGGGGGAAAAGATCGCGCGAGAGCTCGTCTCCCGCAGAGGCGGGGCCTTCGACTACGGTGTGCTGGGAGATGTCCTGATGGAACAGGGGCGCCTGCTGGAAGCAGCCGAAGCGTACCAAAAGATGGTGGACCTCAAGCCGGGCCTGCAGTCCTACAGCCGGGCCGCCCATCTTCGATGGCTCAAAGGGGACCTGGAAGGTGCGCGGGAGCTGATGCGCATGGCGGCGCGGGCGGGGAGCCCTCGGGACCCCGAGTCGGTGGCATGGGCGTACTCGCGACTCGCCCTCTACGAGTTGCAGGCCAGTGACTCCAAGCGGGCGGCAGCCGCATGCGACGCGGCTCTGTCGTACCAGGCGGATTATGCCCCGGCACTGCTGGTCCAGGGACGCTTGCTCCTGGCTCAGGGCAAGAGCCAAGAGGCCGTAGTCCCCCTGAAACGCGCGGCTTCGCTGAATCCGCAGGCGGAATATGCCTGGGTCCTGGCAGAGGCGCTGCATGCCGCCGGGCGGATTCCGGAGGCACGTTCTCTAGAGGAGAGTCTGGAGAAGCAGAGACCCGTGAGCGACCCGCGGACGTTCGCGCTCTTCCTGGCGACGCGCGGCCGGGATGCAGAGACGGCCCTCCGCCTGGCCGAGGACGAGCTCAAAGCCCGGGCCGACGTGTTCACACTGGATGCCCTCGCCTGGGCTCTTGCCGCGGCGGGCAGGCTGGAGGAGGCGGAGTCCTCAATGCGTCAGGCTCTCGCCCACGGCACGCAAGACGCGCGGCTTTTCTATCATGCCGGGTCTATCGCCGCGGCTTCCGGCAGGAAGCCGGAAGCTCGCCGCTGGCTCGAAAGAGCGGCAGCCATCCGGCAAATGTTGCTGCCCTCCGAAAGAGAGCAGCTCACAAAACAACTCGCGTCGCTTTGACGAGGGCCCGGGCGGCATCTGTGCTTTTGACTGCCGCCCTAGCAAGACCGACTTTCGGCGCAACTGGCCGTTGGATGAATCCGGCGAGACAGTTGTTTCGTATCAACTCATGAACCTCAACCAAAAGGAGAAGCACCATGAACAAAGTGAGTCACATGCTGCGCGTCGGAGCAGCCGTCGCATCGCTGGCTCTGGCGAGCAACTCGCTGGTGGCGTCCAGCCACCAGGATGCGCCGCTGGTCGTGCTCGACCCGGCGGCCAACACCACCGACGTGTACGCGTTCGTCGTGGATCAGGGGGTCAATCAAGTCAAGTCGCTCGTCGTCGCACTCGGCGTCTATCCGTTTGAGGAGCCGGGCATCGGCCCGAACAAGTTCAACTTTGATGACAACGTGTTGTACGAGATTCATGTGGCGCTGGGCCCGGACCGCGCCGCAGGCCGGGCGACGTTGAGTTATCAGTTCCAGTTCACGAGCCGAACCAAGAACCCGAACACGACGCTCTACAACTACACCGGCGTCATCACGAACGTGGATGACGCCGCGCAGAACTTCGTGCAGACGTACACCGTCACGAAGGTGGATCATCGCGCGCGCACGCGCAGGGTACTGGGCACCGGCGTCGTCCCGCCGAACAACCAGGGCACGGCCACGCCGTTCTACAACCGGGATGACGATGGGGAGCAGCCGGCTAGAGACGGCGCGCTAACGCTTGCTGACCTGGATCGGTACACGCGCCAAGTCATCACGCCGCTGAGCAGCGGCTACGTCTCGTTCGCCGGGCAGCGCGACGATGGGTTCTATGCGGACATTCGGGCGATCTTCGACCTGTTGACGCTCCACGATCCCGGCAAAGATAATCAGGGCGGATTCAACATCCACCTCATGGCGCTGGAAATCCCGGTCAGCCAAATCGGCGGCGACCACCAAATCGTCGGCGTGTATGCCACGACCAGCCGCCAGCGCGTGCGCGTCCTGCGCGACGACGACAACAAGGACAAGGACAGAGACGAGGACAGGGACAAGGACAAGGACAAGGACAAGGAGCGGGACAAGGAGCGGGACAAGGGCCCCTGGGTCCAGGTCGCACGGCAGGGCAACCCGCTGTTCAACGAGGGTCTGGTGGCGATCGTCGACAAGGACCTGTACGGCCGCACCAGTCCCGAGACCGACGGCGTGTTGTTCCGCAAGTACGCCGAGAACCCCGAGCTGGGCGCGCTGATCAACGCGTTCCTGCTCGGCGGCGGCGCGCCGCAAATCGCCACGGGCCGCACGGACATCGCGGCGATCTACATCCCCGACCTGATCAAGGTGGACCTGTCCACAACGGGCACACACCTGACCGCGACCGGCGGCGATGATCCCGCACATGGGTTCTCGCGGTTGAGCATCTTCGGCGGTGATGTGCTGCACAGCACGGTCCAGGACCCGTTCGGCAACGGCGGATTCATTCCCGCTGGCTGGCCAAATGGCCGTCGCTTCGGCGACGACGTGGTGGACATCGCGGTGGACGCGATCCTCAGCGACCTCAGAGTCGTTCCGCCCGTGATCAACACCTTCCCGCCAGGGGACGGTGTCACGCACAACGACATGAACTACAACCGGGTGTTCCCGTATGAGTCCACACCGCAAAACGGCCGCATTCACGGCCATCACGGCGCCGCTGCGAACTAAAGCGCCAACCGGACGTCGTGATCCTTCCCGTCTTTGCGGTTTGGTTCTAAGGCCCCGTTCACCGCAAAGACGCGAAGGCGCGAAGGTTCACGAAAACTGAGGAAAACGGTGATTTGGGTCAAATCAAGAAAGATCCTTGCTTTGCTTTTGCTGATTGCTCTTGGCATGGCGGCCTTGGCGCAGGGGCACGATCCCGGGCTGAGCGCCGTGGAAGCGCGTTTGGAGGGCGAGCATCTTGCGGTAGCGCTCACATTGGCGCGCTCCGACCTGGAAGCCCTCGTGCCGCTCGATACGGACCGGGACGGAAAGATTTCCGCCGAGGAAATGACCCGCGCCCGTCCGGCCCTGGATAGACTGGCTCGGCGGGCATTCGAAGTCCAGACCGATGGGGCGTGGCCGGCTCTGAAGGGAATAAAGCTTTGGTTGGACGAAGGCCAGTCCTTTCATTTCTCTCTGAGCTACTCGCGCCCCGCGGGTTCGCTCTTGAGAGTGCGTTCGATCCTGCTGGCCGATCTTCCTTTCGGGCACCGCCAGTATTTTTCCCTCCTGGATCCGAGAAAAAGAATCGTGGCCGAGCGCATCCTGAGCGCGCAGGACAACCGTTTCGACATAGATCTGACGCAGATCCACGGGCCGGGGGCCGAATCCTTCACGGCGCGGCAATTTATTCTCCTGGGTATCGAGCACATCCTCACAGGATACGATCACCTGGCCTTTCTGCTCGCGCTTCTGCTCGCGGGGGGCGCCTTGGTGTCTGCGGCAAAAATCATCTCTTCTTTTACCCTCGCCCACTCGATCACCCTGGCCCTTGCAACTCTCGATGTGGCGCATGTCCCCTCGAGGCTGGTCGAGCCGTTGATCGCAGCCTCGATTCTCTACGTGGGGCTGGAAAACATTTTCCGGGGCGACCTGAAGCGGCGCTGGCTCCTGACCTTCGCGTTCGGATTGATCCACGGTTTCGGGTTCGCCACAGCTCTGCGGGAAATGGGCATCGGATCGAGCGGAGGGGGCGTCGTAATTCCGCTGCTGTCCTTCAATCTCGGAGTCGAGTTAGGCCAGATCGCAATCGCCGCGACGGTCCTCCCATTGATCTGGAAGCTGCGAGAGAGGCCTTCCTTCGCGGCCCGTTTTGCGCCGGCGTGTTCTGTGCTCGTCG